>JALPWY010000022.1 GCA_023271875.1 Nitrospinaceae bacterium | reverse complement strand
GGGTGAGAAAAGTCACCGGATTGGGATTCCTGCCATCGGTTTATCCTTTGGGTTATCAGTGGCCGCTTTCATTGAGGTATTGAGAAATGGACCGTTTACTCTTTCTCTTTACCGGCTCTTTGAATCTGGTTCCTTGACTATCGATTTAACTTTGTTTGTTGACCAACTGACGGTTCTGCTTTTGCTCTTAGTCACAGGGGTAAGCGGGGTTGTGCATGTGTATTCCTCCCGTTACATGATAGGAGAGTCTCGTTACAATCGTTTTTTCGCCGTCATTGCCTTGTTTACTTTTTCTATGATTTTGTTGGTCATGAGTGGCAACCTTTTGTTGTCGTTGATTAGTTGGGAAGTAATGGGAATCTGTTCCTATCTGTTAATTTCTCACGCAGCAGAACGACCTTCAGCTTGCAGGGAAGCTACCAAAGCTTTTCTCGTCAACGCAGTTGCGGATGTAGGATTCATTTTTGGCATCATTCTAGCCTTTTTTACCTTTGGGACACTCGATATCCAGACTATTCTTGCTGAGGCTGCAGGGATGCAGGACTATACCATTAATATCTTAGAGTGGATGGGCTTGGATCTATATATCTATCCTGTGGCACTAATTCCATTCTTCCTCTTTATGGGGGCTATGGGAAAGTCCGCACAAATACCGTTTCATGTGTGGTTACCCGGGGCGATGGAAGCTCCGACTCCGGTCTCGGCGCTTATTCATGCGGCTACTATGGTTAATGCGGGTCCTTTTTTGTTAGTGCGGTTGAGTCCTTTAATTATGCTTTCTCCGTACGCCATGACGTTCATTTTCATCATTGGTGCTACTACTGCGATATTTGCTGGGATAGTTTCCTTGACTCAATCGGATATCAAAAAGATTTTAGCCTATTCTACAATTAGTCAAATCGGATTCATGGTTATGGCCTGTGGTTTGGGCGCGTTTGCAGTTGCAATTTTTCATCTTCTTGCCCATGGGTGCTACAAAGCGTTCTTTTTTCTATCCACCGGCAATGCGTTGCGATCAGTGGAACCGGGTCATGGGCATGGTGACCATGAACACCATGTTTCTGAGAGCATGGGCAGCTTGTATGGCGGGGCCTTGCTGCTGGCATTACTCCCGCCGTTCATCCTGTTTTCCGGATCGTATGAATATTTGTGGGGGATTACTGGGTTTGTTTCTGCCGCGATCGGATTCAAAGTCATTGGCTTGATCACGGTATTTGTGGCTTCTCAATATCTTTTTAAAGGCGTCACCTCAGTTTTTGCTCACGGCCCAAAAACTTACTGGCCTGCTTCAGAGCAGCATAGTTTGGAGACGCAATCTGTTCGACCAAAGTTTTTAAATGGCTCCATTTTAACGGGTCTTATTCTGGCTACGGTTTTTGTAGGTTGGCTATTGACTCTGTTTTGGAGTTGGTTCGCCAACTTTCTTGGTCCGGCTTTGACCCTTCCCGTAGTCACCTTGGAAGAAGGTGCGGTCGAGCAGGGCTTTCCTTTTTGGTTGGTGGTTTCTCTTGGCGTGGCAGTGGCGGGATGGTTCTATGCATACTCAACGCAGATTCGACCTAAACATCAGGTCTCCAGAGCAAATGGGAGAAGCAATCGACTGTATGTCCTATTTTGGAATAAAGGTTATTTTGATGAAATCTATGATGCCTATCTGGTAACCCCAACCATTCAGTTCGCACGCTGGTTGTGGCGAATTATTGATATGAAGTTTATAGATCGTTTCGCCCATTTAATCGCGACTTATTCTGTGTGTTTTGTTGGCTGGTTATGGCGAGTTGTTGATCTTCGTTGGTTGGATCGGAAAGTGGAACAGGTAACAGGGAGGTTTTATACTGCAGGGCAATTACAGCAAAAGATGGAAATCCGTACCACCCAGCATCAGCTATTAGTAATGATATTTTGGTTAGGGGCGATGACTGGCCTGTTGTATATCTTGGTTTAATGAGTCCCCGATAACCGTATTATAAAAAATGGATCTGGTATAAGACGGCTTCACATCATTTTTCTTGCGCTAATTTGAAAAGCCGAGAGTTTACTTCTTTCGTAGGAAGGAGATGTCTTAAATGGCAATATTGATGGATCACCTGATTAGCTGGATGATTGCCGTTCCCATTATAGGAATCGGTATTCTGGCGTTTGTGCGTGATGAAGAATCGATTCGACGAGTTGCCTTTGGCTTCACAGTGGTGGAGTTTTTCCTTTCGCTTATACTCTGGAGGGATTTTGATTTCACCCTGCAAAGCATGCAGTTCGTCGAACGCGTAGAATGGATGCCCACGTTTAATATTCAGTATGCGGTCGGTGTTGATGGCATCAGTATTGTTTTGGTGTTACTCACAGCCCTTATTTTCCCAATCTGTGTCCTTTGTTCGTGGACGGGAATTACAACACGAGTACGAGCCTATCTCTCGCTAATATTGCTGGTCGAATCCTCGATGATTGTGGTCTTTACCGCTCTGGACCTTTTCCTATTTTTCATGTTGTGGGAACTTGCAATGATTCCCATGTATTTCATGATTATTATCTGGGGAGGGCCGAATCGTATTGCAGCTGGGCTTAAATTCATTTTGTACAGTTTAGCAGGGGGCCTGCTTTTACTGGTGGGAGTATTGGGTCTTTATATTAAAGGGGGAAATACCTATGACCTATTGGTGTTAACTGAACAAACTTATTCTTCCAGCACGCAATTCTGGTTATTCCTGGCCTTCTTTCTGGCTTTTGCTATAAAAATGCCAATGGTCCCCTTTCATACGTGGCTCCCTGACGCACACTCAGAAGCCCCAACTGCTGGTAGTGTGATTCTGGCTGGGGTGCTGTTGAAAATGGGAGGATATGGATTTTTGCGTTTTTGTTTGCCGATGTTTCCCGAGGCCTCGGGAAATTTCGCCCCATATATTTTATGGTTATCGGTCATAGCCGTTATCTATGGAGGATATATGGCCTTGGCGCAGTCAGATCTTAAAAAGCTCGTGGCCTATTCTTCCGTTTCCCATATGGGTTTTGTTACTCTCGGAATTTTTGTGTTCAATAGCCAAGGTATCCAGGGGGCCGTCTTGCAAATGTTTAATCACGGGATTACTACTGCAGCCTTGTTTATTTGCGTTGGACAATTATACGACCGCACTCACAGTCGAGCGATTTCTGACTACGGCGGCTTGCATAAACCCATGCCACGATTTGTTGGATTGTTCACTTTGTTTTCAGTCGCCGCCTTTGGGCTACCTGGCACCTGTAATTTCATAAGCGAATTTTTAGTCTTAGTAGGAACTTCATATGTCAGCTTTGCCATGGTTTTTATCTCTATCGGCGGTATTCTTTTAGGTGCCGCATATATGTTGTGGATGCTTCAAAGGCTGGTATTGGGAGAGCCCTCAACAAAAGTCGCCAAAGTGCTCCCAGATTTATCGAATCGGGAATTGGCTACGCTGATTCCATTGGCTGTCCTTGTATTGTGTATTGGATTGTATCCCAGACCATTGATGGAGATAATGGATGCGAGTGTGATTCACCTCATCCAACAAACCACAGGGCTGCAAGTTCCTCAGGTATCTCAACTTCTGCTTAGGCCCTAAACAAATCTTCACCCTTACCTATTGAACTTCCATCAATTCGACATCAAAAATCAAAGTTGCATTGGGTGGAATAATGTTGCCGGCGCCGCGTGCGCCATAACCCATGGATGGGGGGATAATTAAAGTCCGTTTCCCACCCACTTTCATGCCCTGTACGCCTTGATCCCAACCTTTGATGACCCGACCGGCCCCTAATGGAAAGGTGAAATTGCCCGGACGATCGCGGGAACTGTCAAATTTTTTACCTTTATTATCGGCGGCGGATTTATCGAAAAGCCAACCCGTGTAATGAACACTCACTACCTTACCCGCAGTCGCTTCTTTTCCGGTTCCTGTTTTTATGTCAATCTTGATAAACTCACCACTATTAGCATCGGCATAGCCCGTAAGGATTAGACCGAAAATAAGCATACTTAAACCAAACAAAGCTTTCATTCCCGACATTGTAACCTCGTAAAAATTTAGTAATTTTAAAAAGGTTTTAAAACTGAAAATGTTTCTCTATCCAATCGCAGATGGGTCTTGGCTACTCTGAATATAAGGGAACAAGCCTTTTATCAATAAAATCGAATCGCTCGTCACGGACATGAAACTGCTCCTTGTCTGAGTCACCCTGTACCGCGGAGTAATCCATGTTTTCTAGCTTCCTTTTGATCATACAGGCGTATGTAATACTTTGAGGCTCTTCTATATCCAGAAAATTTACCGCTCTCATAAAGGTTGAGCCCGTAGTAACGATGTCATCAACAATTAACCAGTGAGTATCTGCTGGATAGGGAGGGATAGCAACTTCTGCAAAGTCAGTGCTTTTCTTAGGCATTATGTAAAAAGGAAGATTAATCAGTTTTGACAATGCATACCCAATTCGTATTCCCTCTGTTTCGCAACCAACAATCACATCAAACTTCCCATGCTTTGTCTGCCAAGTCTCTAGCTTTTGTCTTAGCAAACTACAATAGGCTTCATTCATGGTATCGGATAACAGAGAGTAATCGTAATTGTAGTTCGACTTAACTCCCGAGCTTAAAACAAATTTTCCTTCTTTTATTATTCGTGAAAACATACAACACCCCCTCTTCCAAAAAGCAATTTAATACTCACGTTTAGAAAAACACCTCGGCGATAAACATTTGCGGAGTGACCCACCACAAACTTTTCTTTCTCCACTTTGACCATTACGCAATGAAATCATTTTTCTTCAGACCAAGCAAATTTACCGATGAGCGGAACAAACTTACAATTTCCTATTTTTCGTTTCACCATCTGGTCACCATTCTTATTGAGAACAATAAGATCTTGTGATTCTCTTTCCCCTACGGGTGCTACTAAACGACCTTTATCCGCCAACTGTTCAATCAATGCGGTGGGAATGCTTGGCGCTGCAGCTGAAACAAGAATCGCATCGAATGGCGATTGATCGCGCCAACCATATGTACCGTCAAATGTTTTAAAAACAATATTTTTATAACTTAGTCCTTCAAGCAATTCTTTGGTTTTTTGGACAAGGGGCTTGATTCTTTCAATAGTAAATACCTGTGAAGCTAACTCAGCCAGAATAGCCGTCTGGTAGCCTGACCCTGTCCCAATTTCCAAAACCCGTTCACCCCCCTTAAGCTGCAAAACCTCCGTCATTAATGCGACAATGTACGGTTGTGAGATTGTCTGATTTTCACCAATGGGCAACGGACAATCCCCATAAGCGCTATGCTGAAGTGAAGAATTAACAAAGAGGTGCCTTGGTACATGGCTTAGCACCTCTATCACCGAAAGGTCCTTGATACCGCGCCCCGATATTTGCTCTTCTATCATCTTACGCCTTTGTCCGGCGTATGCCTGTATGGCCTGTTCCGTCAACTCCACTTGGAACGACCTCCTATATATATTACCGAGAAATGAGGGTGTAAAACCGAAGGGAACAAATTAGAAAATCAATCTAGAAAGGGAGGGTTACTAATGCAGGTAGGGAGAAACCCTATCTGTTTGACCAGTGAACTTTTTAAATCTTAGTCGTTCAATCAAACCGACCTCTTCATCTACCACGTGAGCTCCTACCAAAACGGGGTTCTGAAAAAAAACGAGATCCCAGCAACCTTGACCTTCTTCATATTTCAGAAGGTAAATATTGTTGTCGTCGGCCTCCACTTTAAAAAAAACCTCTCCAACACCGTACCACCGATCCACAATCTCTTTTATCCTGTATCGACGATCACAAACCTGAAAGGCGACGGGTCTTTCTTTTGTCTGAAGTTTTGAGCAAAACTCAACTTTAATCATGGTCAAATCTTATGCTCGAGCCCTTTAAAAGTAAACCATTTATTTAACATGGTAACAATTTCAACGCTAATACTCTTTTGAAGCACTGATGAAAAATATTTTAAATCATATTAAAACTGATAAAATGCGCGCTGTGATGCATTGTAATTAACCGATATAGTTAAAAATTAATTTAGAACCCGTTCTTCCGTCAGAAAGTCACCTTAAATCTTTCGTAATAACAAGAAATTATTCCAAACGCTATTTCAAGCTAGCCAAACCCTAAACCATATATATTCAAAACCTGTTTCGATGCTACACGGGTTATGTGGTTTATGGTTTGCGATATATTGACATTAAGCAGGCAGTTTGTTAGCGTAGAAAAATTGATCTTGTACATAATAAATATTGGAAATTAAAGATGCCTTGGGACGATTTACACGAACCGGGAAAATCAGGCAACAGAGGTGGTGGAAGCCAAGGAGGAGGTTCTCAGGATAAACCACCTTTCGACATACCTCAGATCCAAATCCCAAAATTCAAACCTTCTATGCTTTGGGTTATTGCTGGGCTATTGCTAATGGTCTGGATTATTCCGGGAACATTTTATTTTGTAGAGCCAGACGAGGAGGGAGTCGTTGTAACCTTTGGAGAATTCTCTCGTATTACTCAACCTGGGATGCATTTTAAGTTTCCTTCCCCGATAGAACATGCAAGCACGCCGAAAGTTAGAAAAATCAGACGAGCTGAAATCGGTTTCCGTACCACCCAAGGAGGAGGCTTACAAAAAGTTCCCGCTGAAGCTCTCATGCTCACAGGCGATCAAAACATAATAGATATCAATCTCGTCGTTCAATATAAAGTTATGGATTCGGTAGCCTACCTGTTTAATGTGCGACGCGTTCACAAACTGGTCAGAAATGTTTCTGAAACCGTAGTTCGCGGAATAGTGGGCAGTCGAAAAATTGACGAGGCTCTAACAACAGGTAAAGCAGCCATACAAATAACCGCCCAAGAACAAATCCAGACACTTTTGAATAAACATAATTCAGGTGTTCAAATTGTCACCATACAGTTGCAAGACGTTCACCCACCCGAGCAAGTAGCTTCAGCCTTTAAAGACGTTGTCTCTGCACGTGAGGATAAAGAACGGATGATTAATGAAGCACAGGGCTACCGCAATGCTGTAATTCCTGAAGCCCGGGGACAAGCGGCTCAAATTGTCAGAGCGTCCGAAGCATACCGCGAAGAAAAAATTAGCATGGCAACTGGTGACAGCCAGCGCTTCATTCTGCAATATAATGAATATAAAAAAGCCCCTAAAATTACTCGTAAACGAATTTACTTAGAAACCATGGAAGAGGTCCTACCTTCTATGCAGAAATTTGTGATGGGTAATAATAAACAGGGCGTTCTACCAATTCTCCCCTTAAGACCGGGAGCACTTGCCGACGTAACCGGGAAATAACCAACTAACTTATGAAACAAAACGGACTTATTATAGGACTGGTACTAATAGTATCATTAATATCAACCTCAATGTTCACTGTACACTTGACGCAATCGGCAGTTGTACTTGAGTTATCAAAACCAAAGAAAATCATCACTGAACCCGGGTTATATTTTAAGGTCCCTGTTATTCAAAAAGTCCGCTTTTTTTCCAAGCAACTTCTGGATAACGACTCACCACCTACCGAAGTCCTTACACGCGATAAGAAAAATCTGCTGATTGATAATTTTTCTTTGTATCGCATTACTGACCCATTGAAATTTCTAGAAACAGTGCGCACAGAAAACGGTGCCCGTGCTCGACTGGACGACATCATATACTCGGAACTTCGGGTCGAAATTGGTACCCATGATCTCCATGAGGTTGTAACCACAACTAGAGGAGATATCATGGAAAAGGTGACGAAAGAGGCGAATAAAAAAGCAGCAGAATATGGGATCCAAATGGACGAAGTCCGGATGAAGCGAATTGACTTGCCACCAGAAATTGCCAACTCGATTTACAACCGAATGCGTACTGAACGACAACGGATTGCAATGGAATACCGTTCAGAAGGGAAAGAAGAGTCCACCAAAATTCGAGCTCAGACAGACAAAGAAAAAACAATCCTTATTGCCGAGGCGTACAAGCAGGAACAAACCATTCGAGGTGAAGGGGACGGGAAATCAACAAAGATTTATGCTGAATCCTTCAACAAGGATCCCAAATTCTACAACTTCATTCGTTCCATGGAAGCTTACAAAAAATCTTTGAAGACAGACACCACCATTCTTCTCTCGGAAGATTCTGAGTTTTTGAACTTCCTTAACAAGAACAACTGATAGTCACTATAGGACAGCCCTGTCCTCATGCAACCTTACTGTTTTAGTCAACCGGAATTAAAACCAAGTTCAAGCGTTCCTTTAAACAACTTTTATTTCTTATGAGAATTTTGATAGCTGGGGCTGGCATTGTCGGCAATAACTTGGCTGAGCAACTCTCCGAAGAAGGTCATGATGTTTCTATCATAGACGGAGACGCCGAAAAAATTCGCCGCATCTCGGATACATTGGATGTGATGTCGGTCTGCGGTAATGCCTGCATGCCCAGCGTCCTTGTCAAAGCCGGAATTCGTGACATGGAAATGGTGATTGCAGTCACCAATAAAGACGAGATCAATTTGATGGTATGTTTCCTCGCTTCTAAATTTCAAGTTCCAAAGCGATTTGCAAGACTTCGCAGTATGGAGTTCACGGGTTCAGGGCAAATCTTTTCACCAAAAGAACTGTTTCTTGACCAGGCGATCAATCCTGGAGAAATCATTATTGATACGATTCTTAAAATTCTACAAACACCGGGTGCGGTAAATGTTGCGGAGTTTGCCCAGGGAAAGGTTTTATTGCGCGAGTTTGATTTGCCTGAAAATGCCCCACTGACAGGGAAAAGCATTAAGGAACTCGTAAGCATTTCTGATTTCGACTTGATAATAATCGTGGCCATCGTCCGCGAAGGGAAACTCATTATCCCAAAGCCAGAAGACATTCTGCAAACGGGTGACCGAATCTATATTTTAGTAAGCAAAGAGTCCCTGCCGTTTCTTTTACCCATGTTGAACAAAACCGTCGATGCGGTCGAGAAAATAGTCATCTATTCTGCTAACCCAGTATCGATCAATCTAGCTAAGGCATTGGAAGAAATCGTCAAAAACGTGTGCATTATTGAACCATCTCGTGAAGCCGCCCATAAAGCTGCAGAGGAACTTTCAAAGACCTTGGTCCATCAAGGGACAGGAACGGATCTAGATTTGTTCAACGAAATAAATATGAAGGATGTTGATTTTTTTATGGCACTTTCTGACGACGATGAAAATAATATCCTTGCGTCTCTCTTAGCAAAAAAATATGGTGCGCGACGCGCAGTGGTCATTACTAATGACCCTGAGTACTTGCCTATTGTCGATTCAATCGGTATGGACATTACGATCAATCCTCGCCTGATCGCAGTCAGTACTATTTTGAAGCATTTACGTAAAGGCGGAGTTATTTCTGTTTTCAAGTTGATAGAAGATGCTGAAGTACTGGAGTTAGTCGTTGATGCTAATTCAACGATTGCCGGAAACAGGATCTCTGATTTAAACTTCCCTGAAGACGCAATGATTGGTGCAATTCTTCGCCAGGGGGAAATGTTGGCCCCTGATGAAACAATTATTGTTCAAGAGGGCGATTCAGTTATTGTTGTCGCTTTGAGCTCAGCAATTGAAAAAATCGAAAAACTTTTCGGACGTAAAAGACACTTTTTCAGGTTCTGATGAACATCCTTGCGATTTTCAATGTTGTGGGGGTTCTCCTCCTTCTTCTTTCAGGCCTAATGGTTCTGCCTGTTGGTATTGCATTTTATTACGACCACCCTCCATTACCCGGCTATATGGCCGACTCACAGGCATTTGTTCTGACTCTTGTGGTGTCATTTTTAATCGGTCTTTCTTTGTGGAAGATTCTTCCATCAGGTGTTGAGAAACTACGCGATCGAGAAGGGTTCGCAATTGTTGCATTATCCTGGATATTCATCGCATTAGCAGGTGCGTTTCCTTACTATCTTTCCGGAAATTGCCCAGACTTTATAGATGCATTCTTTGAAAGCATGAGTGGCTTTACTACTACAGGGGCGACCATTCTTACAGATATCGATTCTTTGCCCCGTGGAATTCTGTTTTGGAGAAACCTCACCCAGTGGTTTGGGGGAATGGGAATCATCCTTTTGTCTATGGCAATTTTCCCAGCCCTTGGAATTGGCAGCACTCACTTGTTCAAAGCTGAGGTACCTGGAGGTGTCACCGTAGAACGTATGCAACCTCGACTTGCAGAGACTGCTAAAATCTTGTGGAAAACATATGTCGTCTTGACTGTGTTGGAGGTCATCCTCCTTAGGCTGGGAGGAGTAGATTTTTTTGATGCGCTTTGCCACAGTCTTTCCACGGTTGCTACGGGTGGATTTTCAACTCATAACGCCAGCATAGGTTATTTTAACAGCGCCTATGTAGAATCCGTTTCCATTCTATTTATGTTTTTAGGTGGCGTCAGCTTTATCCTTCACTACCAATTAGTCAACGGAAATTTTGCAGTTGTTTTTAAAAACCCCGAGTTTCGGTTTTATGGAACCATGATTATTGTCGGAGTTGCACTCGCAACCTGGGGCCTCGCTTCTTTTAAACCTGAGCTACCTTTGAACGAAGCATTTCGGAAAGCTGCATTTAATGTTGTTTCAATTAATACCACTTCCGGTTTCATGACAGACGATTTTAATGTGTGGCCAGATTTTCTTAGAATTTTCATGTTGGTTATTATGATGGTCGGAGGTTGCTCCGGTTCCACCAGCGGGTCTCTAAAGGTGGTCCGCTTTATCATTTTGTTTAAAATCATTAGAAGAGAATTAAAAAAACTCGTCCATCCCCGCGCTATTTTTCATGTAAAAGTTGCGGGTAAACCGGTCAAACCTGATGACTTAACCAATGTAGTGGCTCTTACTTGCTTTTTTATGGGTTTTGCAGCTTTGGGCTGTATTCTTTTATCCTTAATGGGTATGGATTTGACAACCTCAGTATCCGCTTCCATAGCTTGCCTCTTTAATATTGGCCCTGGTTTGGGACAAGTTGGAGCTATAGGCAACTATGCAGATATCCCATTCATGGGTAAAGGCATCCTCATCGCTTTTATGTTAATGGGGAGGTTAGAGATATTTGGAATCATGCTTCTTTTTCTACCTATGGCGTGGCGCAAATAAGATTTGATTTTAGATATTTATTATCTTAGTATTTTTCGGTTCCCGCTTTAGATGACTTAATCACACGACTATGTAAGGCTGGCTAGGCTAAATATCTGTGGCGTTCGTTTTCTTCTACGTAAATACTTATAAACCGCTACCCCCCATCAAGGGAGACGCTTTTCAGGATTTCTAATATGAATACAAGTTCTCCATTAAAAGTGACTGAAGTAGTACTAAGAGACGCTCACCAATCTTTACTAGCGACCCGAATGCGCACAGAAGATATGTTACCAATCGGTGAAAAACTTGATCAAGTAGGTTTTTTTTCTTTGGAAATGTGGGGAGGGGCCACTTTTGATTCTTGCTTACGTTTTCTTAATGAAGATCCTTGGGAACGAGCACGTAAACTAAAAAAAGTAATCCCTAATACACCCTTTCAAATGCTGCTGAGAGGGCAAAACTGTGTCGGATACAGACATTACGCGGATGATATAGTTGAGCGTTTTGTAAAAAAATCAGTTGACGTAGGGATAAACATATTCCGTATATTTGATGCCCTTAATGATTTGAGAAATATTGAAACAGCCATCAAAACTGTTAATAAATGTGGTGAAACGGTTGAAGGTTGTATCAGCTATACAGTCAGCCCATTTCACAGCATCGAACTTTACACAAAGATGGCTCGCCAATTAGTTGATATGGGATCGGACATTGTCTGCATTAAGGATATGGCCGGGTTACTCACACCTGAAGCAACTGGAACTCTAATCCGAGGAATTAAAAATTCAGTTGATACGCCTGTTCATTTACATACACACGCCACAACAGGACTTGTCGGAATGAATCTACAAGCTGCCATTGATGCTGGCGTCGATATGGTGGATACAGCCATATCCAGTCTTTCAATGGGGGCAGGACATTACGCGACGGAATGTATTGTTGCTGCGCAAAAAGGATTGGCTAGAGATACAGGTCTTGATTTGAACTTACTAGAAGAAATTTCGAATTACTTTCGTGAGGTGAGGAAAAATTACGCGGAATTTGAAAGCGATTTTAAAGGTGTGGATATCAATATCCTCAAGTCGCAAATTCCTGGGGGAATGATCTCCAACATGGAAAATCAGTTGAAAGAACAGAATGCCATAGACAAACTTCAAGATGTTCTTTTGGAAGTTCCGCGAGTTAGAAAGGATATGGGCTACCCTCCACTGGTGACACCTACAAGCCAAATTGTTGGCTCGCAGGCCACTTTGAACATTTTAACTGGCGAACGATATAAATTAATCACAAAAGAAACCCGTGAATGCGTGCTCGGTAAATACGGAAAACTTCCCGCGTCTCTTGACCCTGATTTACTGGCAAAAGTTGAGAAAGATGGAGAGGCCATTGATTGCCGACCAGCCGATCTCCTTGAACCTGAGTGGGATCAGGTTGTAAAAGATTGCAAGGGTAAGTGCACTTCTGAAGAAGATATGCTTTCCTACGCGCTTTTTCCAAAGGTTGCTTTAGAATTTTTTAAAAACAGAGAGCAAGGATTTCCTTCAACCGCAAAACCTGCAACTCTGACTCCAAAACCAGTTACCACATCAACGACTCCAGTAGCTGGTAGTGATACATACACAGTAAATGTCAATGGACAAGCCTTTTCCGTGCAAGTAAGTGCAGGTGGTGCCCCTCAACAAGTCTTAGCCACTCCGGCAGCGCCAGCAGTAACAGCCGCTCCAGTAGCTAGTGGGACGTCTATAACCTCACCTCTTCCTGGCTCTGTATTCTCTTTGAAGGTGACCGTCGGCGATCAGGTAAATGAAGGTGACGTTGTTATAATCATGGAATCTATGAAAATGGAGACTGAAGTTCATGCCACCGCAAGCGGTACTATCAATTCCATCCAAGTCCAAGAAGGGCAAAAAGTTAATACCGGTGATAATTTATTAGTCATCGGCTAGATTCTAAATATATCGACTCATGGAACTAACTTTCGGCGATGCCGCAACCAAAATCATAGGATCCACCGGATTTTCCAGTCTGACCCTTGGAGACGGAACAATGATCCTAGTTGCTTGCATACTCCTCTATCTCGCTATTTGGAAAAAATTCGAGCCACTACTTTTACTACCAATAGGATTTGGTTGCCTTCTAGCAAACCTTCCACTCAGCATGATGGCAAGCACTGACTCTGGTGGACTTTTAAATTTTTTCTACCAAGGTGTAAAATATGAAATTTTACCTCCTTTGGTTTTCCTAGGAGTAGGCGCACTTACAGACTTTGGCCCCCTGTTGGCTAATCCATCAACTCTTCTTCTTGGAGCCGCTGCGCAAATAGGTGTTTACACAACACTCGTTGGAGCAGTGTTTTTAGGATTTGATCTTAAGGAAGCCAGCGCCATTGGCATTATTGGAGGAGCCGATGGCCCAACATCGATTTTTATTGCCAGCAAACTCGCACCTCATCTTTTAGCTCCAATAGCTGTCGCGGCCTATTCATACATGTCTCTGGTCCCACTTATTCAACCGCCAATTATGAGATGGTTGACTACTGCCGGGGAAAGAAAAATAAAAATGGAGCAGTTAAAACCAATCTCGCAAACTGTAAAAATAATTTTCCCTGTCGTGGTAACAATCGTCTGCTGCCTTATGCTTCCTGGAGTCACCCCTCTACTAGGAATGCTGATGCTAGGAAATCTTTTTCGAGAATCGGGAGTTACCGCCAGACTTCATGAAACTACTGAGACTCACTTGATTAACATAGTCACTATTTTGCTAGCTCTTGCAGTGGGTTCTTCCATGACCGCTGATACGTTCCTAAGATTAGAAACAATAAAAATCATCATCCTCGGTTTACTCGCATTTTGTATGGCAACCGCAGGTGGTGTTATTTTTGCCAAGGTAATGTCCAAACTTTCAGGTGGAAAAATAAATCCGTTGATTGGTTCGGCAGGAGTCTCTGCAGTTCCTATGGCAGCCCGCGTTTCTCAAAAAGTGGGCGCCGAAGAAGATCCGTCAAACTTTCTTCTCATGCACGCTATGGGTCCCAATGTGGCAGGAGTAATAGGGAGCGCTGTCGCAGCCGGTGTTTTTATATCATTATTTGGTGACCCGACGGTTGACTCAAATCATGCGGAGATAGCAACTAATATAATTTCAACTATTTCATCTTTACCTAAATAATAGATATGGATTCAATAGTTCTAACATCTCTGATCGTTTCCTTAATCGCTATTTTAGTGATTTTTACTGTACTGATAGTTTTAATATATACTATTAAATTATTGGTACGCTTGATACCCTATGAAGAACCGCCTGCACAAAAAATAACTTCCGAAACACTGCCGAAAACTTCTCCGCCAAGCGTTTCTCCAGATATTATTTCAGCTATCACTGCAGTAATGGCAACCCATCTGGGAAAATCCCCACAGGAATTCCATATTACTCAAATCAATCCAAAGTGATTTTTTTCTACCTCTTCGAGTCAATCAGTTATTTCACCCGCACCTATTTGTTCGGGTAAACTTAAAATTTCTTCCGAAGTTTGGAGAACTCCCTGGAAAAGACCTATAAATTTTTTACTAAGAGAGGTAAAAGGAATAGCCGTTACTTCAGGGTTATCAAATGGCCCATTAACATCATAATAAGTTTTTATTAAACTTCCCTCATCTCCCGCCGTGAGAATGCTCCCAACTATTGGAATCTGTGTAAGCAGTTTATCTAAACCAGGCAAGTGGGCGACCCCTACTACGGTATCCATTTCGAGATCATTTAAATCAAACTTCCCGGCGATAGCACTCTTGCGCTGGTCTGTTTCGTATACTAAATTGTTCGTTTCCGCAACGCCACCGGTATAAATAAAGTCGCCAGATATACTCTCATATTTGGAAGGTTCTTGATCTTTGTCTTTTTTGTTCTTAGTTTCTAAGGGTTGCTCGAGGTCAAACAAGCTAAAGACTCCTTCATGTAATTTCTTTGTGTCAATCACACCATTAGCTAAACCGAAAGATAATTTCCCATTTAGATTCCGAATATTTTCAGAAAACTTTTCCCCGCGACTTTTAAGGATTAATTTTAAGTTTTTAAATTTTCCGGTCAACCCTTCTCTAAAGTGCTCACCAAACATTGCAAGAAATTCGTTTGCCTGTATTTCATCAGCCTTCATGCGGGTTTCAAAACTAATAGACTCCGGATTTTTAACTGAAAACTTACCTTGTCCTTTGATTGCATTGTTAGGACCTATCCGAAACCGATTAAAAATAATTTCTTTATCTTTTAGCAAAACGGTACCTGATACATCTGCGAGTGTAAGCCATTTATAATCAAGTTGTTTGAGGTCGATACTTATTTTACTTTTCCCTTTAGAAAGCAGGTTCGATCTGTTGAACAAGTCCTTTAAGCTAATCTCATCTTTATCCTCACTTTTTTTATTAGAAATTAATTCATCAACAATCAAAGTTTCCCCTGTCAACTTTAATAGAAGTTCGGGTTGCTCCTCGTTTTTATATTTTCCGCGAAATGAAATTTTGGATCGCCCAGACTCCATTCTACCGGAGCGAAGGTCATAAGTATTTCCTGAAAATCGGGCATTGGCGCTGAACGTTAAAGGATTCTTCCTATCCTCCCACTTAAAAACAAGATCCTTTAAAACAGCCGACCCCTTAAAAAAGGAATCTTCCGGTTTATTTAGATTACCCTGGCCTAAAACTTGAAAATCTATCTTACCATCCGTACTATTATCAAAAAAGTTAACCATCCTTTTCATTGCATTAGCTTTAAACCCAACCCCACTTAGTTTGATGGAATATTCTGGATTGGAAAAACTTTTGAGTTTTGCTTCACCTCTCATGCTATTGCCATCTAAAGCAAATTTAAATTGGTTAAATAAAATTCCTTCTGCTTCAGAATAGCTTCCTTCCATTTCAAATAAATTAGGAATATTTTCCTTTTTGGAAATAATTTCTTTTAATTCATAACCTGATTTTGTTAAATCTGATTTGTTTTTAAATTTAAAAGAATGACGATTCCCAGAAATATTAATTTCTAAATTAAGTGGACCTGAAAACTTTAACTTCTCGAAGTAAGGAATTCCCTTTAAGTTAGTTTCTGTCCAATCAGTTAAATTTGCACGCATATCAAAATCTATAAGCGAGCCTGACTTTGGAATCATTTGTCCCTTTAACGATATAGGTGAGCCGCCATATAATCCTTCTGCTTTATTAATATCAATACGCCCGTCCCCAAATGAAATTTCTCCAACTAGTCTGGCGATAGGCTGAAAATCGGAAAAATGCTTTATCGATATATTTTTTAATTTTATCTCTCCCCAAGACTGTTCCTTCTCAGGTTTATCAAAATCCATTAAACTTCTGTATTGAACTTCCACGTCCCCTTCTTCAAACTCTGCTTGTTTTAATAACGAGAACTCTGGGCCACTGAAATCAATACCTGCAATAACCTTAGCTAATTCGGCCGCGTTGAATCGATACACAGCTTCTATTTTTTGGACAATCTTTTCCCCTTGACGCAGAATTTTCCCATCCATGTTATAAAATTCGCTTTTGCCAAACTCTCCCGAGAGGTTTTTAGCTTCAACTATTGGGGTAGATGATTTTGTCTGGTTTCGGTTTTTTAACGGAACATAATTGAAATGCAATTTGCCGTTGAAATTTCTAACTCGTGATTGCAGCTCAGTATCAAAAAAAGAAGCACTCTTTACAGAAAGAACGGCCGTCATAGAAGTTTTTTCCTTGTCATTTAGTGACCCTTTAAGTTTCGCTTCAATCAAACCTTTTCCTTCTACTTCTTGGTAATCATCAATAATACTTTCAAATGACTGCCCCCTAATAGATTTTTTCAAAAAACGATTTAACTCATCTAAATCAAGCTCACTTTTCATAGAAAGGTCTAATAAAGGTTTATTCATTATGTTTTTTACCGTTCCCTTAATATTGCTCAGAGGAAAACCTTCGTATCTAGCTTTCATGATTTCAATAAAACCATCACCATTTTTATAATCAAAGGATCCCGTAACTGCTTTGAAAAGTGGCAAAGGAGAACGCCAATCCATCCCCTTAAAATAAATTTCAGCCGTTATACGATCCTTATTTTCTTCAGAGTCTATGTTTTTTAATTGTTCAAATGAACCATCAAACTGGAGAGACTTGATTCCTAAGGTTCCGCTACTAAAAAGTTCATGGAACTGCTCGTGAACCGTTTTAGGAATAAGGGTTAAAGGAAATTTTTGGCGAGTTTCCTTTATGCTAAATTCATCGGCTTGAACGCCGAATGAAAGGTCTGGGTCTTTTGTTTTATACCCGATCAACTTCCCATTACCTGAAAAGTTGCTTTGGCCTGAGCGGATTTTAAAATTCTGGATTTCAATTGAATCCTTATCCAATTCTAAACTGTAATCTATTTTCCCTTCGTCTGGAGAATCCACACTCCCTAGGGCGGATTTCTGCCCCATCACGACCCTTGAATATTTCAAACCACCCTTTGCTCGTAATTTATCTCCTAAGCTTCCTGAAATATCAGTTTCCAATGACAATTTTATGTCGTCAGAAACAATAGGTAATATTTTTTTCAAATAAGGTCTTAACTGATCAAGATAAAGCTGATCCACTTTAATCTTCCCTTTTAAAGGAATTGGTTGGTTTCTCTTAACATTTTTAAAATTATCGATACCTCCTGAAAACTCAAATACTGTGGTTTGATATTTATTAGGAATTCTTCCATTCAGGTTGAAGGAAAATGCGTTTTGGAAAAACCGCTTATTGACACCTAAATTGATACCATTTATTACTGTTAATAACGGCTCGGAACCTGAAATGCCATAATAGTCTCGGAATTTCACCTCGCTATCCAAAACGGAAAGTCGATGCATAAGACCAGCTCCTAGCAATTTGAATAAGCGACTAGAACTTTGTTCAGTCAACAATGAAAGCGGATCCCCAAAATTAAATTTTCCTTGTTCATTTCGTATCAGTTCAACGGAGGCGCCATTTAAGATAAATTTTTTAATCTCTACTTCCTTATTGAATAACGGCCACAGCTTAATGACGCACCAAGCATTCTTTGCTGAAAATTCTTGATTTTTCCCGTCAGAAGAATAAATAGAAAGCTGCTTTAAACTAATACTTATTCCCTTTTCAAATCCAAGCTCAGCCTTGCCGACAGAAACCTTTCTACCAGTGATTTCTTCAATTTTTTCTACCACCAAATTTTTAAAATTATCTACGTCCCTTAGTTGACTATAGATAAAAAATAATGTGGCAGAAATAAAAATAACTAACCCACCGAATATATAAGCTGCTATTTTTTTATTAAATGAAATCTTCATAAATTAATAATTCGAGTAAGTCTATCTTGATAAATTGAAACTTTTGTTGTTCTTAAAAATTGCGCGGATTTCTAATTTGGAGATAATATAAAAGGAATGTGATACGTTTACAAATCTCTGGGATAGCCTATATGCTAGATAGAAATATAAATAGCATAAAGCTATAGATCTTTCAACGCGTCTCAACCTGATCACCAGATTGATGGGTGCATAAGGTCGAAGTTTTTGGTTTATAAATCTAAACAACGGTGTGGATAAATTATGCGCGATGGTCAAACTGACATTCTTTACGGTATAAACCCCATCACCGAGGCCCTTAAGGTATCCAAACGAAAATGTTTTCGAGTTGTCCTTGAAGGCGGGAAAATCAACCCTCGCCTAAAAGATCTAATGACACTAGTACAATCCAAAAATATTTTGATAGAGTCTCTCACTAAAGAAGAATTTAAAAAGCGATACCGTTCCTATATCCATCAAGGGGTAATTGGATATTTTTCCATAAAAGAAACGGTGGGATTGCATGAGCTAATTTCGGGGGCGCTTGAAAAATCAGCGAATCCCATTTTAGTTATTCTCGATGGAATTCAAGACCCTCATAACCTTGGAGCTATAATAAGGTCCGCGGCTGCAATGGGGATACAAGGCATGGTACTTCCCAAACATCGGGTCGCCCCACTAAATGAAACGGTGGCAAAGTGTTCTTCTGGAGCCATAGAAAAACTGCCAATTACTTGGGTGCCCAACCTTTCTAACGCGATGGAAAAATTAAAGGAGTCTGAGTTCTGGATCGTGGGAATCGACCCTGAAGGCACAACGTCCTGCTATGATTTTAAATTTGATATGCCAGTTGCTCTCTTGATTGGAAACGAAGGGAAAGGAATTCGCCCTCTTCTCAAAAAAAACTGTGACTTTACATTATCAATCCCAATGGAAAACTCAATGAATTCCCTAAATGCCTCTACTGCTGGAGCGGTAGTCTTTTATGAAGCACTACGACAGAAACTAAACAAAAAAGCCGGATGAGTAAAAAACTCACCCGGCAAAAAACATCCTCTATTCACCACATCTACATCCTGAAGAAAGAATTTGATCGCCTCATTGCCGCTTTTCTCTTCTTCTTTGCCTCTTTCTGCTTTCGTTTCTTTTTAAGCGACGGTTTTTCGTAAAACCTTCTGCGCTTAAGCTCTTTAAGTAAACCATCTTTAGTCAACTGGCGCTTTAAAACTTTCAACGCTCTCTCTACTTGATTCTGATATACGGTAACCTCCAAAAAATATCCCCTCCCCTCTTAAGCCTTAAAAATACTAATCCATAAAAACCAGCGGTAAAAATTCCACTGCATACGTATTTCGGTTCGGCGATTTTGAATGATTATGAGAAATAAGTCAAGTCTTCTCTAACAAATTCAAATAGATTTTTTTCAAAATGATTATATTTTTCTTTATATGTTAAGTTAGAGTGGTAATGTTTTCGACTAAAACAACACACTACCTGTCTTCCTACAATATGATTCTAACCACCCGGTTTCTTATAGCCTTTTTTCTGTTATTCTCTTTATTTACTACGAATATAGCATTTGGAGAAGAATATGCCGTTCCTCACTCTGGTTCCCCCTATCTTCCCCTTGATGATTTGCAAAATAATGAGATTCTCCATCTGCCCACTGGTTTAAAGGTAAGCTTCGACCAGATGCAGAATGCTATTTCCTCTTCCAAGGTAATCTATATTGGCGAGACTCACGACAACATTGAGGCTCACAGGGCACAACTTGAAATTATTAAGGATTTATCGAGAAGGTTCCCCGGAAAAATCTCAGTCGGGATGGAAATGTTTCGTCGATCCGCGCAACAAGATCTTGACAGATGGAACAACGGAAAACTTTCGTTAGATCAATTTAAAAAATTATTTAGAAAAAACTGGGGGAGCGGCTATGCATTGTATAAACCCATATTTGACTTTATAAATAAAAATCATGTCCCGGTGATCGGCCTTAAGCCTTCTAAAAAAACAGAGGACCGATTTCGAAACAACAAACCATCAGACCAAAACAATCTCCCTAAAATAGATTTTAATGACCGTTACCACCGCCCCTTTTCCATGTCTATCTTTGGTGGGCATCAGACAATGGAAAAACCCTACCGCATGCTTTTGCTCTGGGAAGAAACAATGGCCCAGACGGTAGCAGATTTTTTGATAGACCCGAATAACATAAATTCAAAGCTCGTTATTTTAACTGGAGGGTTTCATGTGCAATACGGATTTGGAATACCCAAGCGAGCCTTTCGTCGAGTCCCTCACTCGTATTCTATAATTCTTCCAACCGTAACAGAACTCCCAGCTGAGTTAAAAGATAGAGAAATGGATGTACAACACGTTTCTATTCCTCTCTACTCAGGAGACTACGCCTGGAAACTTCCGTATAAGATACTCCCTGAGAACAAAGTTAAGCTTGGAGTGATTTTGGAAAACAGTAAAAATACTGTACGCATCAAGTCAGTCTCAGCAAATTCGAACGCCGAACGAGCAGGCCTGAAAGATGGCGATCTACTTGTGGTAATTGATGGGACTGAACTGAACGATATTGAAGACTTAACGGACAAACTAAGGGGGCTAGATGTCGGTGATAGGGCCAGACTCATTGTAAAAAGAGAATCAGAAGAAATGGCTGTCGAAATCCAATTCAGGGAAACAAAATAATAACCCTAAAAAGAACCGTTTTAAAGAAGCTCCTTTTGACATAGTTTAGCTATACCTTTGCAACCTGATTGATTCAAAAAAATCAAAGTATTCTAAAGTTATCCATTCTCTGAGGAGTTATCCAATCTAGGTCACATCGAGAAACATTCGCTGAGGGAGGACCTGTTTGGCACCATTTAATAAGCTGATTCAGAGAATCTCGACTTCCTTCCGCATGAATTTCAACTGTTCCGTTCGATAAATTACGAACCCACCCTGTCAAGCTAACCTCTAAGGCCTTAGTCTGAGTCGACACACGAAAACTGACTCCATGAACCTCTCCATGGATGATGATGTGCACCGCTACGTCAACCATAAGTTACTCTAGTTATTTTTTTGGAGCTGCATTGTGAAAAAGGTGTTGGACTTCACGGTAAACTTCGAATTTTGATCCATCAGAAATCTTGGGACCAAACTTTCCTAGATCACGCATAATCCGTTGAAACTCTGACGTATCACCAGAAAATTTTTCGACTAATGGCCCAAAATAAGCTTGCTCATCCAAGTCCAGCAACTTATTGATTTCTCTTAGGCGTGTTTTTAAAGGTTCAAAATCTTTTTCCATTACAAGGATCATCCTATGATAAATATCAGGTATTTCTCATTTACGCACAAAATGAACCAATTCAAAGTGATTCATTTCATATAATCATCACGGCCTTCTATCAATGTGGTTGTTTATGTTTTAAAAATCTATATTTTTCATTTAAAATATTCAAATATCTACGTACTTCACGTACCTGGCCGTGTTTTCTCTTCTCACTATACAAAATCTCCGCCTTTCTAGCATGACTTATGGCAGCCTCGGTATTTTTTAATATATCGTAGGCCATGGCTAAGTTGAAATGTGCTCTCGCGTAATTAGAATCAAGGCGTACCGCTTCAAGGTAAGAATCAATTTCTTTCATGTGACGCCCCATTGCCATGTATGCCAAACCGAGATTAAAGTACTCAATTGCATCCAGCGGATCTTCTTGAATAAGCCTGAGCTGATCTTCTATTTCGCGAATTTTTAATTGACGGAACTGATCGAAGTCAATTCCCCCAAGCATTGGATTCACAATAGTGGAACCAACCAAAAAAATTGTTGAGCAAATTATCATTTACTTAAAGTTAAATAGTGATTCTCTTAACAAACTCGAATCTGTAAGATACATTTTCGAGATACATCGTCACAAACCGTGTCAAAACATAGACCATGAAAACTCCCTAAATGGACTCTCTACAACAATTCTATCGCGTTGATTATCAATATTTTTACGATTAAATGAAACGATTCATTTTAAAAAAATAGTTTCCAATGAGAAACATGCTTCCAACTTCATTGTAAAAAGTGTCAGGATAAGCACAAATTCATTTTTATAGCCGACGACCAACCTTATAATGAATATTTTTTGCTTCGTCATCACAATAATAAATCCGGATCTTTAAAGTTTATTAAAAAATTAAAGAGAGAATATCTTTGAAACTCTAAGCTAGGATACTATTAACTAAGGATAAAAAATGGATCTAAGTGAAATCTTTATTCAAATTTAATTCTTTAGAATCGGCAATTATCTTATTGTTGCTTGGGAATTTCCTGTTAGGTGTAAGCTACATAGCCATGCTACCAATTTGGGAAGGGTTTGACGAAACATCCCACTTTTCATATATTCAGTTAGTTGCCGACAATAGAAAACTCCCCTTGGATAGGAAGGATCCAATTTCCTCTGACGTTGAAAGGTACTATGACTATGCACCCATACCCCACGCCCTTTCTTCAAAGCTCAAATCAAGTGATAGATTAACCTACAAATCTTTTTTTTTAAAATCGGATAAATTTATTTCAAAAGGTCATGATTTTATTCACTCTACTCATAACTACCCCAGAAAATATTTACCAGGTCATGGATATAGTTGGGAATCCCAACATCCTCCGCTCTACTACATTTTGCTTTCACCGGTTTACCTGATGACCAACACCCTAAGTTGGAGCAAACAGATTTTTTTTCTGCGAATAACTTCATACTTCTTCGCCTGGTTAGGATTAGTTTTAGGTGCATTTGGGTGCCTTGGTATAGCCAAGAACCAAACAACAATAAAGAAAGTTCAGTTATGGAATTGGGCCGCTATCGGGTGCGGATTATGGCCAGTTTTTTTTCCGGGGTGGTTTTCAGACGTAGCACGCCTAGGAAACGATTCAGTTTGTGTTCTCTTAATAGCGTTAACGTGGATTGTTTGCTTAAGAATGATACAACGAGGAGTATCCATTAAATATTTTCTCTTAATAGGGTTAATTCTCGGCTTGGGCTGTCTAACCAAAGCGTTTTTTGTTCCCGTCAGTATGGGAGTTTTGGCTTTTTGGGTTTTTCGCCAAAGAAAAGTTGGTGGGCGTAGTGGCCTTAAACAAATAGTAGGATTTTCTAGTTCGGCTTTACTTCTCATCATGATATTAAGCGGTTGGTGGTATTGGAATAACTTGGTTCAATACGGGGTTTTATTAGGATCCAATGAAATAATTTGGCTACAGCTGGCTGGTGGCTTGTGGGAAGAGCTCATTGAAAAGTTTACGTTTTATCAATGGGTCAGAGGCCACTCTGTCATCTTGATAACTTTCGCGTTTATCGGTAGTTGGTCTTCGCTTAAACCTCCATGGGTTTTTCTTCTTCCAATTGGTATGAGCGTATTAGTAGTAACATCCTTTTATCTATGGACAATTCGCCATTACACAAAAACATCCAAAGAGTGGTTCCCGATTTGGTTTAGCATTCCTTTGCTAGTCGGGCTCAGTTATCATGTGTTGATACGTATTGGACTGACGGGAGAAGGAAGGGGAACAGGAGGATATTTTTTACATATTCTGGCAACTCCACTGGCTTCCGCTTTAGGAATTAGTCTTTACGGTATTTGGAATAGGCGTCTATTCCGAGCTATAACACAAGCATACTTTGGTTACATTATTTTGTTTTCTATTGGTATAACATGGCTTCAATCTTTGTTTTTTTCTGGATTAATCAGCGCGAGCAAGGAAGAAAGGATCTATTCCTTCCCTGAACAATTACCACCTTTTTGGGGATTGGCCGAAGCCTACCAAAGACTACACGTTCTAGTCTACCCTAACGTAGGTTTGTTTTTGTTGGTCATTGGATGGGGAACTATCCTAATCGGATTGGTTTTCGCAAAGCGGTTCGCTCACCAGCCGAATTCAAAGTAGAAATCAATCACATCATAATACAGACCAAGCAAATCGCCCAAGCATGGGGCTATTTAATACGATTTCATCCCGCGACTTAATGACGCCAATGCCAGAGGGGGTTCCTGTATATATCAGATCGCCAGGCATTAATTTCCATACGGTACTTAAAAAAGAAATGATTTGGGGAATAGAAAAAATCATGTCTTTTGTGTTTCCTTCTTGGCGCTTTTCCTCGTTCACAAAACATGCAAATGGAATATCGAATAAATCAAACGATTCATCATAAGAACGCATTAATCCTAGCGGCGAACTGTGGTCAAAAGACTTTGAAAGCTCCCAAGGGTGCCCCTTTTTTTTCACTTCGATCTGCACATCCCTTAATGTGATGTCCAACCCAAGTGTCACTCCCGCAACATAAGACAACGCATCATTGATTAAAATATTTCTACCGCCACCATTCAACAACACCACTACTTCGACTTCGTGATGTAAGATATTTCCATGTGTAGGAACATGAATCGATTTCCCAAGCGAAACAATGCTCGTTACTGGCTTCATAAAAACAACTGGCTGCTTCTCATTTTTTAATTGGAACTTTGCATCAAAATCATCCAATTCTCTAATGTGCTCTGCATAGTTTTTCCCTATACAGAAAATTCGACAAGGTTTAATTATCCTTTCACCTACAGCAATCGAATCTGTTGCCAAACGATAGATCCTTTATTTTTTTCGCTTGCATAAAAGGGCATTGCTGCACGACCCACGGAAAAGACCTTCCAAATCTTTTTCAATTCTCTCCAAACTACCATTTGCTTTTGCAACCCCTATCGCAATGGTGTTAAGCAGATTCTCTACACTTTTAATTTTTTCTTCCAAATGATCTAGGCGTTTTGCTGACAAGTGTGCTTCAGCTGTCGTCTTCTCTGCCTGTCTTTTTACAAAGCGAACATCCCCTTCAATTTTTATAATAGAACCTTCTATTACCCCAATAACCTTAGAAATATACGACAGCCGATTTTTTATCTCTACATCTTCTCCTAACACTTCTTGAGGCAAAAGCCATAATACTACCCCAACAAAGGCGACAACAACTTTAAACCCCCGATTATCCAGCATAATCACTATCCTCTCAAAAGCCATCTTTCCTCTGAAGGAGTATTCCTCATTGTGTCATGCTTTCCAGCATGAACTAACCGCCAT
>JALPWY010000021.1 GCA_023271875.1 Nitrospinaceae bacterium | reverse complement strand
TCCGAATTTATGACGACAACAAACATCCTCACGCCGCGCAAAATCCAGAGACCATTTCCATCTGAAGCGTAGCGATCGGTGGTATTCAATAACTAACTCTAATCAATTAAAAAAAACGGAAATCTACACCATGGGAAGCAACGGCGAAAAGTTTTACGCAACGGGTAAACGGAAACGAGCTATAGCTAAGGTATGGATCAAGTCTGGCTCTGGCAAAATTACTGTAAACTCTAAAGAAGTTAAGGACTATTTTATGCGTGATTCTCTAGTGATGAATGTCAAACAACCACTTACTTGTACTAATACCGCAGAGTCTTACGATATCGTCGCTACCGTCATTGGTGGCGGTCTATCTGGTCAAGCTGGGGCATTCCGTCTAGGCGTGTCCCGCGCTCTCCTAGAAGCTGATTCCGAACATCGGGCAGCTCTCAAAAGAGGGGGCTTCCTCACACGAGATGCACGTATTGTCGAACGTAAAAAATACGGAAGACCCGGTGCCCGCAAACGTTTCCAGTTTTCTAAACGTTAACAAAAATTATCTGCCCAGTTTCTGTTCTGAGCATGCTAACGTTTCGGGAAAACATACTACCCTAAAAATCAGTTTCAGCTATTATATTAAACCGTTCAATACTACAATAGCCTTGGTCTTTGTTCCCTTATTTTGGGACTTACGCAAGGATTAAAGATTGCTATCTACAGGATAACACTATGGCAAAAATTGGTATCGCAGGTGCCAGTGGCTATACCGGATTTGAGCTACTTCGCCTACTCACAAATCATCCAGATGCCGAAATCGTTTTTCTCACCTCTGAAACCTATCAAGGAAAAGAAATCTCAAAGGTGTTTCCTTCTATCAGCGGATTTATCGATACGAAACTATCGTCAATTGAATCTGTATCGAGCGATACCTGCGACATTGTGTTCCTTGCTCTCCCTCATACAACCTCTATGGAAAAGGTACCAGATTTTCTAAAGGGAGGTACTAAGGTCATCGACCTGAGCGCTGATTATCGACTAAAAGATCCTGCGGTTTTTAAGGAATGGTACTCGATCCCGCACCAACAACCAGCACTACTGAAGGATGCAGTCTATGGTTTGCCGGAGATCCACCGAGAGAAAATTAAGGCCGCTCGTCTGGTAGCTAATCCAGGATGCTACCCAACAAGCATAACTCTCGCGCTAGCCCCCGTAGTAACGGAGGACTGGGCGGACTTATCTAGTATCATAGTTGATTCTAAATCTGGCATCTCTGGTGCTGGACGTAAGGCCTCTCTTAACACTCAGTTTTCTGAAGTTAATGAAGGAGTTTCTGCCTATAACATTGCTGTCCACAGGCATACACCAGAAATCGAACAAGAGTTGTCAGCGTTAGCCAAAACTAATGTGCAGATATCTTTTTCACCGCATCTTGTACCAATGACACGAGGAATGCTAAGTACGGTTTATATCAATTTAAAACAAGATAAATCCATTGAAAACCTAATTGAGCACTTTCAAAAGTTTTATGCAGAAGAGCCATTTGTTCGAATACTTCCATTAGGGGAGTATGCCAACTCTCATTTTACACTATCGTCCAATTTTTGTGATATCGGTGTACATGTGGACAAACGCAACCGAAGGGCCATCATCACCAGCGCCATTGATAACTTAATAAAAGGTGCATCTGGACAGGCTGTACAAAACATGAATCTCATGCTAGGAATTTCAGAAACAACCGGACTTAACTTCCCTGGCATTTTCCCCTAGATATATTCACTATGAAAAAAGAAACTGTAGACCGAGGGTTTCGAGTCCCAGGGTTTACCACGGCCAGTATTTTCTGTGGAATAAAAACCAACAAACAAAAAGACCTTGCTCTGATTTTTTCGGAAGAACCCTCTGTTGCTGCCGGTCTATTCACATCAAACCAAGTGGTTTCCCCCACCATAACCTGGTGCCAAGAAATTCTAAAAAGTTCGACAAGATTCCGCGCTATCATGGTTAATAGCGGAAATGCCAACGCTTGTACAGGACCAAAGGGAATGGAAGACTGTAAATCTTTAGCCTCCAAGCTTTCACAAAAACTTGCGGTTGAACCAAAAGAAATTTTAATCGCATCAACAGGAATCATAGGTGTACCTTTACCAATAAACAAAATTGTAAAAGCCCTCCCAGCTTTGTCTAGCAAGTTATCTCCTGTCGGATGGGTTAGTTCAGCTGAAGCGATTATGACCACTGACTTAACTCCTAAATTTAAATCGCTTAGTTTCTACATTGGGAAACATAAAATCACGATGGGTGGCATTGCCAAAGGATCTGGAATGATCCATCCAAATATGGCGACAATGCTTGCTTTCATTGTCACAGATGCCTCTATTGACAAAAAAACACTCGGTCGCGCTCTTAGAGAAGCAAATAATAAAACTTTCAACCGAATCACGGTCGATGGCGATACTAGCACTAATGATATGGCTATACTTTTAGCTAATGGTAAAGCTGAAAATAAAAGTATTCGAGGAGGCAGTTCTGCCTATGATAAATTTGTCGAAAAATTAACCGAAATATGTTTATATCTTGCTCATAAAATTGTACTCGATGGGGAAGGAGCAACTAAATTTGTCACAATTCGTATACAAGGCGCAAAAGCAAAGACGCATGCCCATCGGGTTGCGAAATCAGTAGCAACTTCATCTTTAGTTAAAACCGCTTTGTTCGGTCAAGACCCAAACTGGGGAAGAATTATCGCTGCAGTAGGTTATGCCGGAGTACCCTTTAATCCAGATAAGGTTCAAATTTCACTCAACGGTTCTGTTCTATTTAATAATGGAGTGCCAACATATAGGGCTTTACAATCAACGCTCCGTAAAAAAATGAAGAGCAAAAATATTTCTATTGTTATCGACCTTAAATCAGGTATTCAATCGGGCGAGGTTTACACTTGCGATTTGTCTTATGATTACGTTCGCATTAACGCTGAATATACAACGTAAGGAGACCTCCAGCCATAACCGTCTCTTTAGTTAAGAGAATTTGATATGGTGCAAGTAAGACGATCTAAATCATCCCGTATACAAGCTCTATATTAAACAAAAGGTATAATTTTTCTTTCGGGATGAGTCCGTTAAATTACAAATTAGGATTTTGTTTAGAATTAACCAATAAAAAAATCAATTTTTTCTAAAGATTTCTGGAAGACCAGCTGAATGGCGACACAAGTTGATCAAAAAAATATTAAACTCAATGATCTATGCTGTTTTCTCGCGTAGCATATCTTTTATAATTTTTTAGCTTATCCCAAATAATGCCAGTTTTAAAAATTGTCAACTGCATGAATTCGGTACTCCGTAAAAAATGCCTGAAGGTTGAAAATATCGATGCGGCTTTGGTCGCTTTGGCAGATAACATGATCGAAACCATGTATTCAGCTTCCGGTTTAGGATTGGCCGCAAACCAAGTGGGAGTATCCTCCGATCTTTTTGTGATCGATGTGGGTATTGATAAAGAAAAACGTGATCCTGTCATTATAATTAATCCAATTATCACAGCTTCTGAGGATAAAATTATGGCTGAAGAGGGTTGTCTGAGTATTCCAGAAGTATTTGCGGAAGTTAAACGTTCTCAACGTGTCGAAGTCAAAGGTTATGACCTTAAGGGAAATGAATTACGTTACGAGGCGGATGGTTTTCTTGCCCGAGCCTTTCAGCATGAAATGGATCATTTAAATGGTGTTCTATTCTGGGATAATCTGAGCAAAGTAAAACGAGATATACTACAACGTAAGTTCAAGAAAAAACTTAAAGCAATAGAATCATGAACATTGTCTTTATGGGAACTCCCGAGTTTTCTCTTCCCACCCTACATAAACTTTATGAATCAGATCACGATGTTTTATTAGTAGTTACTCAACCTGATCGGCCCAAAGGGAGAGGTAGAGAATCAACTCCTCCGCCGGTAAAACAGTTCGCATTAGAAAAAAAAATTTCCGTACTCCAACCAATAAAATGCACAAGCCTTGACATTATAAAAACCTTAGGCGCATTGAATGCGGATGTTTTTATTGTTGTTGCATTCGGTCAAATTTTAGATAAAAATTTGTTAGCTCTTCCGCATCATTTCTGTATAAATCTACACTCATCCCTACTACCCAAATACCGTGGTGCTGCTCCCATTAACTGGGCCATCATCAATGGAGAAACCGAGACAGGAGTTACAACAATGAAGATGAATGCCGGACTTGATACAGGTGATATTTTGCTCTCTAGAAAAATTCCAATTCGTAATAAAGACGATGCCCAGTCTCTTCACGACACCTTGGCCCATCAAGGTTCCTCTCTTGTCATGGAAACATTAAACCAGTTGGATTCTGGATCATTGGAAGCAACTTCCCAAAACTCGGACCTAGCCTCCTATGCCCCAAAACTTAAAAAAGAAGACGGTTTGATACAATGGAATCAACCTGCCGTTAAAATTCACAATCTAGTTCGTGGACTTATGCCCTGGCCAGGTGCATTTTCATTTTTAGGTTCCAAACGTTTTAAAATTTGCAAAACTGAAACAAAAAGTTGTGATTTATCCGACCAACCAGGTGTTATCCTCCGTATTTCGGGACATGGTATAGAAGTTGGAACCAAAAAAGAAAGAATTGTCATTACAGAACTGCAGCCTGAAGGGAAAAATAAAATGAATGTTAAAAGTTTTTTGGCTGGGCATAAACTAATTACCGGAAATATATTTACCAAACAACCCTCTCCTATAACTACCCTTTAACTAACGAGAAAAATCATGCATAGAACATTGATTACAGGGGGAGCTGGATTTCTTGGTTCTCATTTATGCGATTATTTATTGAATAAAGGCCATCATGTTATTTGTATGGATAACTTAATTACTGGGTCCCTTGAAAATATAAAACATATTAAAAGCGACCGATTCACTTTTATTGAACATAATGTCACCAAATTTATTGATATCGATGGCCCGATAGATTACATCTTACATTTTGCTTCACCCGCAAGTCCTATCGACTATCTTGAGTTTCCGATTCCAACATTGAAGGTCGGTTCACTGGGAACCCACAATGCACTTGGTCTAGCTAAAAAAAAGAAATCTGTTTTTCTTATCGCCTCTACTTCGGAAGTATACGGAGACCCTCTAGTTCACCCGCAATCGGAAGATTACTGGGGTAATGTTAATCCAATTGGCCCGCGAGGGGTATATGATGAGGCAAAACGATTTGCAGAAGCGATTACCATGGCTTATCACCGCTATCACAATATTGATACCAAAATTGTTAGAATTTTCAATACGTATGGTCCCCGCATGCGTCTTAACGATGGAAGGGCAATCCCAAATTTTCTTAAACAAGCGCTGACAGGCAAGGAACTTACTGCGTATGGCGATGGATCTCAGACACGAAGTTTTTGTTACGTCTCCGACCTAATAGAAGGAATCTATAGATTGCTGATGTCTAATATTAACGACCCGATCAATATTGGAAATCCTATAGAGATGACAATCCAACAAATGGTTGAGAAAATTTTGCAAGCCACTGGTAGCCATAGTAAGATCTCTTATAGGCCTTTACCAGAGGATGATCCAAAAGTTCGACAACCTAATATAGAGAAAGCAGTAAAATATTTAGGCTGGGAACCTCAAATTAAATTAGATGAAGGGCTGAAAACAACTATAGAGTATTTTAAAAACCAGCTAGGTATTGAATCTTCCTAAGTAAAATAAACCAATCTTTTGAGTCAAAGCGAAGCTAACAGTTTTTTAAACTACATTTATAGTTTTATGGAACGAGTAAAGAAATTTTTACATGATAGCGGTGACTTAAAGTACCAAGTTGCCGAGACCTTGGCTGGTGAAATTTTAAAGGCTGCACATACCATACGCGATTGTTTATCTAATGGGGGTAAATTGCTGCTAATGGGTAACGGGGGGAGCGCTGCTGATTCTCAACACATTGCGGCCGAATTGATAGGACGGTTTAAAAAAGAGCGAAAAGCAATCCCTGCTCTTGCTTTAACTGTAGATTCTTCCGCATTGACTGCTCTTGGAAATGATTATGGGTTTGAGACTATTTTTTCTCGTCAAGTGGAAGCCCTCGCAACTCCCGATGATGCAATAGTTGGAATCAGTACTAGTGGTAATTCTAAAAATATAATTCTTGCGCTAAATCTTGCTCGAAAAATAGGCTCTAAAACGATAGGCTTTATGGGTAACGATGGCGGCGGCATGAAAGATTGTGTTGATGTCGGTATTATAGTTCCATCCAATGATACGGCACGTATACAAGAGGTGCATATCACAATCGGTCATATTATTTGCGAAATTATCGAACAAGATCTTATTCATGAAAACAAAATTTAAAAACTTTCTAGATAACGACCATCAACCTCGAATCCTGGTCGTAGGTGACCTTATTCTCGATGAATACATATGGGGTTCTGTTAGTCGCATATCACCAGAAGCACCCGTGCCTATTCTTGAAACAAAATCAGAGAACCTAACTCTAGGGGGGGCTGCTAATGTTGCCAATAACCTGGTTGCCCTTGGATGCGAAGTTCATCTTGTAGGCGCGATCGGAAACGATGAAAAAGGTGATAAATTACTCGCCCTCATAGAAGATAAAAAAATATCATCTAAGGGTATTTTTCGTTTTGTGTATAGACCTACCACATCAAAAATTAGAGTTATTGGTCACAATCAACAGATTCTTCGTATAGATAAAGAAGATAATCGCCCTATTACAGAAGAAACTGAAAATAAAATTATCAATTTTATCAATAAAACCCTACCTGGTATGGATATTGTGATTTGCTCGGACTATCGCAAAGGGATACTAACGGAAAAAGTTTTTAGCGCTATCACGCATAGGGCTAAAAACTCAAAAAAACGAATTATTGTTGACCCTAAAGGCTCTAACTTTGAATTGTATCAAGGAGCAAGTATTATCACCCCTAACCAACTTGAAGTAGAAAAAGCTGTCCCCATAAAAATTCAGGATAAAATCGATTTAGATCGTGCGGCAGAATACCTTTTGAACTTGACTCATGCGGAATCAATCTTAATCACTCGGGGTAAGGACGGAATGACTCTCTACCCAAACAAGGAAGATCCAATTGATATCCCTACTCACGCAAAAGAAGTTTTTGATGTCACTGGGGCAGGGGATACCGTCGTTTCGGTTCTTGCAATGGCTCTATCTATTGGATTCAATTATCAGGACTCGGCTTGGCTATCTAATATGGCTGCGAGTATTGTTGTTGGTAAAATAGGAACCGCTGTTGTCACACTAGCTGAAATTGATGAATATCTCCACGAAGAAATGCTTCGTACCTCTAAATCTGTTCTTAATCTAGAAGAACTTGTCAAAACTGTCAGCCTTGCAAAAAGCGTCGGCAAAACGGTTGTGTTCACCAATGGGTGTTTTGACCTTATTCATGGCGGGCACATTGAATTTTTGCAGAAGGCCCGAGAAAAAGGTGACCTTTTAGTCGTTGGACTCAACAGTGATGAATCTGTTAAATCCATTAAGGGAAATGATCGTCCCATCAAGACACAAAAAGAACGTGCTAATATTATTTCTGCATTGAAATCTGTCGACTACATTACGATTTTTAATGAAACTACCCCGGAAGAAATCATTCGTCAAGTACGCCCGGATATTCTTGTTAAAGGAGATGACTACAATATAGACGAAGTCGCCGGGCGTGAAATTGTCGAAGGTTATGGAGCAAAAGTAGAACTCATTCCTATTATTAAAGGACTTTCCACGACCAATATAGTCACAAAAATTCTTGAAAACCACAAGTCCAATTAGAAAATCGCAGTACTAGCACAACTAACCTTGAGAGGAAAACAAGTTGGACTTGATGGATAAACCAGATAAAGATTAGTGGCTTTTATCTTGCGGAAAAATGAATTTTAGTTTGAACTAATACTGTTCGTTTGAACTAATTTCCTAATCGCTTATTGGATACGAGGTAATTTTTTACATAATCTGTAATACCGTCTTCTAGAGACGTTATGGACTGAGTATAACCAGCGTCGCGAATCTTTTGGATGTCTGCGCAAGTGTGGTACTGGTATTGATGAAGGATAGTTTCTGGCATTGAAATATATTCAATTTGGGGTTCTCTACCCATTGCTTTAAAAATATTTATAGCAAGATCGTTCCAATTCCTAGACTGACCCGCTCCAATATTGAAGATCCCACCAATACTTGGGTTGTCCAGAAAAAACAAGGTCATGTTAACTGCATCCTTTATATAAAGAAAATCTCTCTCCTGTCTGCCATCCTTATATTCTTTTTTATATGATTTAAATAGACAAATTTTATTTTTTTCCATTGCCTGAATGAATCCCTTTCCCGCCATACTTTGCATATTTTCTTTATGGTACTCATTTGGCCCAAAAATATTAAAATATTTTAGCCCTACTACACGATCAAGAATACCTTGGCTTTCTGCCCATAGATCAAATTTATGTTTACTTTCCCCATATAAATTAAGTGGTTTTAATGTATTTAGTTTAGATTCATCATCACTATATCCCATTTCTCCATTACCATATGTTGCAGCGCTGGAGGCATAAATAAAGCGAATATTTTTCTCCAAAGCATAGGTTGCTAGGTGCCGAGTGTAGTGGTAGTTATTTTTTATAAGAAATTTTTCATCGGTTTCGGTTGTTGAAGAACAGGCGCCCATATGAATTATCACTTCAACTGAATCGATGTTTCGATCAAGAATCTTTTCCAAAAATGAATTCTTTCCTCTTATTTCTTGATATTTGATTGATATGATATTTTTTTCTTTTTCAGGATGATCTATATCGTCAACTATAAGGAGATCCATTCTTCCTCTCATATTTAATTCTTGAGCGATGGCGCTTCCAATAAAACCCGCCCCTCCGGTTACAACAATCATAATTTATCTCCATTAGTCTTTGACGTATGCTTCGATATAGCCAAACGGTAACTTTGAATACCGCGTAGACGACCAAATTGGCCTTGTTCTATTTCTGGTATTCTAATAATTTCCACAGGTTGTTTTCCTTCCGTTATAAATATTTTCGCCTGCCAATGTTGGTTTAGAATATCTAGGCCATAAGGATGACCCAATACCCACTCATTTACCAGCCATGCACTCTTAGAAACATATTGTCCACCCTCTTCTACAGCATGAAGATACGACAGATTTCTTCCTATGTGCCGATCGGCAGTCACCAAATTAATATTAATTGAGAAAATTGCATCACTTATCTCATCTTCTGAATAAGCTATTAAAGTGTCTGGTTCCTTAATCTTTAACGCGGGTAATTCCCCTGAATGCATAGAAGGAGGTTCCAATATTACCGGTGTGGAATGGATCATACCACTCCATCTCTTCCAATCTTTCGGCGACCTTAAAGTAAAACTATTATATACAAACTGAGAATCCACCTTACGAAAAGTAAAGTCCCCAATTCGTCGCTCGGATACAAACAGTTTCATTGGCAATAAAATACCAGTTGATTCCTCTTTTGTTTTTACAATCTGAAAATAATTGTTTAGGCGCAAATACTCCACACCTCCCTTATTAAACTTTAACGAATCAGATTTTTCTGCTTTACCATACTCAACAAAATAGATATCCCCTAGTTTTCCTTCATCTATAATTTTATTAACCCTTTTTGTTGTTTCCTTGCCTCCATATAAATAATATTCGACATGAGAGCTGCGAGATAACAGAATTAAATCGTTAGGTCCAAGGCTTTTTACATACTTCGCAACAAGGTCAAGTGGTTGACGGGCAAATCGATCGGGCCAGGTTACTTGAAACAACTCCTTTCCTGACATAATCGTAATCAGGAGAAAAATAAAACCTAAAACTATTTTACCCACTAATATTCTCAGGTTGTTTCTTAATCTACTTGTAAGGCCAAATGCGCCAATGACTATACACGATATAAAAATGGGTTGTAGATAAAAAAATGCTCTTACGTGTGGAACTATGGTAACCAATCCTGACAAACAGGCTATATAAATAATTGTCGGCGGAAACACTAACAAACACACAATTAATATGAATGTAGTGCGATTAAGGTGAAACAAGGTAAATAGTCCAATCAATACAAGCGAAACAACAAAAAGCTCACCTGTGTCAATCGGTTGAATCCATTCCTTTAAAATAGCTGTAGGAAAAGCACTTAATTCTGATTGTGCCGCGTTAGATAAAGCCACTTCAAGCATTTCAGGAGAAATAAAAATAAAATACTGCACAAACAAACCCAACAGGCAAACCAGTATCACTGCAAGGTTTTTTAGATATAGACTTGGGATATCAAACCATTTACCACGCTTTGATTGAAGAAACGATATTAAAAAAAACAAACCCAGCGATCCTTCGAAAAACACGAATGTTGGAATTGTCCAAGTACCCACTACCATTAATCCAGCGAAGATGGAAAGTTCTTTAAAAGTGAAAAACTCCTTTGTTGATCTTGATGAAATTTTAGATTCATCTATCCAGACAACCAACCGATGAAAAATATATTGGCAAATAAGGAGGATCAACATGTACCCCCGCGCATGCGTCGAATAAAAGATGTGACCACCATTAATTGCAATCAGGAGTGAAACTGCCAACCCAGCTTGAGTATTGCGTGTAATTCGATGAATAGTTAAAAATGCTAACGCAATACTTGCAATTCCACAAACCAGAACGGGAGTACGTAATAAAAAAGGATTTAGCCCAAATATCTTAAATATTGTAGCGACTACAAGAGTGTGAAAAATATGATTGTTAGGATATTCATAATGCGTAGGGATGGATAAAAGCGGCATATTTGCCCAAATCGATATTGTTGCCAGCTCGTCTCCATGTAAGGGGGTAGTGATACCTGCCAGTCGGATGATTGTTCCCAGAACAATAACTGCCAGGAAACTGTAGCGGACTGATCTTGAGATAGGTGAGAGTAACAAAGAAGTCACTACAAGTCGTGACAAAAGGGACTATATTAAATTTGTGCGTTTTACATCCAAGCAATCTAGCCCAAGTCTGTTCGTTGATTTTAAGAATTCAATAGATCTTTTAATACTGAGATTATGCAAAGTCGTAGGCCACCTGTTGATCAGCCCAACCCATAAAACCGTCTTTGACAGGGTCACCTGTGAAGTTATCTGAATCTTTAACCCAAGCTTTCGGATCGTCCCAATTATCATTATAGTGATATAGGTATGTTTTAGAACGTACTTCATCGGGTAGTGTCATCAGCTCACGGTAGGACGCGTGAACTCCCCCTTGAAAAGTTTGACAGTCATGGAACATCACCTCTGATATACTAGAAAACTGTGTAGGATAGTCCTTATCAAACATAGTATCTCCAGAAATCCAAACTCTCCTGTTTACCAAAATACCACTACACCATTGTGCTTCATCAATGCTGACTGCAGAATCCGGGAAATGGAGTGTCCGCATGAGAACAAGTTCCATCGAACCATGCTGAAAAGACCAGACTTTTCTCCCTAGCAACTCCGTTTCTTTTGGACGATGAATATCAAAAAAATCTGTTAACTGGAGTGGTTGACCCTGCGAGGCCTCACAAAACTCAGCCCCCCCTGCAAGGCTCTTAGTCCACAATAAATCCTGATAGTCTTTTGGGATGATCATTTTCGGTTTATTAGGTGAGTTTGAAATATAGCGATTAACTAGCGCAACTTCCTCAAAACCACCGATATGGTCAGCATGACTGTGGGTGGGTAGATAACATTGGACTTTACTGACACTCAATCCAACATCATCAAGAGCCAAGGGTCCAAGAGTGCCGCAATCTACCAAAACGTGATGTTCCCCTTGTATAATTAAAAAGTTGGATTGCCGGTTACGCTTGGTGAAAGCTGCACCAACCCCCAAAAAGACAACCCTTAAATTTCCTTCTGTGTTTAACGGCAAAGATTGACCATCCTTGCAAATTTCATTTATATTGTGCATACGAGTGTTTTTTAACGCCTGTATTAGGCGCGTAAAATATTATTTCTTACTTAAAGTATCATAGCCGTTTACTTCGGTCTATTAAATTTACCCTTATGTTCCAATGAATTAGGGGACAAGAATTGGTTTTTTTATAAGTTTTAGGTATTCTGTGAAATTTTTCTACTTTTGGATTCGAAAAACTATATCACCCGATCTCTTGCATGGTATTATTTTTTAACAATCTAGTCTTCATTGTTTTTTAAGCGTTTATGTGTGGAGTTTTAAGAAAGATAAGATATAATTTTTAAGACTCCTCAATCCGCTAACCACCCATCTCAGTTTGGTTTAGAATGAAATATTTGGTTGTAATTGCCAACGGCCTAACAGATAAGCCGATTGCAGAAAAAGAAAATAAGACTCCGTTACAGCTTGCGGACACACCCAACCTAGACCGGATGGTTCAAGAAGGCTATTCCGGCTCGGTTCAAACCATTCCCGAAAATCGTCAAGTTGGAAACGAGGTATCCTATCTCTCGCTTTTAGGCTACGATCCTGCAAAATATGATATTGCTCCAGCATATTTTGACGCGCTGGCAATAGGGTTGAATCTCAAAGATGGAGAAATTCCACTATGTTGTGATTTTGTAACTCTGCAACCTAGTCATAACGATATGGTAATGAAAGATTATACAGCGGGTCATTTGTCTTGTGAAGAATCTAGAAACTATTTAAAAGCACTTCAAGATCAAATATCAGATCGCCTGGTTACTTTTTATCCTGGCTTGGGTTTTCATAATATAATGGTTATGCAAAGTAAACCATTTACAAAATTTTTGACACCACCCAACGAATTGATCGGCGAAGGTATTCGGAAATTCATGCCGGATGGTGATGAGTTTAATGATTTAATTTATATTATTAATCAAGCTCAGATCATATTGCATAATCATCCAGTAAACCAAAAACGAAAGCGTGAAAACCTTGACTCGGCCAACAGTATCTGGTTATGGGGCAACGGTAAAAAAGGAACTCTTCCTCCATTTGAAAAAAAATTTGGGAAACCCGCTTCACTTATTTCCGCATCGCTACTTTTTCAGGGAATAGCTAAAGCGGCAAGTATGGGCGTAGTTTCAGTTGAAGGTGCTACCGGGTTTGCTGAAACCAATTTTGATAATAAAGTAGAGGCCGCCATTCACGAATTGCAGACCAAGGATATTGTCTATCTTAATGTAGCAGGGGCGGAAGAAGTTTCACTAAAGGGAAATATTGATGACAAAATTCTTACTATCGAAGATATCGACTCAAAGGTAATCGGTCCACTATCAAAAGAAATTTCCCTAAATAGCGGTATCAAAATGATGGTGGTTGTCAACCATGTCAGTTCGGCAGTTGCTGTAAAGTATGAAAATGGACGAGTCCCATTTGTGGTTAGTGGAGAAAAAGAGACGGCCTCAGTTAATAAATTTGATGAAAATATTCTTAATAAGGAAAATAACCATTTTAAATCTGGTTCAGATTTGATGAACATGTTTTTTGATATAAATTAAAACGTATGAATAGATTAGTGGTGCAAAAATATGGCGGTACTTCGGTCGGCAGTATTGAACGAATTAAAAAAATTGCAGGACGTATTGCCCGTATGCGAAAAGAAGGGCTTGATATTGTGGTTGTCGTTTCAGCAATGGCAGGTGAAACTGACAAACTATTAGATATGGCCAAACAGATTAGCCCTACTGGAAAAGACAGGGAAATTGATCTTTTATTATCATCTGGAGAACGCATCTCAAGTGCCTTATTAAGTATAGCCCTTGATAGCATCGGGTGCCCTGCTATTTCCATGACGGGTAGGCAAATAGGTTTACTTACCGACAACGCTCATACAAAAGCACGTATCAAAGGAGTCGATACAGAGCGCTCCAGAAGGGCTTTAGAGAACGGGAATGTCATTGTTGTTGCAGGTTTTCAAGGAATAAATGAACATGGTGATGTTACTACCCTTGGACGAGGTGGTTCTGATACTTCTGCTGTTGCTCTAGCTGTAGCCTTAAAAGCAGAGAGGTGTGAAATCTATACAGATGTAGATGGGGTATATACCGCCGACCCCAATATTGTTCCCGAGGCGCGTAAAATGGATCGCATTTCTTACGATGAAATGTTGGAAATGTCTAGCTTGGGTGCAAAGGTACTGCAATTTCGTTGCGTTGAATTCTGCAAAAAGTACGATATGCCACTTGTTGTAAAATCATCTTTAGTGGAAAATTCTAAAGGCACTTTGATCTGTGAGGAGGATTCGAGTATGGAACAACCGGTTGTATCTGGAATAATGAACGACAAAAATCAAGCTAAAATAACGATCAAGGGTGTTCCTGATCAACCAGGAATCGCCAGTAAGTTTTTCACAGGACTCGCAGAGAAAAATCTTTCAGTGGATATGATTATCCAGAATGTCAGCGATGAAAACCATACGGATATTTCGTTTACTGTTACAAAAGAGGATATAAATAAAGCTACCAAAATAGTCCAAGAACTAGGCAAGCTCATAGAAGCACGTGATATTAGTGCTGATCCTAATATATGCAAAGTTTCTATTGTAGGCGCGGGTATGCGAAGCCATCCAGGAGTTGCCGCAAAAATGTTTAGCGCTCTATCTAATGAAAATATAAACATTATAATGATAAGCACTTCGGAAATAAGAGTATCTTGTATTATTGAAGAAAAATATGGTGAACTTGCCGTTCGTGTTCTACACAAAGTATTTAATATGAATGAGACCAAAAAAAATAGCCCGCTAAAGGGTAACGACGAATCCATCTGATAACATCAATATTAGTTTTATGAAAACAATAAGCATTTATGACACGACATTAAGAGACGGATCGCAATCTGAGGATGTCTCTTTTACCGTTGAAGACAAGATTCGCATTGCCCATAAACTCGATGAACTTGGAATAAAATATATTGAGGGGGGTTGGCCTGGGTCGAATCCGAAAGATATGGATTTTTTCAGTCGGGTCCAAAATAGTAATTTTCAACAAGCGAAAATTACTGCTTTCGGAAGCACTCGCCATCCCAATAATGATGTAAAAAATGATCAGAATATTAAAAACCTGATTGAAGCAAACACAGAAGTTATTACCATTTTTGGGAAAAGTTGGGATATGCATGTTAACGAGGCGCTCTCCACAACTTTGGAGGAAAACCTACGTATGATCAAGGATAGCGTGAGCTACCTTAAAGAAAATTGTTCTGAAGTATTATTTGATGCAGAACATTTCTTTGATGGATACAAAAGCAATCCTGAATATGCCATGAGAGTGCTTAAGGAAGCAGAATCTGCAGGGGCCGATTGGATCATACTGTGCGACACCAATGGTGGATCTTTGCCTTCTGAGGTAGGAAAAGTGTGTTCATTGGTAAAAAGTTCTATTAACACAAAAATTGGAATTCACACGCATAACGATTCGGAACTCGCAGTTGCTAATGCCCTGACGGCAGTTCAGGCAGGTGTGGAACAAGTTCAAGGAACCATAAATGGGTTCGGCGAACGATGCGGAAATGCAAACCTCGTTTCCGTAATTCCTAATCTTAAACTTAAGTTAGGTTTGAACTGTGTTTCTGATGAACAAATGCAATCTTTATCAGATTTGTCATCATTTGTTTATGAACTTGCTAATCAGGCACACTGGAATCATCAACCTTATGTCGGTAAAAGTGCTTTCGCTCATAAAGGAGGAGTTCATGTTAGTGCTATAAAAAGAAATAGTGCCACCTATGAGCATATCAATCCTGAATTGGTCGGTAATGTTCAGCGAATCTTAATTTCAGATTTGTCTGGGAAAAGCAATATTCTGTCCAAGGCTCAAGAATACGGTATTGACATTGATGCCCACGAACCAAAAGTCAAAAAAATACTGGATAACCTTAAATCCCTTGAACAACTCGGATATCAATACGAAGGGGCCGAAGCTTCTTTTGAACTACTGATGCGTGATGCCCTTGGCAAAAAAGAATATTTTTTCGATTTTGTTGGTTTTCGTGTGATTGTAGAACAAAGGGATGAAGACGAGAAACCTATATCAGAAGCCACGGTAAAAATTCGGGTTAACGGAGTACAGGAAGTTACCGCTGCCGAAGGCATAGGTCCAGTTAACGCCTTGGATAAGGCTATTAAAAAGTCGTTGAGTAAATTTTATCCTGAAATGGAAAACGTAACTCTTTTTGATTATAAGGTGAGAATCCTAGATGAAAAAAAAGGTACACAGGCTAAAACCCGTGTGTTAATTGAATCAGGCGATCATGATTCGAAGTGGGGGACTGTCGGTGTATCAGAAAACATTATTGAAGCTAGTTGGCAAGCTTTAATAGATAGCGTAGAATATAAGCTCAATTCATTTCCAAAGAAACCCAAAAAAAATAACACTTTCTAACCGATAAGCGTCTTCTGTTTTAAAGAGCTGTTCTTAATAGGGTATCTATAGTTTTACCGTAAAACGCTCTTATTTCTTTCGTACTTTGAGAATAGTCGCTTCTGAATTTTTCCACGATATCAGTGGGATTTCTTCCAGAATACTTTAAAAATTTTGCAAGCATTAAAAGTTTCTCTTGTTCCTTAGGCAAATGACTCATTAAAGAAAGATTTTGAATTCTTAAAGCACATTCTACGTTTCGCATGAAAAGGTAGTACTTTTTTATATTTTCTGAATCTTTATGATCAATAATTCCTAAAGTATCTAACTGAACAACAGCTGAAAGTGTATTAGTTACTCTTAAGCGAATGTTTTTCCCCCCATGCATCATCTGTAGAATTTGGACAGAAAATTCAATATCAGCCAACCCTCCATAACCCAACTTCACATTTTTCCCCTTGGTGCCCTCTTCTGCTAAATCTTTCTCGATTCTCTCTCTTGATCTGGAAATTTCTATAATCGACTCATATTCAAGCTTTGGGCGATAGGTAAACTTCCTTACCATATTTATAAAGTTTTGACCCGTTTGATGATTCCCTGCTATAAACCTTGCCCTAACCATAGCCTGCTGCTCCCAAGTACGAGCCCTTCCTTTATAATAGTCTTCGTAACTCTTAATCGAATTTACCATTAGGCCGCTCTTACCTTCGGGCCGCAAGTCAGAATCAATTTTATAAGCATACCCAGAAGAAGTTACTTGAGATGTTAGTTCATTTAGTAACTGATAAATTTTTGTATAAAATAGAACTACACTTTTTGAAAACAAAGAATCATTTTTTGAATCTTCATACACAAAAACCACATCCAAATCGGATTTAAAGTTTATTTCACCACCTCCTAATTTACCCATCCCAATAATGGCAAAACTATCCGGAATTATTTTTTCTTTACTATACTGGATCTTTTGTTTTTTAAATGCTATTTGATACGCATTTTCTATATGCGTTTCTGCCAAGCTTGAAAGATCTGCTAGCGTTCCTTCCAGGTCTGTTTCGCCAATTATATAACGAACCCCTATCCTCAACTCTTCACCCTGCTTGAATCGTCTTAAACTATTTTGTTTTTCCTGAAATGTATTGCAACTTTCAAGGATTTGACTTATTTCTTTCTCAAGATTTGTTTTATTTTTAAAACGATAGATGGATTCTGCGTCCTTGATTACATCTATCAAATCAGGTTGTTTAATTAAAATATCTGATATTAAATTACTACTTCCAAAAACTCTGAGAAGTAATTCTAGAAATTTTTTATTTTTAGAAAATAAATCTAAAAATGATTCTCTTGCTTTGCTTGATTCAATAAATTTTACCAAATTTTCTACTGCTGAATTTGCCATCGGTACTTTACCGCACCAATCCAGAATTTCTGGAAGAATCCTATAGAAGTCGCTGATACTTTTTTCGGTTGGATGGGAAAACTTCTGGCCATCTCTCAAACTTTTCAAAAATCGCAGAGCATTTTTATTATTTTGAAACGATGCTCTTTCTAATACCTGTTCATCTAACGATTTTGTTTCACTTGGTTTGTTTATATCCCCCCCAATCGTCCTACTTTGTTCTTTTTTGAAAAGTTCAGAAAAAATATGACTTACAAATTGGGTTTTTCGTGTAAATTCATCATTTAATTTACGACTTAGCTCTTCAATAGATTTTCCTTCTATATTCATTTTTAGAGCCAGGACTGCCTGCAAGAATCTATCTTCAGGAATAACGTGAGTTTGAAGGCCAAATGAAATCTGCACCCTATTTTCTATACTTCTTAAAAAAACATATGCTTCCTTTAGTTGTTCATATTCTTTTTTTTTAATTAAATTTAATTCATGAAGACCTTTCAAAGCTTCTAGTGTATTAGCTTCTCTTATATTTTTTTCTCTACCTCCGTATATTAATTGAAAAATTTGAACCGTGAATTCAACTTCTCGTATCCCTCCTTCACCTAGTTTTATATTTCTTCTATTTGTATTTCTTTTCTGTATGCTTTGATTTATTTTTTCTTTCATGCCAATTATTTCTTTTACCGCAGAAAAATCTATGTTTTTTCTATAAATAAACGGTTCCAGTATTGTAAAAAATTTTTGCCCCAATGACTCGCTCCCGGCAGACACTCTTGCCTTTAGTAGAGCCTGACGCTCCCAGAGACGACCCCAAGATTGATAATAAATTTCTAAACTTACGAGTGAATTAACTATTTCACCGCTGGTTCCCTCTGGCCGTAGGTCAAGATCCACACGAAACACACTTCCATTTGAAGTGATTTCATGAATTGTTTTTGTTAGCAATACAGCAAGTTTCGTAAAATATTCATGGATGCTTATACTTATCGTATTCGGATAATCTTCTGTTGGGTGTGTTTCCCCTTTACTTGAGGTATATATGTACATTAAGTCAATATCTGAACTGTAATTTAATTCTAGTCCCCCAAGTTTACCCATCCCTAATACCGTAAATTCTACTTCCTTCTTTTCTTTGTTATTTTCTTTGTAGTAAGGAACACCATATTTTTCTTTCATTTTTTGATCCACGTACTCGTATGCAACCTGCAGGCTTAAATCTGCTAAAAACGAAAGATCTCTTCCTGTTTCTTCAAAATCTGTTTTGCCCAGTAAATCTCGTAAACCAATTCGTATATACTCTCTTTTTTTAAATTTTCGTAACATTTGAGGAGTGTTATTATCTAAGTATTTTGCTCCTGAAAATTCATAATAAGCCCGCATGAATTCATCTTTAGATCTTGAATTATTTATTATTTTTGAATTATTGATCCAGTCAAAAAATGATGGGTCGCTCAATAAACTATCAGTCAAAATCTGACTACCTGAAAATAAAACTATGATGGATTTTAGAGTTTCTGGCGAGGTAGATAGAATTGTGTACAAATAGTTTTTATCATTTATTGTTTGAGTAAACCTCTCAAAATTGTGTAAAGCTAAATCTGGATTGTATGACGACGCTACCAATTTTATAAGGGATTTAAAAAATTTAGGAAATAACCTTTGAAAATTAGATTGACTTGATAAAGTTCTAAAGTTTTGCCAAGCTTTTTTAGGTTCTAAAAACTTGTGGGCTCGGAGGGATTCTTCAAAAATATCCTGCCATGGGTCACAATTATGGATTGAATTAAATAGTTGTGAATCATTCATTTTTTTTCTGGTATGAATACTTAATTTTTTTACATTTACAAAAATAATAGCTAACGTATTAATCTAACAAAAAAAAACCCCCGGCAAAAGCCAGGGGCTATAATATAATTTTGGTTAAATTTTAAACATCGTAATACATGTAGAGTTCATAAGGGTGTGGACGTAAACGTAATTGGTCCACTTCATTTTCACGCTTGTAATCAATCCATGTATCAAGAAGGTCCTGAGTAAAGACATCTCCTTTAAGCATAAAGTCATGATCTGCCTCAAGTGCACATAATGCCTCATCCAGTGAACCTGGAAGGCTAGGTATATTAGCAAGTTCCTCTCGACCCATTGCATATATATCCTTGTCCATTGGTTCACCAGGATCAATTTTGTTCTCAATTCCATCTAATCCAGCCATGAGCATAATTGAAAAAGCTAGATAACCGTTTGCAGAAGGATCAGGAAAGCGGGCTTCCATTCGTTTTGCTTTGGGGCTCGGAGAATACATTGGAATTCTAACGGCAGCACTTCGATTGCGACTTGAATAAGCTAGATTGACAGGTGCCTCGAAACCCGGAACCAATCTTTTATATGAGTTAGTAGTAGGTCCCGTAAAAGCAGAAATTGCCCGGGCATGTTTCAAAATGCCACCGATATAATGCAACCCCATTTCACTAAAACCCGAGTAGCCGTCCCCAGCAAAAAGTGGTTTTCCACCTTTCCAGATACTCTGGTGCACGTGCATTCCGGTTCCGTTATCACCATACAAAGGCTTTGGCATAAACGTCGCGGTTTTACCGTAACGCTTAGCTACATTTTTAACGATGTACTTGTACCACATTAAGTTGTCTGCACATTTTACCAAGGGAGCAAAACGCATATCGATTTCACATTGCCCAGCAGTGGCCACTTCATGGTGGTGACATTCCATTTCAATCCCAACTTCTTCCATGGTAAGTAACATCTCACTGCGAATGTCCTGTAAACTATCAGTTGGAGATGTAGGGAAATACCCTTCTTTGTGGCGAGGTTTATAACCCAGGTTTGGTTCCTCATCTCTGCCAGAATTTCCAGAATTCCATATCCCTTCTTCGGAATCCACTGCATAAAAAGCCTGGTTGGAATCATTTTGATATCTCACGTCATCAAAAACGAAAAACTCTGCTTCCGGTCCGAAATATCCCGTATCCCCAAGTCCTGTCGACTTGAGGTAGGCCTCCGCTTTTTGAGCAACATTCCGAGGATCCTTTGAATATTTTTCCTTGGTGATGGGATCAGAAATATTACATATCAAGCTTAGTGTGGGAACATGCATAAAAGGATCCATCATCGCTGTTGTGGGATCCGGTATAACGATCATATCGCTGTTATTGATTGCCTGCCATCCTCTAATACTCGAACCATCAAACCCAAGGCCGTCTTCAAATAAACTTTCCTCCAGTTCGCTTGTCGGTACAGAAAAATGCTGCCATGTACCCAGCAAATCCGTGAATTTAATATCCACAATTTTAACTTTATTTTTTTTCGCTAAATCCAATACCTCTTTTGGGGTCATGCTAATTACCTCCTGCACTTTTATGAATTAATGAAAATTAATACTCTAAATCTATATCTGTCAGCAACCACACTTGATATTAGGATTGATGTTAATTAAAAATTGTTGCCTCACCAAAATTCTCTCAAAGTTTCAATTAGGTATTTTTAGCGAGATGATAAAGAGATCTCCCCTAATTTCTAGAGGATAACTAAAAAGCCTCGCAACCCAACCTAGTTCAGTATCATAGAATTATTTATTTGTTTATAGAGTGTTGCGGAGAAGTGGGAAACTTAGCATAAGTCGACTTTTTTTTCAAACAAGACTTTATACTTCTAATAATTGATAAAATTAAAATACTAAGACACTTGATTTTATTGATTTATGGATACTTCAAATTACTCACTTGCTTCGGTGAGAAAGTTGAGGGATTCTTCTAGTTCTTTCTGTTTATTTTGAATCACTTGCCCGTCCGGACGATGCGGCACAGAAATTCGATCACCGAAGTTTATCGTGCAATGAGTAAAAGGAAGTGGGAGTACAAATCGATCCCAAGTGTTCAATTCAATTTTACGCATGGCCCCATAAGTCATGGGTATGAGTGGAGAGTTAGTGATTCCAGCAATCTGAATGCAACCCGACTGGGCTTTCAATCGCGGACCGCGTGAACCATCAGCAATAATAATAATTCTCTCGCCACGCTTGAGTATTTTGATTAATGAACGTGTTGACGATACTGTTTTTTTGAAGGTTGATCCACGAATTACGGAATAACCCATCAATTGAGCTAATCTTGCAAGTAAATCGCCGTCTACGCTGGGACTTATCAATAAATGAAAATCGGGTCTTCGGCGCAAGTGATAAAATAAATAAAAAATGCGCCCATGCCATAAGGTTAAAATATAACTTCCGGAAATACTTTGGATGTAATCTTCTGACTCTTTTTTTTTTCGAGACTCCCGAATCGTCCAACACCAAACGAATATCAGTACATACAATAGATATGGAAAAATAAAGTTAAATAGAAATTTTTTCACCCTGCCTTCGCTCCCTAAGAAACTCTATCATACGCTCCGCGACTCTATCTAATACGCCCGGATCGCCTAGAGATTTACGAACTTGCAGAAGACGGGACCGCAGATTCTCACGCCCTTCTGAATCATTCAAAATCATTACTACTTCTTTAGTAATATTTTTCACAGTGGCCTTGCCCTGAATCAGTTCTGTAACCACTTCTTCTTCGGCTACAATATTGATCAGTCCATATAATTTGATTTTAATAAGCACACGAGCCAACCAGTAAGTGATCCAGTTTAATTTATATACAATAACCATCGGACATCCAAGTAAAGCTGCTTCAAGGGTTGCCGAACCAGAAGCAATGATTAAAAAATCACAACAGTTCATTACGTCATATGATTTCCCTTCCACTATTCTTATATCAAGCGAATTTGATTTTATTCGATCTCGGACATCCTTCGAGTTCAACGTATCAGCAACCGGTAAAATAAATTGACAGTCTTTGAGATGTTTTTTAATTTCTTTCGCCGAGTTGATCATGAGATCTAGAAGAAAATCAAGCTCGCTATTTCGACTTCCCGGCATCAATCCAATGATTTTTCTTGTAGAATCCAACGAAAATTCCTCCATTGCTTCATCACGAGTCATGGTAGTTCTCACGGTTTCGATAAATGGGTGACCCACAAACTCCGCGTCAACTCCTTTCTCTTTTAACAAGACTTCCTCAAAGGGAAAGACAACAAACATTTTATCCACCGTGCGTTGAATCTGTTTTATTCGACCTTTACGCCAAGCCCAAACCTGAGGGCTGATGAAGAAAAGTACTGGGCAGGAATGCTTGTGACATAGTTTTGCAAGGCGAAGATTAAGCGTTGGGTAGTCAATAAGAATCACCGCATCATAGCTACCACTTTCTATTTCTCTGGAAAGTTTACGGTATACGTTAAAATAATGAGGTAGATCCCCTAATACCTCGATGACACCAACCGCTCCCATACGATCAATATCATAGAATGTCTTTACTCCCTCTCGGCGCATTTGGTCACCACCCAATCCGCTGAACTCACAGTTAGGATGATAATTTTTTATAGCACGGACCAGCCCGCTTCCATGTATATCCCCAGAAGCTTCTCCAACAACAATCAGAAATCGGATAGACTTGCCTGTCATTAATATTACTATGAAGTTAAGAATGAAAAATTTGAATGCGGTAAAACAACTTACCTTTTACACGCACACTATAGATATTTTAGCGCGGTTTGCCACTTCTACTACTTTTTTCTGATCAACAACCATTACCCTTTCTGCTTCCATTGCCAATACCGAAGCTCCCCCATTTATCAGGCTCTCCATTGTTTGCAGCCCAATGCCAGGGACATCATAACGATAGTCCTGATTAGTCCGACTTACTTTAACGGCAATACACTTTCCGCGTGACAAATCGCAACCCCTCTCTAATGCTCTATCTGTTCCTTCAATTGCCTCGACCGAAACCACCGTTTTATTTCTCACGACGATCGTTTGGCCAATTTCCATATCAGCCAGCTTTTTGGCAATTGGAATGCCAAACTTTATATCTTCCATTTCTTTGATCGATGGTTTTCTTTCAGTAAGAACACCCTTACCTGGAAAAACTTCGCCTAACAGCTCTTTTTGATCTAGGACGTTCAATCCTTCTTTTTCTATTTCCCTGATCACCCCCAAGAGAAGTGTTTTGTCTTCCTGGCTTATAAGACTTTTAAAAAATTTAACCGCGCGTAGATCGAAGAAGCTAGGACGAAAAATTATTTTTTTATCCACCTTTCCTAGCATCACAAGATCAGTTATGTTTTCATCTTTAAATGTTTGAAAAATTTTTCCAGGTTTTCCTATTCCAATAGAATAGGCTTTTTCCACCAGGGGTTCCAACTTAGAGTGTGTTTCATCCAAAAACGAAACTGCAGTAATCCGTATCCCCCTTTGGGCGGCTTGCTTTGCAAAATATGCGGGGATTTCTCCCGCCCCAGCCAGTAGCCCTATTTTTTTTTCTAAATCCGACATTTAATGAGATGAAGGTTGGAGTTGCACTGTTAAGGAGTGTGTAATTCCGGAGGGAAACTACTCCCTTCCAGATTTGAAGTAACTGAGTATTTGTAATGCGATGTTTAAAGAATTTAATTCCTTCTTTACGGCCAATTTTCTCCGGCCACCATTTTCCACACAATCTATAAAGTGTTTAAGCTCCAGTTTGAGGGGATTATCCTTGTGGACAAAAATCCGTTCCACCAGGGATTCCTGCTTATATCTTAGAGAACCTGGGCTCAATTGACTTTCGGAAGATGACTGACGATGAATAAAAATTTCCTGCTCCGTATAGTCGAGTAATATGGACGATTCCTTTTGCGTCACTTCAAGCGTCCTTACCTTATTTTGAGAGACCCGACTTGCTAAAAGATTCGCGATACAACCGTTCTCAAATTCTATTTGAGCGTTGATCAAATCATCTCGCTTAGAAAAAACTGAATTTCCAATTACATTGATATTGACCACACCAGACTCAACAAGGTTAAGGACAATATCGATATCATGGATCATAATGTCAAGCACGACTCCATCATCCTTGATTCGAGCCGAGAATGGACTCATGCGCCTGCACTCAATATATATTGGATCTTTTACAATTTTAAACAATTCCTGAACAGCACCATTAAATCTTTCTACATGGCCAATGTGAAGAGTTACATTTTTTTTAGCCGCAATATCAAACAACTCTTCCGCTTGTCCTAGATCATCGGTACACGGTTTTTCCAATAGGGTGTGAATTCCTGCTTCTATGAATTCTTTGCCAATCGAATAATGCATGGAAGTCGGGACAGCAATAACAACCGCATCAATTTTTTTGAAAAGGTCTTTATAATCCTTGTAATTTGATGTTTTGTATCGCTCGGAAACTATTTTGGCGCGTTTTTGATCACTATCTACAATACCAACTAATTCAGCTTCGCTCATATCAGACAACACGCCAACATGATATTCGCCCATCTTTCCAACTCCAACAACCCCTATTTTACATTCTGCCATTATCTAATAATTCCTCGATTAGATTGATTTACAAAGTTAACAAGATAACGAATATCATCTGACATTTTAATTTCCTCTTCTATTTTTTTAATAGCCTGGATAATATTTAGCTCGTCATGCATAATAAAGCTGATTGCTTGTTTTAAACCACTCCTCACAGCAGGTGCCATTCCTGCTCTTTTGAGACCTATTGCGTTTGTTCCAATGAGCCGGGCAGGGTTTCCTTCCACAGTCGAATATGGAAGTATATCTTTTACAATTCGACTCATACCCCCGGTCATCGAGAGCTTTCCGAATCTAACAAATTGATGAGCCCCTATCATCCCGGAAATAAAAGCACGATCTTCAACAATGATATGTCCTGAAAGTGAAGTTGCGTTAACAAGAACCACGTCGTCTCCTATAACACAATCATGGGCGATGTGAGCATAAGCCATGATTAGGCAACCCTTACCCACCGTTGTTTTTTCATTCTCATTAGCGGAACGGTGAATTGTAACAAACTCTCGCACCGTAGTGTGATCACCAATTTCTACGGTGGATATGATATCGCGAGCACCTGCTATCTGCGGGTCTCCTCCAATGGATGCCCCGTGAAAAATTCGACAATCAGCCCCCACAACTGAATCTGCTTCAATATGAACGTTAGGTCCAATTTCCGTTCGATCCCCAATTTTC
>JALPWY010000020.1 GCA_023271875.1 Nitrospinaceae bacterium | reverse complement strand
TGAAAAAAACCAATTAAAGCAGCCAACCAGATACCCCTACTTTTTTTTAAATGAATACCTGAATAAACCGCAGCTATTAGAATCAGATCAGGGACCACATTCCCCGGAAAAAAAAACGCAAGAAATGTTGTTTGAATGGAAAGCAACAAAACCAAGACAGATATAAGAATTAGATAAATCACCTCTCCTCCTGACCAGAAAGAAGTACAACGACCTCTTCCATGTTAGACAAATCTACGCTGGGGGAGACCATAATATCTTGAAACAACTCATGATCTTGTTTGACAATATCCACAACCGTCCCGACTATCAGCCCTTTTGGAAACACACCACCTAACCCTGAAGAGATCACCTTATCGCCGACACTCACCTTCGCAGAAATAGGAACAAATTTCATTTCACATATATCTTCGCCTGTTCCTACAGTTATCCCAGATTTGCGTGTTTCTTGAAATAACGAATCAATCGCGCTACGACTGTCAGTAATTAGTAACACTTTCGATGATTTAAGAGACGCATGAATAACGTGTCCAACGACCCCTGCATCAGTCACTACAGATAGATTTTTTTCTACTTTATGATCTGTTCCTCTATTTATAAAAATTACTTTGGACCATTGCGTCGCGTCGTAACCTATAACTTTAGCAACAACAAAGGGTCTTTCGTCTTCATCTATAAACTCAGTCAGATTTGCTGATCTTTCTAAAAGCTTATTTCTTTCAAGCAATTCATTGTTTTTCTTTGACAGACGATCCAGTTCGAGAAGAAGTCGGTCATTCTTCTTTGATACTTCGACTAAGAATAAATAATGGTCAAACACATCAGAAATAGAATCGGTTGCACTTGCAAAAAGGTTCTGGATGGGAGAGAAAAACCAAACAACTATTGACTCAAAAAACAAGTTGCTCTTATCATACCTAGCGTTGACGGTCATAAGGACCAAAGAAAAAATCAGAATGCCGGCAAGGAAGCTGATGAAGTATTTACTCTGGGGTCGCCTGTAAGGCACGATTTAAATAGAAACTTTCTTTAAGAGAGTTGGGTCACTCAGAACTTTACCAGAGCCTATAGCAACTGCTGACAAAGCATCATGGGCTAAACTGATTGGCAAGCCTGTCGCTTCCCGCAGAAGTGCATCCAAACCGTGGATAAGAGACCCACCCCCTGCTACCACGATCCCTTTGTCAACAATATCTGCAGCTAATTCGGGGGGGGTGCGCTCCAAAGCAATTTTCACAGCTTCAACAATAGTACTAAATGTTTCGGCTAGAGCTTCCCGGATTTCTTCATCAGAAATTATCAGTGTTTTAGGAATCCCTGCAACAAGATCACGTCCTTTCACTTCCATGGTCATGGCTTTTCCCATTGGATAAGCTGAACCAATTTCAATCTTTACTTCTTCGGAAGTACGCTCGCCTATCAAAAGATTATATTTCTTCTTTATGTAGTTTATGATGGCTTCGTTCATTTCGTCACCTGCAACACGAACCGACTTACTAAATACAACGCCCGACATTGAAATGACTGCCACTTCCGTGGTCCCTCCCCCAATATCAACAATCAAGTTTCCCGAAGGCTCTTGAACCGGAAGACCAACACCAATAGCTGCAGCCATTGGTTCCTCTATCAGAAACACATCTCGAGCTCCAGCAGATAAAGCAGAATCACGCACAGCTCTGCTTTCCACTTGAGTAATCCCAGACGGGACAGCGATGAGAACCCTTGGACGAACAAGGGTACTACGATTATTATGTACTTTTTTAATAAAATGACGGATCATCTTTTCCGTCACTTCAAAGTGAGCGATAACACCATCTTTCATGGGACGAATCGCTTCAATATTACCAGGAGCGCGACCAAGCATCTCTTTTGCATCGGATCCAACCGCCTGGACTTCATTGGTTTGGGTATTCAATGCGACCACTGAAGGTTCACGCAAAACTATCCCTCGATCTTCAACATATATCAGCGTATTGGCCGTCCCTAAGTCAATGGCTAAATCATTCGAAAAAAATTTCCAGAACAAGTCGCCCTCCTTACTTAATTTAGATTTCTATCAAAACGCAATTTCTAAACCCTAAGCATTTTATAACAAGGGGTATTAACAAATGCAAGGCAAATAAAAATAATGAGTTGCGTTGAAAATCAGGCTGTTCATTCCAACGCTAAATCAACTCCAAAGGTTATTATGGGATAAAAACCTTAACAATCATAACGGTTGCGAATAAATGTAAGGTTCTATAATATGACCTTGATAGACTCCTAGAATTAGATCAAATTTCCCCCGGAGAATGCCTGATGCTTAATGTGATTAGAGAACACGCCGACTCATGGCTCATTAAGACCATTATATGGTCTATTGCTTTAGCCTTTATAGGAACAATTTTCTATTCATGGGGAATGGGTGGTTCATCTGGCTCCTCAGGAGGAGTAGCAGCAACTGTCGATGGGTCTAAAATTAGTCAAGCTGAATATGAACGCACATTCAATAATCTCATAAATTTTTACAGGGAACAGTTTCAGGGTCAGTTTTCAGATGAGCTCATCCAAAAACTGGACTTAAAAACACAGGCTTTAGATGTTTTAATTCAAAAAAAAATTCTTCTGCTTAAGGCTAAGGAGCTAGACATTCAAATCAGTGACACAGAAGTTGTTAATCAAATAAATAGCCTTGCCGCTTTTCAAAAAAATAAAGTCTTTAACAATACTGTCTACCAAAATTACCTTAAATTCAAACGCCTGACTCCTCTCGAGTTTGAAGAGAGTCAACGTGAAGCACTTCTTCTTGAAAAAATTAGGAATTTAATCAAATCCAATGTCAAGGTTTCACCTAACGAACTAAATGAAGCATACATGCTTGCAAATGAAAAAGTTAAGTTAGACTACATAATGATCCCAAATAACTACTTCAAATCAGAAGAAAAAGTTAGCCAGGAAGAAATAAAATCTTTCTACAAAAAAAATAAAGGGAGTTTTGAGATCCCGGAAAAGATTAAGATCCAATATGTAAAAACTACCCCAAAGGCTTATGAGAGCCTAATAGACATCCACAGTGAAGATATAGAAGATTATTACAATACCAAAATAGCGGACTTCAGGGTTCAAAAAATGTATAAGGCTGCTCATATCCTCATTCGACCTGAAACGAATGTCAACAACTCAGAAGAATTTACAAAAAAAGCAGAAAAGCTGGCAAAAGATGAAGCAGATGGCATTTTGAAAAAAATTCGAAATGGAGCGAGCTTTAGTGAATTGGCAAAAAAATATTCCGATGATCCTGTTTCTGGGGAAAATGGAGGAAGTCTTGGTGAGTTTCCAGAAGGAATGATGGTGACCGAGTTCGAAAATACATTAAAAAAGCTTAACCCAAAGGAAACAAGCGAACCTATAAAAACTTCTTTCGGCTTCCACATCATTCAACTTAACGAAGTGACCCCAGAAAGAATCAAACCGTTAGAAGAAGTGAAGGAGGAAATAATAAAAAAAATTAAAGCGAACAAAACCCGCCAGAAAATGAGACGCGTCGTCAAACACGTTCATCGTTCTGCCAAGGATGACCAAGACTTGATGCGTGCCGCTCAGGAGAATAACCTGTCCACACAAACCACCCCATTTATCTCTAGAGAGAATCATGTTGATCCGGATATTGGAAATAATCCCGAGTTCTTCAACCAGGCATTCTTACTGGAAGACAACAAAGTTGGAGAACCCGTAGTCACATTGGAATCTGCTTTTGTAATGAAAGTAGTGAACCGAGAAAAACCATATATTCCAGAGCTTAATGATGTTGAACAATTAGCTCGATCAAAATCTCAGGAAGAAAAGGATCACACCTTTTCAACAGCAAAATCCGAGTCACTGGCTAAAAAAATTACCAATGGGACAATCGACCTTGAATCCACTGCCAAGAAACTTGGGCTAGATCTGAAGCAAACTCCATTCTTTAACCGGTCCGACTCTATTCCAGGAATCGGTAATCTTGAAAAGGTAAAAACCAAAGCCTTTGCGTTGGATAACGGAAAAGCTGGGTGGGCTTCTGTAAGGGATAACTATTACCTGATTCGCGTTCAGGATCGACAGAAAGCGAATGCCCCTGATATAGAAGCTTTAAAAGAATTAAAAACAAAACTCAAACTAGAAAAAGGAGACTCTGCTCTTCAGGAGTGGATGGGAAACCTCAAAGAAAAATCTGAAATCCTGATAGACAAATCACAACTTTAATTTTCACACCAAGATTTTCGAGTAACGTCGATGGATTTTTAATATTTTGTCCACGAGGCTTTCTATATCTTCAGCAATCACTCGAATCATCTCTTCTTTTCGCATACCACCTTTGTCAAAAATAATATCTGGAACAAATCCGCATTTCCGAATGGAAGAAGCCGTACCCCATTCCAAAGATGACCCTTCAAGTGTTCTAATTTTTTTTGGCTCCATAGCACGATCAAAGGAAGCCAGAGTGAACTTTAAACTCTTACACACCTTAATTAAATCAGAATTATATTTTATATTCATTACTGCTCGTTTAGAAGGATCAAATTGCATAACAGTCAAAACAATATCAGCAACGTGACGAGAGCCTCCAAAAATTGGCGGCGAGGGTATTACAATATTCTTTCCGCACTTAACAATGCGAGCAGGAAACCCAATAACATCATCTACTGTACGTGCATTCTCTAGCCCAAAACCAATGTTGGATTGAACCTCTGGAATCAATTTACCAACACAGTGATCCTTCAATATTTCAACAGCTCGAAAAACACGTTGAGACATATCATAGCGCTCGGAATCCTGATAGAGGCTGGCCAGAGGTTCGACTTGCGGTGCACCTTTTCCGGATTTAATAGCCCCCATAATTGCAAGGCCGATAAATTCCTTTGCTTCTTTCACTGCTGCAACGATACCCTTACCCTTTGCCAAACCTGCCGTGATGGCCGATGCTAAAGTGCAACCTGTCCCATGAACATCAACGCCAGTCACACGATCTGCATTCAGACAAAGAGAGCGCTTCCCATCAAAGAAAAAATCCTGGGGCTCACCTTTTAAATGCCCACCCTTAATAAGGATATTTTTAGCACCCATTTTTATCAAAACCCTGGCTGCCCGAATTCTGTCAGACAGTTGTCTGATCTTCACTCCTGATAAAATCTCAGTTTCATTTAAATTAGGTGTTAACAGGAAAGTAACAGGCAAAAGTTCCTTCTTCATCACTTGAATTCCCGGCTCTGACAACAAGGATTTCCCTGACGAAGAATATATGACAGGATCGACAACAATTTTTTTAACTCGGTAACGGCGCAATATACGAACCACTGTTTCGACTATTAATTCGTTTCCTAACATCCCTGTTTTAACAGCAGCGGGCTTTCCATCTCTTAAAATGGCTCTTAGTTGTTGCTCAACTACTTCGGGTGAAATATTATGAACCGTCTCCACACCTACTGTATTTTGTATGGTTATGGAAGTCGCAACCGATTTTCCACTGACTCCAAATGCTGAGAATGTTTTCAAATCTGCTTGGAGTCCCGCACCTCCACTTGGATCGAATCCAGCCACTGTTAAAGCGGTGCTAGTTGCAGTTTTCATGGAATTAAAATGGTGACGGAGAAATTAAGAATCAGCACTCTAGCAGACCAATGAAAGAGATGGCAACAATTTAATTGAACTAAAAATTAGAATTGGAGTGAATGAATAAGTATATGAGATGAATTACCCGACAGTGACAGACTTAGCCAACGATCGTGGTTTGTCGATATTACGTTTGAGAGAACTAGCCGTAAAATAAGCTAACAATTGACCAATCACAAGCTGGACGAAAGGCGCAACAATAGGTTTTACATTAGGGAGGATAATTTCCTCACTAAACAAATCCTTATTCTTACTCCCCTCATCAAAGTGGACGCCCAGAACAAACCCGGATCTAGCACGAATTTCTTCAACACTGTGAATTGTTGACTCATATAGTTCTTTGTCAGAGCGTGGAGGAATGAACACAATGGAATTTACATCCTGATCAATCATCGCCAGAGTCCCATGTTTTAAAAATCCGCCAGGCATTCCCTCCGCATGTACATATGCGACCTCTTTCATCTTTAGAGCCGACTCTAGCGCAATTGGATAATATATTCCTCGGCCAAGATAAAGCCAGTTTTTCACCTTAGAGTAATTGTTCGCTATACGATGGATGAACCCTGACCGCTCATTCAATATATTCTGTATAACTTCGGGCAACTCACGTAGAGCAGTTATAGACGCATCGTATTCTCTTCGTTTTATTTTCTTTCTCTGTAGGCTTAATTTTAAAGCTAAAATAGTTAAGGTTATCATCTGCGCTAATGCCGCCTTGGTACTGATAACACAAATTTCAGGGCCGGATCCTTGAAGAATAACCTTGTCAACCAATCGAGAAATAGAAGATCCCATAACATTAACAACAGCTGCAGTCATAGCACCCTCAGACTTAGCAAACTTTAGAGCACGGATAGTATCAAAAGTTTCACCTGACTGGGAAAGAGTTAGTACGAGGCTTTTGCTGTCAACTTTAGCCAGCAAAACGAATTCATCAGAACTGACCGCCGGGATAAACCGATCCGTAAGGGAGGAAAACAAATACTCTGAAAATTTTGCCACATAAAATGTAGTTCCCACTCCAACAAAATATGCCTTATCACTTACATCAATCATGTCAACCACTTCATCCATTAAATTGGAGTCAAGTTCCAAAGCAGTATTAATAGTCTGTGGTTGTTCATAAATTTCTTTGAGCATGTAATGCGGATAGCCACCTTTTTTTGCAGTTTCGCTATCCCACTCTATCTTTGTAATAGGTTTAACGATTTCTTCTTGTGTTAAAAAATTTTTTACCACATAAGAGTCTCTTGATAGAATTGCGTACTCATCATCTTCGATGATGACAGCATTTTTGGTATAATCGATGAACGCGTTAAAATCTGACCCAACAAACTTTAACTCATCCCCAATCCCAAGCATCAGCGGCGACTCTCTTCTAGCACAAAAAATTTGATCCGGATGGTGGGTAGAAATCATAGCTATGGCAAAAGTTCCCTCTAGAATATTTAATGTCTTAACTAATGCTTTCTCAACACTCTTGTGTTTTTTATAATATTTTTCCAATAAATGGGGAATCACTTCCGTATCCGTTTCAGAACGAAATATATGCCCTTCGCCTATCAAGCCGTCCCGAAGAAAACGATAATTTGAGATAATTCCATTATGAACTAAAGCAAATGTTTCGTCGCAAGATGTAAAAGGATGGGTGTTGTCACGGGTTACCCTGCCATGCGTAGCCCAACGGGTATGAGCAATCCCTGTTTTTCCTTTTGCGGAAAGAATGTTCCCCTTACGAAAAAACTCTTCTACTCCCCCAGTATTCTTCCGTACCATAAGGTCCCTTTGATTCATCAAGGCAACGCCACAGGAATCATACCCTCGATACTCCAGGTTTCGAATCCCCTGGAACAAAACTTCTGAAATATTATTTAATCCTACAACTCCATTGATTCCACACATATCAAATATTTAGTTAATTTTTATTTGTAACTGAATAACAAGCAGGAATATTTTTCCCAGGCAAAACTACGGTTCCGGGTTGGATAGTATTTCCCGCACCTATAACCACACCATCACCAACAAATGCCCCTAATTTTTTCATATTCGTGGATAAGTTAGTTTTCCCATTTTTCACCTGTATTTTTTCCCAATTTGTATTTCTATTTACAGTCATACAACCAGCACCTATATCGACCTTTTCACCAATGACACTATCACCTACAAATGACAATCTTCCAATTCCTGATTTATCGAGTACCACGCAGTTTTTAAGCTCCACGCCATAGCCAACGGAACAGTTACTACCAATCGAGGTATAACTTCGAATCAAGGAACTATTCCCAATGTAACTTCCTTTGCCTATTGAACACGGACCTTCCAATACAGCCCCAGCTTTAATAACAACATTTTCTTCGATATTGACCACACCCTGCATTGTTACATTGGCCTCCATAACGGCAGATTTTGCGATAGAAGACTCGCCCCATGAATCGAGAACAATTTTATTCGCCTGTAAAATTTCCCAAGGATAAACAATATCGAGCCACTCGCTTTCCCACATGGAGGCCATCAATTCACCCTCTTTGACCATCATTTTCAAGGCTTTTTCCATGGAATGCTTATTTTTTTTCAGTAAAGCAAAGAAGGATTCCGGTAAAACAAAAACACCCGCCAATACATAGTTGCCAAAGTTGCTTCCTTTTGGCTTTTCTACAATCTTGGTTATTTTCATTTGGGCATTCAAAAAAACATTTCCAAAACTCTCATTCGAAGGCGGTAAACAAATCGAAGCTACGGGACACTTAAAAGAATGGAACGACTGTTGGGCTTTGCTATAAATATTTTCGTCGGTTAAGGTATCTCCATAAATCAGAAGAAAATATTCACCTGGAGAAATTTTTTCTTTCACTTGAAGAATCGCGTCACCAATACCATTATTATTTTTTTGCTCTAAGCAGTGGATATTCATTCCAGCATCTGATTTCTCTGCAATAAACTCTTGAATTCTTTCCTTATGATGCCCCACTACTATATAAACATCATTGATTCCTGCATTTTTCAACTGGCACAAACTATTATCCAACAAAGTTCTCCCAGCAACTGAAATCATTGGTATGGGTCGGGTGTTTGAAAAAGGATTTAGATTAGAGCCTTTGCCGGCAGCGAGGATGATAGCTTTCATTAAGACTTCGTCCTGGATGAAGTTTACTTAAGTTAAGATATAATTTTTAGGAGGACCTAGTTTCGCCCATCAATATTTTCTCTGCTAGACACAAATCTTCCTGTGTGTTGATTCCTAGAAGTTGAGTGGTGTCTGTTATCTGCTCGGTTTCAATTACAAAACCACTACTTACTATGTACTGTATTGTATCGGTTAGATAATATTCTTTTTGAATATTATTATTTCCAATCTCATCTAATGCCTTAGAAAACAAATGCTTATCAAAACAGTAAACTCCTGAGTTGAATTCGTCAACCTTTTTTTCCTCTTCTGAAGCATCTTTACATTCGACGATTTTAGATACTGATCCTTGCTCGTCTCGTATAACTAGACCAAAGTCTTTTTTCTCTGATGATTTTAAGGTTAAAACCGTGCAAGCAGATTTTTTTTCACGGTGCCTGTTAACAAGGTCTATTAACGTTTGTGGTTTAATAAGTGGCATATCACCACAAACCACTAAAACATCCCCAGAAAAATCAAGTAAAGCTAATTTTGCTTGCTGTGCAGCGTGTCCCGTTCCAAGTTGTTCTTTCTGCTCTACGAAAACCAACCCGTGGTCTGAAAATGATTCCTTAACGACTTTAGATTGGAACCCTACTACTAAGACAGATAAATCTGGATTGAGAGGAGCTAGTGATTCCAGTACATAATTTAATAAAGGTTTATTTTTTAGTGGCTGAAGAACCTTAGCTAGCGAGGATTTCATCCGCGTACCTTTTCCTGCTGCAAGCACAATAACTGCAAGACCTTTTGAGTTCATCAGAATAAGAAAAGTATTATTTTCATAAAGTGATTTTTGATACTAGCAACCTCCTCACGCGCGGGTCAAGCCAGCTCTAAGCACCCACGGATAAGCAATTGAATTATAGGTTGATTCATAAAATTTGCTAGATTAATATGGACTATCGAGGAAAGATAAGTCGATCGTCCTCAATAACCTCTTAAATCCTTCTTTAAACGAATGAAAGTTGCTTTTACAACATTAGGTTGTCGCACCAATCAACACGACACAGCAGAGATGCAAGTTATTCTTGAAAAAGAAGGATACTCAATAGTTAACTCATCCGAAACTGCAGATGTATACGTTGTCAACACATGCACTGTAACTGCACGAAGTGATTATAGTTCACGACTAGCTGTTAAAAAATCATTAGCTATTAATGAAAATGCTACTGTCGTATTTACCGGTTGTTATGCTCAGCTTAACTCTGAAGACTCGGCAAAAATAGAAGGACTTGATATTATCCTAGGCAACGCAGATAAACTAAAAATTGCAGAAGTACTTAAGGCAAAGCTAAAAAACAATTCACTGCAAAAAAGGTCCGGTCTTGCTGAGATCTACATGTCGGATATTCATGCGGATCGAGAATTTCAAACTCTTCCTGTTACCCAGTTTCAAGGAAGGACCAAGGCTTTCATCAAAATACAAACTGGGTGCGATGAAAGTTGTTCCTTCTGTACCGTTGTTCGAGCACGCGGATCATCTGCCAGTGAAACAAGAGAAAATATACTTGATAATGTTCGGCACGCTATTGATGGAGGTTATAAGGAAATCACACTCACTGGAATCAATCTTGGTACTTGGGGAATGGATTTTCATTCAAAAGAGACTTTTTCTTCATTAGTTGAAGATATAGCCAATCTCAATGGCGATTTTCGTGTAAGGCTAAGCTCAATAAATCCCATGGAGATTGATGATCACCTCATTGAGCTTGTTGCACAGCATGAAAAAATCTGTCCACACCTCCATATTCCTCTACAAAGTGGAGACACCGAAATACTTTATAAAATGAGGCGTAACTACGACGCCAAACAATATAAAAATATAGTAAGACGTGCTGTTGACAGCATTCCATCTCTTGGACTTGGCGCCGATGTGATCGTTGGATTTCCTGGCGAAAGTGAAGAAAGTTTTGAGCGCACTCTTAGGCTAATAAAAGAGCTACCTTTTTCATATCTACATATTTTTTCCTACTCTCCGCGCTCCGGTACAAAAGCACACAGTTTCAGAAATAATATTAAAAACATCACCAAAAAAGAACGTAATCTCATTCTTAGTGATTTGGTAAAGGAAAAAGCTCAACTGTTTTATAAAAGTTTTATTGGGAAAAAAGTTACCGTGCTCATTGAAGAACGTAAACAAGCGGATGGTTTATTAAAGGGTCATTCCGAACACTATATCCCTGTTCGTATCGACGCTGAAGGTTTTTTGAAAAATCAACTAGTATCTGTCTTAATCACAGAAATACGAAAAAATGAACTTGTTGGATGCCTCGAATCATAACCCCACTTTATTTCCACAATAACTGTTTTTGATGGCATAAATTTATGAGCGATATTAAAATAATTTGCCAGAATAAACGAGCCAGACACGAATATTTTATAGAGGATTCTTTAGAATGCGGTTTAATGTTGCGAGGACCGGAGGTTAAATCACTAAGAGACGGGAAAGCAAACCTAACTGACAGCTACGCAAGTGTCGAAAGAAGCGAGGTCTGGCTTAACAATTTTCACATCAACCCGTATAGCCCAGCTCAACTATTTAACCTTCACCCCACCCGAAAAAGAAAACTATTATTAAATCGAAGAGAAATCAACAAGCTCATTGGTAGGGCACAGGAAAAAGGTTATACTCTGGTTCCTCTTAAGGTCTACTTTAAAAATGGGATCGCAAAAGTAGAACTGTCTATAGCTAAAGCAAAAAAACTACACGATAAACGCGCCAGTATTAAAAAACGGGAGGCTGTAAGAGAGATCGATAAAGCTATGAAAAGAGGTCGAGGTTAACCCTTGTCTAGATCATTCCATTTCCTACCCATGTACTCGTCTTTGATCCAGAAGTACAAGAAAAGTAATATCCAACCAATAGCGATAGCGATGACACTTTGTATAAAGTTACCATCCAAAGCTCCTATCATGATCCAAAAGATAGAACCTATTATCCAAAAAATAATGAATATGGAACGCAAGCCTGTATTTCTTCCTTCCATTGTTAATAGCTCAGATAATTGATATTGCTATTTCCCACCACCAGCTACGAAAAACACGGTCAGTCCTTATTTAAACTCATGTAGTTTTTATTGCAATCTAAATACTACTTAATCTAAATTTACTTTATTACGAGAAGAAGCTACGACAAGCACAACGCCACTAACCGCTATAATACCACCTAAATAACCATGCCAGCTGATATTTTCTGCTGGGAGCAACCCGATGCCAAAAGTAGTCAATACCCACATCCCACTCAAAGTAATCAGGGGGTTGAGTGTTATAAGTATACTTATAACACTCAAGGGAATGCACTCTACGGCCTCAGCCAAAGCGCCATACGCCAGTAGGGTATTTAACCCCAGAATAATGAGAAGCAACCACCCAGCAATTTCTCCCTCAAAAAATTCTCCCCATTCTACTAGTGGAACCAATACTACCATCGCAACAAAATATATAAGAAGGTTGAGTGTTTGGGCGGAATATTTAACACTCAATTTTTTCTGACAAATCATGTATAGGACCCACACAACTGCCGCGAATACAATCCATCCATTTGCAATGGAATAATTCAAATTATCTGCCGCATTCCTGATTCTATCTAAATAGAAAAGATAAAATCCAGTCATTGCTATGATCATACCCACCAACTGCCTTAGTCTAATTGTTTCACGAAAAAGAACAACCCCGACAATAACCAGAAAAACAGGCGCTAGTTGAATGATAATCGCTGCGTTAGAGGGACCACTAAGATGAACCCCTTGAGTCATGCCAAAGTAATTCGCTGCCAATGCTACCCCCCCTAATACTCCTATCAAAGGTGGGCGAAACAAAATCTCACAACCTGAACGAAATAAAAAAAGAAACCAAAATAGAACTAAAAATGAAAAGGAAAAACGAAACCAAACGATGGTTCCAGCAGAATAGTAATTGAGAGCCAGTTTAAGAAAAATCGGCAAAACTCCCCATAGACAAAGCGTAACTAAAACCATCACGATGCCCTTTGTGTACGAATCAGAAAAGAAAGTGGATTTGCTCAATTGAGGTTGGAAAACCGCTCAAGAATGGAAAGCCCCAGAGCCTGGCTTTTTTCAGGATGGAACTGGAATGCATATATATTGTTATGCTGAATACCTGAAACAAATTCGACACCATAATTGGTGACAGTAGCTATCATATTTTGATCTTCTGGAACTACGTAGTAGGAATGCACAAAGTAAAAATAGGGCGCCGCATCCACCTTATCAAATAAAGGATCTTTCTTTTTGATCTCAACCTTATTCCAGCCCATGTGAGGAATTTTGATTGGTTGACCATTTTTCGTTTCAGAACTTCCACTAGAAAATTTAATTACCTTTCCAGGAAGAATTCCAAGTCCGACCACAGGTCCATATTCTGCACTTTCTTCAAAAAGAACTTGCAGGCCAAGACAAATACCAAGAAATGGTTTCCCACTATCGACAAACTTACGAATAGGATCAACAAGCTTTAATTTATTCAAATTGGCCATGCAGTCTTTAAAAGCACCTACGCCAGGCAATACAACGGAATCAGCATTAAGAATCAAATCGGGGTCATGAGTCACAATCACCTTAGCTCCTACAAATTCTAGGGCTTTCTGTACAGAGCGAAGGTTTCCCATGCCGTAATCAATTACGGCGATCATTACAACTTTCCCTTAGTGGATGGGACTTGGTCTGTTCGGTTATCCAAAGAGCAGGCTGTATCAAGTGCGCGAGCAAATGATTTAAACAGAGCCTCAACAATATGGTGGAGGTTTTCCCAATAAGGGCAATTCATATGGAGGGTGATGCCGGCATTGGTAGCAAAAGCCTGAAAAAACTCAGGCACTAATTCAACATCAAATTCACCAATTTTAGATTTTGGAAGTGTCGCATTAAACACAAAATACCCACGTCCGCTAATATCAATAACGGTTTGAGCAAGTGCCTCATTAAGCGGTGCCTGAGTATCCGCGAAACGACGGATGCCTTTTTTATCACCCAGAGCCTTGGCAAAAGCTTCTCCAAGAACAATCCCTACATCTTCCACAGTATGGTGATAGTCTATTTGGATATCTCCTTTTGCCTTTAACTTAATGTCAAAATACCCATGACGAGACAACTGTGAAAGCATGTGATCCAAAAAAGGAATTGCGGTATCCACTTCGCTTTCTCCCTGGCCATCTAGGTCGAGGCTTACTTCTATCTCGGTTTCTTTTGTGGATCGTTTAACTTGTGAGGTTCTACCCATTAGCAGTTTGTGTAGCTATAGACTTTTTGATATCGTTTTTTAGGTCATTCTTACCATTCGAAGACGAAGGTTTTGCTCCATTTCCATTAGACTTCGAACTTATAGTGACATTGATAAACGAACAAATCGTTTCGAACATTCCCTCTGGATCAAGTTTTAAGTCTTTTTTGATAATTCCTGGTGCCCCATGCTCAACAACAATATCAGGCACTCCTATACACTTTGTCTTTAATGGGATATGCTCATCAAAATCTTGAAGAGCTTCTAGGACAGCAGAACCAAAACCTCCCTGAACAGAATGCTCTTCCGTTGTTATAATACAACCTGTTTTTTTTGCGTATTCCATAATAAGATTTTTATCAATAGGCTTGGCAAAACGTGCATTGATAACAGCGACGCTAATCCCGCTTTCCTCAAGCATGGCTGCTGTTTTCATTGATGGGTCAACCATTGATCCGAAAGCAATGATCGCCAGATCTTTCCCGTCTTTTATCACCTCACCTTTACCAATCTCGATTTGCTTAATTTCCTCATCCATTTCAACACCAAGGCCACTACCCCTTGGGTATCTTAAAGCAGAAGGCCCAGGGTGATAGATAGAAGTTTTGAGCATATGCCTTAATTCATTTTCATCTTTTGGAGCCATGACCACCATGTTTGGCAGGGTCCGCATGTAAGCGATATCGAATAGTCCTTGATGAGTCGCACCATCTTCTCCAACAATTCCAGATCTATCCATCGCAAACGTTACTGGAAGGTTCATTCCAATAATATCATGAACTACCTGGTCATAGGCCCTTTGCAGAAATGTTGAGTAAATAGCGATGACTGGGTGGAACCCCTCAATTGCCAAAGCTCCTCCATACCCCACGCCATGTTGTTCTGCCATTCCAACATCAAAGGTACGTTCCGGAAAGACCTTGCCAAACTTACTAATACCTGTGCCATCGGGCATGGCTGCAGTAATACCTATTATCTTTTCGTCTTTACGAGCTAACTCAATCAAGGTTTCAGCAAATATTTTTGTGTATGCAGGTGGCGCCTTCTTGCCTTTTTTAAATTCTCCCGTCGCGATATTAAACGGTTTGGCACCATGCCACACATCGGCCTTCCCTTCAGCAATTTCGTATCCTTTTCCTTTGCGGGTAATCACATGCATTAAAGTTGGACCCTTCAATTCACTGGCAGTCTCCAAGTTATCTATCAATAAGTCAGTATTATGGCCATCCAAAGGACCCATATAACGGAACCCAAGGTCTTCGAACAAGCGGCCTGGAATAAACATCCCTTTCACGGCATCATCAAGACGGTGAGCATAATCAGAAACCTCCTTACCTATTCCGGGAATAGAGAGAAGCATTTGATCTAATTCCTTTTTGAATTTCGTCATAACTTGGCCAGTCATTATTTGACTGAGATGTTTAGACATTCCACCTACGTTGTTTGAGATCGACATTTCGTTATCATTCAAAATTACAATCATATCAGGCTTAAGGTGACCCACATGGTTCAAGCCCTCAAAGGCCATTCCTGCAGTAAGAGACCCGTCACCTATAATAGCTAGAACTTTATTTTTCTCCTTTTTAAGGTCTCTGGCTTTAGCAAAAGCAAGCGCCGCAGAAATAGAGGTTCCTCCATGACCAACATTCCAATGGTCGTACTCACTTTCCTCCCTCTTAGAAAAACCGCAGAGCCCTTCATATTGTCGAAGAGTGTCAAATCGATCTTTACGTCCGGTCAGTAGTTTATGGACATACGACTGGTGACCAACATCCCAGACAAATTTATCAGTTGGACTATCAAAAACGTGGTGCATAGCCAAGGTCAACTCAACAATACCCAAGTTTGACCCAAGATGTCCCCCGGTCTTGGAGATCACTTCAAGTAACCTCTGTCTGATTTCCCCGGCAAGACTTGGGAGGTCTTCTCTTTTCAGCTTTTTTAAATCAGCCGGACTATTAATATTCTCTAAAAACTGACTCATTCAGGTACCTGAAAAAAATTTTTATTAAGCACAGGGTGGCTTCTGAAATTTTTCACATCAATAAAAATAGATTATTGCAATTCTGGTTGGGGTATTATCTTTTTCAAAATGTCCGCTGCAAAAAAAATCTTCCGATTTCTCTTAAGGGTTCGGCTCTATTATCAAAAATCTCCAAACAGGTAATACCCTCTTCAACTAATTTTTCTGCTTTTCTTTTCGACTTATCCAATCCATAAAGAGCTGGATAGGTAGCTTTCCCTTTATCCACATCACTACCTATATCCTTTCCTAGCAGACTTTCATCGGCAGTGATGTCGAGGATATCATCTACAATCTGGAATGCCAAACCTATTTGCTCACCGTAATTAGACAAGGCTTCCAATTGGTCTGTATTTGCTTGGCTCAAAATCGCTCCAGCCCGGATACACGCCTTTATGAGGCAGCCTGTTTTATGAACATGAATGTATTCAAGTGTTTCCGCATCTATTGGTTTTCCTTCCGATTCAATATCAACTACCTGACCACCTATCATCCCCGATGTTCCAATTGCATCGGTCATATCATGGGCTGCCTGCAAAAGTCTTTCTGGTGGAATAGCACCCATCAATCCAGAGTGGGTCATGAGATAAAATGCCTGGGTGAGTAACGCATCCCCAGCCAAAACAGCAATAGCTTCACCAAATACTTTGTGGTTTGTCGGCTTGCCTCTCCTTAGGTCATCGTTATCAAGTGCTGGGAGGTCATCATGAATCAGTGTGTACGTATGAATATATTCTGCCGCGACAGCAAAGGGTAGGATATCCTGACGGTTTCCACCAACTGCCTCAGCCGACGCAATTACAAGAACCGGGCGCAATCTTTTGCCACCAGCCAATACGCTGTAGAGCATCGACTTATGAATACTCTCCGGATAAGTCGCCTCTTCAGGCAAATACTTGCAAATGGAAGCATCAACGAACTCCCTGCCTTCAGAAAGGTATTGGGCGGCTGACAAATGCTTATTAAATCAATGAATTAATAAAAACTTCTCAAATTACCGGACGAATACTAACATAATTTGTTCGTGGAGGTAACAATTCCTTAATACCTTAAAAAATAGGACTGATAAACAAGCTTTAAGCCTTGAAAGAATTTAGTTTTACTTAACTTCTGACAATTTTCTAATTTTTTCCTTCGCCGCCATGTATGCGTTTAATCAACGGTTCAATGGATAGTCCTTGAATCAGAATTGTGAAAACAACTACAGCATAAGTAGCTGTTAAAATAATCGGTTTTTCTGCAATTGGAGGCAACGCTAGAGCCAAAGCTACCGAAATGCCGCCTCTTAGTCCTGCCCAGGCCAAAATAATAATATCGCCTCTTTCCTTCTTAACCACGGGACTTAAGCCTGTCATAGGAATAAAAACCGCTAACCAACGCGCAAGCAACGAGACCAGAATTACAAAAACGCTCAAAATAAGAACTTCCGCTTCATGTGACAACATAATAACCACAAAGCCTATCAGCACGAAAAGAATAGCATTCAATATTTCATCTATAAGGTGCCAAAAGGCCGCAAGATGTGTCTTTGTCATTTCGCTCATAGCAAGCCGACGACCCGTATTGCCGATAAAAACTCCGGCAATAACCATTGCGATAGGCCCAGAAACGTGGAGATGTAATGCCACCGTGTATGCTCCTGTAACAAGCGCGAGCGTAGTGATAACTTCAACTATGTAATCATCCATTCTGCGTAACAACAGGAATGCACCATAACCTGATATTAAACCTAACAGAGCGCCTCCAAATGCTTCGCGGACAAAGAACCCAACTATAGCATTTGCTCCAATTGCATTCCCTTCTCCACCTGCAATGCCTCCAAACGCTATGGCCACAAGCATTGAATAAAAAACAACAGCAACACCATCATTGAATAGGCTTTCTCCTGCTATCGTTGCTTCTAATCGAGTGGGCACCTTAATACGTTTTAACATCGCCAAAACGGCTACAGGGTCCGTCGGCGATACAATTACACCAAATAGAATACACACCAAAAAATCTATATGAATTCCGAATAGCTGTGTGAGCCCATAAAAACCAAGACCATTAACTAAAGTCGATATCATCACACCTAAACTAGCCAGCGTGGCTACATGCAGTTTGGAGTCAATCAAATCCTTAAGATTGACATGGAGGGCTCCCGCAAACAGCAAGAAGCTAAGCATCCCTTCCATCAATGTCTTATTAAAATCAATGCCTTCCAGCCAAACTTTTAATTTATTTGTAATTCCTGCATCTGGTGCAAAATTATCAATAGACGCCACTAGCATAGCACTGATCAGCGCTATTAAGACCAAGCCTACCGTCAAAGGTAATTTTAAATACCGGCCATTAACGTAACCAAATATAGCTACACAAGTAAGAAGAATCGCAGGGACTTCAAGCATATTTAACTCCTAAAATATTCCCTATTATTTATAGATAATCCGGCACAAAAACCGGCCATACCGCCATGTATTAGGCATTCTATCTAACCTTGGTGACCTGACCACGCTAGTTGTACCACATTTTAAGTAAGTATTTTAACTTTTAGTTTGATCGTTTTGATGATGGCTGCTGATAATTAAATGACCTGTGGCTCGAAACTGATTCTATACCTTCCCCTTAGTTTTCGAGGGACGGGTCACTAAAGAAAAAATTAAACTGTCTAGACTCTTTATAGTTTGATAAGAAAAACTAATTTTTCTTTGTTTTTTATAAAAGAGAGGTTTAACATACGCGATCAATCTTGTTCTTAAGCGAGCCGCAAAACATCAAATCATCACAAAGTATTCAAAATAAATCGCCAGTTAAGCAGTCTGGCTTAGAGTTTTTAAAAAGTGAAAATAAGTTGAACTTTCATCGATCTCAAAAGGACACTGACTAATGCAAAATCTTGCTTTTACCTGGGCGGGCTATGCTGCCTTGATTGGTTTTATCCTAGCCTATACTCTAGTTGTTTTTGAAGAAAAAATTCATATGCGCAAATCAAAACCAGTTGTTTTGATCGGGTGTATCATGTGGGCAATCATTGGAATTTATGAGGCAAACCATGGTGGGGGTCACGCTCATGATCATATTAGAGAGTTGATTGGCGAAATCGGAGAGCTTTTCTTTTTTCTTTTAGTGGCAATGACATATATTAATGCATTGGATGAAAGAAACGTATTCCAATGCCTTCGCGCTTGGTTACTGGGTAGGGGGTTTGGATTCCGCAAACTATTCTGGGCAACTGGAATCATTACATTCTTTTTGTCTCCATTGGCTGATAACCTGACAAGTGCACTCCTCATGTCCACTGTTGCATTGGCAGTGAGTAATGGTAATAGAGCATTTATTGTTCCAGCATTTGTAAATATTATTGTTGCGGCAAATGCTGGCGGTGCATGGAGTCCCTTTGGCGACATTACCACCTTGATGGTGTGGACAGCTGGCAAAGTTGAAACCCAACAATTCGTTTACTTAATGATCCCATCAGTCGTCAACTGGATCATCCCAGCGTTGATCATATTTCCCTTCGTACCTGACGAACATCCAGAAGCGGGGGATGAGGAGGTAAATCTTAAACCAGGTGCTAAGGGCATTATAGTTCTGGGTATATCCACCATAGCCACGGCAGTAAGCTTCCATCAATTTCTTCATCTTCCCCCATTTCTTGGAATGATGCTAGGGCTGGGGCTTCTAATGTTTTGGGGTTTTTATTTAAAAACATCCGGTCGGCGGCACCGGCATAGGAGAAAAACATCTACTGATAGCATGGGTACCAGTGAAAATAGAAAGGAAACGGGTGCCGCTAAGGACAGAAGAGGTGAGGCAAGGTTCGATTTTTTTACAAAAGTTGAAGGTGTAGAATTCGATACCCTACTTTTCTTTTTCGGAGTTCTCACAGCGGTTGGGGCTCTTCAATATATAGGATACCTGGCCATCGTCAGTGAAAATATGTACGGAACCCTCGGACCAACAATTTCCAATGTTCTAGTCGGAGTATTATCCGCCATTGTTGACAACATACCCGTAATGTTCGCAGTGCTCAAAATGGAACCAACAATGGGCCTTGACCAGTGGTTACTCATTACCCTTACCACCGGAACAGGTGGAAGCCTGCTTTCAGTAGGTTCGGCTGCAGGTGTTGCAGTAATGGGGGTCGATCGGAAAAACTACACATTTATATCACACCTGAAATGGATACCTGCTATAGCTGCTGGGTATGTAGCTAGCATTGGGGCGTGGTGGTTAGTCACAATGGGTTTACGATAAACTCGTCGATTAAAGGGAACAAAAAGACTTTGCTCCCTTTAATCATTTTACAATTTCCATTATTTATAAACGAACTAGTTATTTATACCCTTAGAAATTTTTGAAGTAATATTCATAGACTCATGTCCAAGCCAGTCATTGACAGGCTCCTTAAAGGCTTAGCTCCTCCCTCCTCAGAATTCCATTTGTTGTTAAATGTAAAACTATGATAGTGTTTTAAATTTCAAATCGTTAGAAATTAGTATTAATTTTTTTCACTGACAAAAATATCTACTGTATGAAATCCAATCAGGAACTGATTAAACTCACTAATAAATACGTGGCGAAAAATTATGGGCGATACCCCATAGGGTTAGTTCGGGGAAAAGGAACTGCCGTCTGGGATGCTTCGGGTAAAAAGTATATTGATTTTGTTGCAGGCCTCGCAGTTAATAATTTAGGGCACTGCCCACCAACCGTCGTGAAAGCTATTCGAAAACAAGCGGGGAAATTGCTACATGTTTCTAATTTGTACCATATCGAACCGCAATCTCAGCTGGCATCTGAACTCACTCGTCTAACATTTGCGGACAAATTCTTTTTCTGTAATAGTGGGACGGAAGCTAACGAGGCCGCTATTAAATTGGCCAGGCGGTGGTTTTACGATAACGGACAGCCCAAGCGTTTTGAAATTATTACTATGCGCGATTCGTTTCATGGACGAACCATGGCTTCCCTATCCGCGACAGCACAAAAAAAAATTCATACTGGCTTTACACCCTTACTCCCCGGCTTTAAATATGTTCCGTTCAATAATATAGCCGCCTTTAAAAAAGCTCTTACAAAAAAAATATGCGCTGTACTAATAGAACCAGTCCAAGGTGAGGGAGGAGTCAATCTGGCACAGGAAACTTATCTCAAAAGCTTACGTAAGATCTGCAATGAAAAAGGAATACTTTTAATTTTTGATGAGATCCAAACCGGTTTTGGGAGAACAGGTAGCTTGTTTGCCTATGAACGATACAAAATAAAACCCGATATAATTACTTTAGCCAAGGCCCTCGGTGGAGGAATTGCAATAGGAGCAATGGGCAGCACCAATAAGATAATCGAATCATTTTCCCCAGGAACGCACGGAGCAACATTTGGAGGAAACCCGTTGGCCTGTGCCGCCTCATTAGCATCTCTAAAAAATTTAACTAAAAAAGGATTTTTACAAAAAGCCTCTTCTCAAGGAGACTATTTCCTTAAACAACTATATTGTTTAAAAGAAAAATTTTCTATAATACGAGAAGTTCGTGGAGTTGGTCTTATGCTTGCGGTTGAACTTGATCAACCAGGAGCTAATGTAGTAACTGATTGTATGGAAGAAGGTCTTCTGATTAACTGCATCCAACAAAACACAATTCGTTTTTTGCCACCGCTGATCATTAAACGCAAGGAAATTGATCTTTTAATAACAACTCTTTCAAAAATTTTTACCAAGATGCAACAATAGATTTATTTAAAGGACTCTCAATTCAGTGAAAAAAGACTTTTTAAAATTAACCGATCTAACCAAGGTTGAAGCTCTCGAACTGTTAAAAAAAGCTAGCGAACTTAAAAAATTTAAGGCGGAGGGAACTACTCACCAGCCACTGAAAGGAAAATCGTTAGGGATGGTTTTTAACAAAAATTCTACCCGAACCAGAATTTCTTTCGAGGTGGGAATGTTTGAACTAGGTGGCCACTCACTATTTTTGACTCCCGATCAAATGCAACTTGGTCGCGGAGAAACCATAGCTGATTCCGCGCGTGTTCTTTCCCGTTACCTAGATGGGATTTTAATTCGAACTTTTGATTTCAATGAGGTAACTGAATTTGCCAAGAATGCCAGCATCCCAGTCATCAACGGATTGACAGACTTAAACCATCCCATTCAAGTGCTGTCAGATCTTTTTACTATTTATGAGAAACTCAGCCGTATTGATGGGGTTAAAATAGCATATGTTGGGGATGGCAATAACGTCGCATACTCTTGGATTTCTGCTGCCACAATGTTTGGTTTGAAACTTTCAATTGGCTGTCCTGCCTCATGTAAACCAAAGCTACACGAAGGATTTAAGATCACTGATTCTGTCGATATTACGGAAGATCCTATCGCCGCCGTCAAGGACGCAGACATTATCTATACAGATGTCTGGGTCAGCATGGGGCAAGAAGAAGCGCCTGAGAAAATATCTCTATTAAAACCATACCAAATCAACCAATCACTGGTGGAAGCAGCTAAAAAAGATGTACTGGTCATGCACTGCCTACCGGCCCATAGGGAAATGGAAATCACCTCTGAAGTTCTTGAAGGAAAGCACTCTATTGTATTTGACCAGGCAGAAAACCGCCTACATTTACAAAAAGCCCTCCTAGAAACATTACTAGCATAGCTCCCAACAATGGTATACCTCAACCAAATCACTTGTTCTTTTCATGGGCTTCTGTTACCCCAACTAAGTAGTGATTGAATTTCAAGTTATCAAACAGCATAGCCATTCTGCTGCACGCCTTGGCCGTCTCTTGACTCCACATGGAGAAATTCAAACACCAGTTTTTATGCCCGTAGGTACTCAAGGTACTATTAAAGCACTTTCCCCTGAAGATGTTATTCAATGCGGTTCAAATATTATTCTTGGAAATACTTACCATCTATACTTACGACCGGGGCACTCAGTTATTAAATCTCTTGGTGGACTTCATCGCTTTATGCACTGGGATAAACCTATCCTTACGGACAGTGGAGGGTTTCAAGTTTTCAGTCTCAACACGCTCGCCAAGGTTACCGAGGAAGGCGTAACCTTTAAATCTCACATCGACGGATCCACTCATTTTTTTTCTCCCGAACTTTCTATGGAGATTCAGGAAGCGCTCGGATCAGATATTTCCATGACCCTCGATGAACCAACTCCCTACCCTTCTGATCACACCACCACAGAAAAATCTTTAAAGTTATCATCACGTTGGGCTGCACGCTGCAAAACCGCGCACCAGTTAGAAAGTCAATCTCTATTCGGAATTGTTCAAGGAGGAATGTATAAAGATCTACGTATCCAAAGCAGCAAAGAGATTACCGAGATTGGTTTCCCCGGTTACGCTATTGGAGGTTTGAGTGTAGGAGAAGAGAAAAATATCATGTACGACATTGCTGCTCACACAGCAGAATATTTACCTAAGAACAAACCTCGATATCTTATGGGGGTAGGCACACCTGAAGACCTAAGGCACTGCAGCGGTATGGGAGTCGACATGTTTGACTGCGTAATGCCGAGTAGAAATGCAAGAAACGGCTCCCTCTTTACTAGCCAGGGGAAAATCAATATCCGCAATCTTCAATACAAAACAGACGACAGTCCATTAGACCCGGAATGCGATTGTTACACCTGTATAAATTATTCACGCGCCTACTTGAGACATTTATTCATCGCTGATGAAATTTTTGTAATGAGACTCAACACCCTTCACAATATTAATTTTTACCAAAAACAAATGCAGAGTATCCACAAAGCCATATTGGAAGACAAACCGTTTTAATAAAAAATCAAACCTCTTCTTCCATAATTCCACGAATCTTAAATTCATTAATTAAATAACCCGATCGCCTTGGAATTGATGACTCAACAACAGCCTTTAAAATTTGTATTCTCTCAGGGTTAAGAATCTCTAACATGCGATTAAATATTTTCTCTGGGAAATAAAGCGTAAGGTTAAGTTTAGCCTCTTGATATACAAACTTATATCCTGAGCGCATTGGGTTATTTTTGATAGGAGCATACTCAACATGCCCCTCTCGCATAAATCCCGCCATCGCATCCCACTCTGGTCCAACCTTTAATAGGTTTTGCCTTATATTAGAGAGAAGAATACTTTGTTCTGGTAGTTCGTAAGTATAGCTGGGCATCTATTTACTTATCTTTAGTATTGAGTAGCATTAACTAATTCGCACAGCCCGAATCGCCATAAACAACGGTACTTCTTTTCGAGCTCGATTTTCTCCTCGCGAACGCTTACCGGGTACACTCTCTTTATTCGACATCCATTCTTCCAGAGAATCTACGCAAAGACCTGCTTTAAGTAATGCTGAAAAATAATTTTGCAACGGTCGATGATAGGTCATAGTAAAATTAACCTTATTAATAAATGGAGGAGTCAGTATAGGAATTTTCATTTCATTGGCGTAACGATCTACTCGCCTGTATTCTATCTTTTTCTCATCGTCCCAACCCCAATGAGTTTGGCGAGGAATCCGAAAACAAGGGTGGGTTAAGACCATTACAAATTTTCCTTTTGGCTTGAGCCATCTTGCTACATTTTGAAATACAGGTTCTACTTTTTCCATATTTTGCACTGCAAGAAGACAAGCAATACCATCAAATTCTTGCCCATCAAGAAGTTTTTTATCACCCGCATTGCCTAAATGATATGTAATAGGTTTTACAGAATGAGAACGAGCCATTCGTAAAAGTTCTTCGGATGAATCCAGTCCTTCTGGCTTAATTTTTTTTTCCAAAAGAAAGCGAGAGAAGACCCCTTGCCCACATGCTAAATCAAGAACACGTCTCCCAGCCTTTAACTCAAGTAATTTGAAAGCACCTGGCATCACTATGGTCTGATGGAAATCAGAACCACTCATACCAACTAGAGAATCATACCAACGTGAAGCCTGATCCCATAAAGTTTGCTTCCTTTGACTAGATGTCCTTGAGTTTTTTATGGGCTTTCGTGTGTTTCGGCGAGGAATTATTTTTTTTTTCAAAACCACCCTCTATAAACATCATAAAAAAATCTATTTATCAAAACACCTATCTCGCTAAAATCTCTTTTAAATATTTACGGGAATCTGATTTTTAATAGAGACCGTATTTTTCGTTACGGTGCAATTATACGCGTATAACTCGACGCTAGCCAGATGAGCTTTACGCAGCCATTCACCAAACAGCGGATCTATTTGATCGTTTGAGATAATGGACCGGGCGTCTGATCTTTGCGAAACAAATAGAACTGCCGCTCGATAACCTTTCCTTCTAAGAGCTATAAGTTCTTTGAGGTGTTTGACACCTCGTTGAGTTGGGGCATCGGGAAACTTTCCCACACATCCTTCTACCAAACTCACCGATTTTACTTCCACAAAAGCTTTGACATCTAAAAATTCTAATTGAAAATCAAATCGACTTTCACCACACTTCACTTCTCTATTAAAACTTTTAAAACCATTCAAACAACTTAGGCTTCCTTTAGCCAATTCATTCTCTACAACCTTATTTGCAAATGCCGGATATACCGAAACCCATATGTCTCCATGACGAACTAAAACCAGACTGTAGTCAGTTTTCCGTTTGGGACCAGGATTGTAAGTGAGCCGAACCCTACGACCAGGAATCATGAGGCCAGGAAGCCTGCCTGGATCAGGAACATGGGCTTTAATTTCTTGCCCATCTACCTCCACGCGTGCTAAATATCGATTGGGCCGTTCTAAAAAAATACCATCAACGACTCGATCGCCAAGTTTCATGTTGTATTAAAAAATAGAAGTGCTACGGAAAGTTTAATATTATCTAGTGTTGACCGCCCTTATCTTCACCTGCAT
>JALPWY010000002.1 GCA_023271875.1 Nitrospinaceae bacterium | reverse complement strand
GGATCCCTCCAACCTGGCTCCTTTGGAATATCATCCAGAGTACTTATTTGTATTAAATCTTCTTTTAGGTAAAGTTGACCTTCTGACTCAAAAACAAATATCAGAAAATTCGCGTGAACAAAAAAACTCAAAATCACAATCTGCGCAAATCTCATTTTATTGCTCCTCCAATTACAACATCTCAGAAGAAACTATTCGAACGATTTAAGCCTATATAACAACGCTAACACAACTCTAGAAGCAATCAACCCCTTAATCAAGGTTTTTAAAACTCTTTAAAAAATGCGTAGAATTCGGCTCAATTAATTAATATTAAAGGAGTTATAGCTAATTTTATCTCTACAACCTATCATCGTATTATTGTAATGGTGATTCATAAAGTGCTTCCAGCCTTGAAGAATCCATTTGTTTTGGAACTCCATCAAAAACTATTTTTCCACTCCTTAGGACTAGCAAACGTTGAGCATACTCCCTTGCCAAATCTGGCAGATGAAGGTTGCATATTATGGAAACCCCATTTTTCTGGTTGATCTCCCTAAGGAGGTCCATGATAGTTTTTGCAGAAACAGGATCCAAGCTGGACACCGGTTCATCTGCAAGAATGAGCCGAGGTTCCTGAACCAGGGCGCGAGCGATACCTACGCGTTGCTGTTGCCCGCCACTCAACTTGTCTGCCCTACTATTGGCCTTACCTGCCAAACCCACACGCTCAAGGTGAACTTTAGCTCGGTCTATGGATGTCCTCGGGAAATAGCCGGCCAACCCCATCCATGAAGGAAGAACTCCAAGGCCACCAGTCATTACATTGGTCCATACAGTCAACCGGTTAACCAGATTGTACTGTTGAAAAACCAGACCTATTTCCCGTCTTAATAACCTAAGAGTCGATGGACTTGCGCCTGTGATTTCATCGTCACCAAGAAAAATACTTCCCTCGGTAGGCTCAACTAGCCGGTTTATGCACCTCAAAAGGGTAGACTTCCCAGAACCACTTTTCCCCAGTACCGCAACAAATTCTCCCGGTGCCACACTAAACGTCACCCCCTTAAGAGCCTGGGTCCCGTCCTCATAGGTTTTTGAAATATTTTCTACTCGCAACATGATCACTTTATTTCGATTCGCAATTCTTAATTCACGGTTTCCTTCAATGTCCAAGATCCAGACCAAGAAGTTTTCCCGCTTCACGAACAGGATCAAAAAAAGCGTCTAGATCAGCCAGACCACTGATCCCATAAACTTTTTTAAGAACTTTTGATCCCTCGGGAGTTTTTGCTAAATACTTCAAACCTTCACTAATTTTTTGCTTCAACGTAGGGTTTAAGTTTTTACGGACAGCTACCACGTCATTAGGAATATTTTGGGTATACGATATAATTTTCACCTTTCCAAATACTTCAGGAAAATTTTTTGCGACCGTAGCACGGGCATCATCATAGGAAGCACCCCCATCTACTTCACCTTTTAGAATAGAAAGCACCACGGCATTGTGCGACCCAACGAATACCGCTCTCTTAAAAAAGACTTTAGGATCGAACCCTTTAGAAAGAAGTAGACTTTTAGGATAAAGGTGACCTGAGGTAGAGGCCGGATCAACAAAAGCAAAGGTCTTATCCTTAAAATCAGCTAAATTATTGATGCCAGTATCGGCCCCCGCCATAATCTGTCCCCGATAAAAAGGAGAATCAAACCGAATCACTATGAGAATAAGTTCTACTCCATATTTCTCATGTGCCAGAACGTAACTGAACGTGGCAAGCCAACCAATATCTACTTTTCCAGCCCCCATTGCCTCTATAACGGCAGCATAATTGGTTGCCACAGAGGTCTTAAAGTGAAGACCCGTCGCTTTTTCAAGGCGCCAGGCAATTTCTTCTCCACCCTTTAAAATCACCTGGCTATCCCCTGACGGGACAAACATCATGCGAAGTGGATTTTCCCGGCTTCCAAGCTCATTGGCATTGGACAAGTCGACCAAATAAATCAAGCCAACGACAAGAAATAAGACAAGAAGTGAAAATTTTGAGAGAATTTTACCCAAGAACAACTCCTTCATTTAAGAAAAAACAGGAGAACAGAAAAAGATCTCACGAAAGAAATTATATCACTGGTTCTTGGTACCAAGGTGGGACAAAAAAGGGGCAAACCGCCCAAATGGCGATTTACCCCAAAAGTCAAACAGGTAAAACAGATTACTTAAGGTCTTCACGGATGTACTTGATAACATCCCATATCTCTTTATCTTTCAGAGTTTTTTTATGGGCAACCATACCGGTCCCTTTAGAGCCATTCTTGATGATCCAGAACATCTGACCAGCAGAAATTTTCTTCATTGTTGCTTTACACTTGAAATTTCTGGGAGCTACAGGGCTTTTGAATGCAGCGCCTAATTTCCCCACGCCAGCACCCAACCCCCCTGGGTCTTTTTTGTCGCCATGACACATTTTACAGGCCATCGGCTTAGCGGTCTTATGGTAAATCTTTTTACCATTGGCTTTATTGGCCTTGGCGGTTTTATCTTGTTTGGCGGTTGACGCTGGGGCAGACTTTGTCTTTCTTGGCTGTGGGCACTCGGCCTTTTTTGCAGCATAAGCTGAGCTGACCATAGCAAATGTAAATATTGCGGCAATAAACAAAACAAACTGCTTTTTCATTGAATCCTCTCCTCTTTTTGAAATTGTAAAACCACCGACCCTAATAGAAGCCGTGGCTTTCAAGAAAAACCCGCAAATCGAAAGACCCTATGCTCCTAGACAATATTGCTTTTATATTTAATCACGCCCGAAAGCGAGAAACCACAAAATTCAAGCGTCTCGAGAATCGGCACCCTATAATAATTCATTTAAACTGTCAAGAAAAACGCCTATTCATTTTGGGCTACTTATGAGCAAATCTCACCGGTTAAAGCCTATTTTCTGAGCATTCTTAAGACAAACCATATGAAATTCAACACCCACCCTTAAACAATAAAAACTAATATTTTCAAATATTTACAGAGAATTATACTTATTTTTTCCCCCAAAAACCTAGTTTTTTCTTGCCCACCATGGCCCGAAAAGGTTAGGATGTCCATTCCTAAGCACCTAGTTAGATTGTTTTCTAGGTAGCAACAAATTGAGGCTCGGTGATATTGGTATTTATATCATCCAGACCTATTCCTTCAAGGTAGAGAGGGGACTTAGGTCCCACAAGTTCCATCGTCAGGTCCCAATTTAAAAACAATGTTAATTGCGTTAGGGATTGCCTGGGGGATTATTTGTATTTTAAGAGTAATTTAATTATTTAGAGTCAGATCGATCTTATGCCTCTAAATTTTACGATTTTTTACCCATGGTCTCTTTTTAGAGCTTTAATTATAGAGTTTCCATGCAGGAGGTAACGAAAAGTGAATATAAAAAAATACTTTAGCAAGCCTGTTGATAAAAAGGCTCAAAATACTGCTGGCAATGGGCAAGAGAAGGCCAAGTCACCAAAATATTTGACTAAACTCGCGCAAATCCCCCAATTGAGTGAAATCGAAAGAAGCGATTTAGAAAAAGTCAGTGAAGAGTTCGTTTTTAGAACTAATGACTACTATCAATCACTTATAGACTGGAATGACCCAAATGACCCTATCCGACGTATTGTAATGCCCGATGTTCGGGAACTCGATGACTGGGGACAATTAGATGCCTCCAATGAGGAAAAATACACCAAAGTCAAGGGCCTGGAGCATAAATACACCTCTACCGCCCTTCTTCTTGTCAACGAAGTTTGTGCGGCCTATTGTCGGTTTTGCTTCCGCAAGCGGTTATTTATGGATGAAAACGATGAGGTCACGAAAGACATTACCGAGGGCCTTGAATATATCCGTGAACATCCTGAGATAACCAACGTTTTGCTGACCGGCGGGGACCCTATGATTATGTCGACCAGCAAGTTGGAGCCGATCATCCAGCAAATTCGTGAAATCGACCATGTCAAAATCATCCGTATCGGAACCAAGATCCCTGCGTTCAACCCATATAAAATCCTCAATGATCCCTCATTACACGAGATGATTAAAACCTACAGCACTGATGAAAAGAAAATTTATATCATGGCTCATTTTAATCACCCAAGAGAACTGACTGAGGTTGCCGTGAAGGGCCTGAATATGTTGATGCAGTCTGGAGCGATCGTCGTCAACCAAACCCCATTGATAAAAGGCGTAAATGATGATCCAGATATCTTGGCAGAATTGTTCAACCGGTTGTCCTTTATCGGGGTCCCACCCTATTATGTTTTCCTATGCCGGCCAACACTAGGAAATGAACCTTTTGCCATTCCTGTTGAAGAAGGATATAAAATTTTTGAGGAGGCGCGAAAAAAATGCTCGGGGCTTGCCAAAAGATCCCGGTTAGTCATGTCACATGAAACCGGCAAAGTTGAGATGGTGGGGATGTCAGATGGTCAGGTTTTCTTTAAATATAACCGATCGGTAGATATTGAAAATGATGGAAAGTTCCTTGTATTTGACTCAAATCCGGATGCCTACTGGTTCGACGATTATGAAGAGGCTCACATGATATTCCCAAGGGAGTATTCAATGAAAACCTTGGTTTCCTAAGTTGAAAAATCTCCTCGTCAGATGCATACGCAAACCTTTGATCCCTGCCCCAAGTAGACCCGCGCATGCCCACACATGCAGCAGACCTAGGCGTACTTTGGTTACAAAGTTTTATCTGACATAGAGGAAACTTAACCTTAAGTTCAATTTTGCATAAAGGAGTTCTTGTTTTATGGGACGTTTGAGCGGGAAAAATATTTTAATAATCATACCCAAAGATTATTACGATGAGGAAGAACTAGAAATCCCCTATGAGCGTTTTAAAAGCGAAGATGCCAACATTATCGTCGCCTCGGCAAAGATGAAGGAGGCCGTGGGAATGAAAACAGGGCGGCGTATGCCAGACCGCCTGATTGTCGATTGTATGGAAGGAATTACAGGGGATAGTTACGTTACGGGTGGAACCGGGACAAGACAAGTCAAGGCTGTGTTTCAAGGAGTGGTCGTTGTGGGCGGTTCTGGAGCTCGAATTTACCTCTGGGAAGATAAAATAACCCGCCTGCTAATCACTGATCGCCACAAAAGTGAGTTTGTAGTTGCCGCGATAGGCCAAGGCCTTGGGTGTCTTGCTGAAGCTAATCTAGTAGAAGCCTTGGAAGTCCCTGTAAACGAAAACATAGCAAAAAAACCATTCCTTAAAATTCTTGAGAAGGGTAAGGCTCTTTTAAGCGATGAAGATTTAATCATCCATGAAAGGCTTGTAATGGGGAAAGATAGCTCTATAGCCGAGGCCTTTGCTCAGGCAGTGATTGATGAAGTGGAAAAAATAACTAAAACCAGGTAGTTCACTCTGCTCGCAAAAAACAAAAAAAATACTTAATCACCCCGCCAAGTCCTCCCTCTCTTTCTTGGATTTGATAATTTTCATCCTAATTTTGATCGCATCGTTTAATTGTTTAACGATGCGATCATTAGAGTCCGGGAAGTGAATTTTATCATTGAACTCTTCGAGGCTGTGTTCTTCCATAATTTTCCCGAATGCTTCATCGCAAAATGGTCGGGTCATCTGCATAACACCATCAAAATAAACACTCACCTTTTCATATTTATCCCAATTATCCAAGATAAGTTTTCGGATCGTGTCCCCCGCAGGAGAACCATCCTCAGAGGTACGTCCGGATGGGTTTGGGTCTTGCATGATTTCATAAACACTGAGCTTAAATTCTTGTTCCATAATTTTTTTAATCCAAAATTAAATACAAACCGTTTCTCAGCGAGATTCTATAGTTACCTTCATTTCAATACGATCGATCGGATTGTCCCGGTCATCTCTCGGAGAGTCGACAATCTTGTCCGCAACATCCATACCAGCGATCACTCTCCCAAAGGCTGTGTATTGACCATCGAGGAAATCCGAATCTTTTACCACCACAAAAAATTGTGATCCGGCGCTATCCGGATCCTGCGAACGCGCCATAGATACGATTCCTCTTACATGGGGTTCATCATTAAACTCGGCTTTGATGGTATGCCCTGGGCCGCCCATCCCATGAGACGAGCGATCATCGCTTTTGGTATTCGGATCCCCACCCTGAACCATGAATCCGGGTATTACCCGATGAAAAATAGTGCCATTGTAAAAATCGCTATTTGCCAGATCCTTAAAGTTTTGAACATGCCCGGGAGCTACATCTTCCAAAAGCTCAAACTCTATATTTCCAAGTGATGTTTCTATTACTGCAATCTCATTAGACATGATAACTCCTAATATTAAGACAACAAATCATACCTTGATAATGACTATCGGTTTATAACTTTCACCTTCATTTCAATCCGTTCGTTCGGGTTATCTCCTGGGTCACGGGGGGAGTTGACTATTTTATCTGCCACATCCATTCCCGATAGAACTTTGCCAAAAGCGGTATACTTCCCATTAAGAAAAGCTGCATCCTTCACCACTATAAAAAACTGTGAGCCCGCGCTATTAGGATCTTGAGAACGCGCCATAGAAAGAATACCCCTTTTATGCGGGGTATCATTGAACTCAGCATTGATAGAATACCCTGGCCCGCCCATTCCGTGGGTCGAGCGGTCGTTACTTTTGGTATTAGGGTCGCCTCCCTGGATCATGAAACCGGGGATTACTCGATGGAAAATAGTCCCATCATAAAACCCTTTCTTGGCTAAATCTTTAAAGTTTTTTACATGACCGGGTGCTTTGTCTTTAAAAAATTGGATTTCTATCTTCCCGAATTTGGTTTCAATTAGCGCAATCTCCTGGGCCGATACTACAGCCGTTAACAATAGCGTGCTCAATAAAACAACCACTAGGTTTCGGGTCAAAGCTTTCATCGTTTAATTTCCTTAATTTTTGGATTACAGGGACAATGGAATCAAATGGAAGCCAAGTTGTATGCCCCCTGTTTGAGAAACAATCATTTTAAAGTCGTGACGAAAAAAATATACTAAAGCAATAGACAAATGATTGTCAAACCAAGTAAGTTTTAAATGATATCGTTTAGAAAACTCTCTTCACAATGAATTCGAAAATGCGGTATCACAAAGGGATCATCAGGGTAGCCCCCCCCGAAGACAGTCTCATACTCCTCCACAAACTCATGACCGCCGTCTAGTTTCCAGAAAAAATGCTGAAGGTAACCGGACTTTTCTCGATCCTGACAACCAAGAGTCCGCCTGCACCTCTTTAAGACTCGGGGTAAAGCAAATAGGAGTGAAACCCATCAAAATAGCTCATACGATCCTTAAGACTAAAAGCCTCCCTAATTTCCTGCCCCCCATTATGTAATGCCATGATTGAAAACTCGATCCGCCAAAACGGCTCCAAATTATCGGGAACCGGTCTAAAATTATAATAAGGATGCACGGGAAACCAGTCAAGCTGACCTTCTTCCCGGAAAATACCCGACATGTAGTTCAAAAACACCATGCTGGCCTCCCCCTTTCCGCTCCTGAGAATTCCAGCAATCGAGCTCTGGTCAAGTTTTCTACCAAACACCGACAATAGATAGCCTGTTTTACCTTCACTTTCCAGTAACTTGGATTGATGTGATTTAAAAAGGAAGTCGGTTTCCCCGTTTTTTTGAATAACCAACATTCGACGATCTCCAGTCCACGGGGAAGGCATTGTCGTTACCTCAAGCCTGGAATGTTTTTCCAAATCGAATCGTGACTGAACATCAGGGGCACTGCCCGTGGTAAACAGAGATACCGCTTGAACGTCCAGCTTGTAAACGCGAAGATCTCCAATTTCCTGCACCAAGACAAATGAATGGTCAGACAGTGGGGAAGCCTTAACCAAACCTACCAGGGGCAGGTTTTTAGGTGCGATATCTTTATGCCCAATAAAGAGCAACCCATCCAAGTTTTCTTCCGTGAATATCTGAGCCATTTTCTTGGCCACCTGCTCCTCAACGAAGAAACGTAAAACCCTATCATCAAATGAAAATACAACCATTTGGTGGGGTGTCGTTTCCCTCGTTATATATTCGCTCACCTGTTTGGCCTCATTGATCGAGGCGTAAGTATTTCCCAGTCGAGACGGGTAATAACCCTTAAGATTCGTGATTGGGGACCAAAGAAACCCAACGGCAACCAAAACAACTGTAACCTCTTTCATGTGTGACCATGTAAACCAGCCACTCAACACTCGACTCAAAATCAAGGTTCCATTTGCCATCAGCATTAATACCAGTGGCAACAAGTAAATATAGGACCGTGGCGGTCCCAAAAGCTCAGAAGACCAAGCAAAGCCGATTGGGACGATCAGTATGAAAAATAGTTGGAGAACACGCTCACCTTTCAATCCCCCCCAACCAATAAAAAATAATAAGTAGGCCCAAAGACCCCAGGGTGATATCAAGTTTTCAAATATCCCAATAATTCGGGCTGGCGTGAAAGCAAGGTTTTCCAGTCCTTCAAGTAGACGCGCGTATTCTTTATATATTTTTACCCCGCGTTGCAGATCGGACAAGTTCAGAAAAAAATAAACCAAGACCAGCGAAAACAAAATCGCCCATGGAACGAAGCTCTTCGCCTTTTCCTTGAGATAAGATGACTTACTTGGTTTGGTTATCATGTGAAAGCGAACAAAAAACGCGACCGCACATCCAAGAAGAAAATATACGTTGCTCGGGAGAGTCAATACCATCGCCAAACCTGACAAAGCAAGTCCACACCTCCAACTCCAACGTGAAAAATCATCTTCTCCTTTTAAAGTAAAAAAAATCACCGCCAAGGAAAGGCAAATGGTTAGAGAGTACCCACGCCCCACCTGAGACCAAAGGATGTTGGACGCGGAAAAAGCCATCAAGATACCTGCAATCCAACCTACTGCTATCGATCCTGTTAAGCGTTTCCCGATCAAAACAGTAAGTGGAACAGCTAAAGACCCCGCCATCATTGATGGCAGGCGAAAAGCTACTTCGCTGTCACCAAATATTTCCATCATCAAATTTGACAAAACTGAAAATAGCGTGTGCTGATTGGGCCCCAGATAACTTAAAAACAAACTCTCCCAGGAAGACCCAGCGTGCATGAGAAAAGTTGTCGCCTCATCACCAGAAAGAACACTCCCAAGGGTAGGCAGACGCAAGCAAACCGCTAGAAAAAACAGTAAAATCATTGCTTTCGAAGTGCTAACTTGTAACTTCATTTGCAAGGGGCATCGAGTGGTGGAAGAAAATTAGTTACTGGGCTAGGAAAATTTTCAAAGCTCAAAGAAAACCGGGCTTTAAGGAGACAAACTAATAAAACTAAAACATCTGTAATTACCTGCCTGACGATTCTAGCAATAAGTGCCCCCCCTTGAAATGGAAAAAGTACTACGAGCTCCTTAGCAATCAAATTTTTATCAGATGCACTCAAGACGAATGTATTCTTTCGGTGAAGAGTGAACGAGTTTGACATCGATTCTACAAAATAGGTGAACTACCGGGTAATACCGTATCTGCTTAATTGTAGGGTCAATTTATTTTGGTGTGGGTAAACTATCGAGACTTTACCTGATGAGTGGTCAATGTTAAATGTCATAAGTATTTTTTAAAGTGCAACCATGATCTTGACGAAAAAACAACCCTCATCAAGTTTCTGTATCGGACTACATAAACGGTTGACAGAAACATAACGATCGGAAATAATGTCTAAATCTATATTTTTTAATCATTTATATAAGCCTGTCGCCTGATCAAGGGGGTACCTGCTCGGATTATGGCGGTCTAATACTAGGTCTTATGGACAGTTATTGGGAACAGTTCAAAGCTCCGTTTTTGTGTTTTGCTGGCTTTTCCGGTGTGGGCAAAACTACCCTGGTCGAGCGGCTGGTGGCACGCTTCCGGGAAGAAAATATCCGTGTTGGTTATTACAAGCACGATTCGCACCGGTTTAAGATGGACAAAACCGGGAAAGACACCGCGCGTGTTCGTGAAGCTGGCGCCGGAATTGTGGCGATCAATGATCCGACCCACTTTGGAGTTCTTGCAGATAATGATTTCAAGCAACTCACAATCACGCATGCCTTAGAACGCTGTGACTGCATCCTGATCGAAGGATACAAGCAGTCTCCATTCAACAAAATTGTGTTTCTTGATGCCGCAGGCAAACTGCCCATTCCCCCTGACAGCCAGGGCATTCGTGCCATTGTCCATCAGGGGGTAGGGGCGCTGGAGCCATTTATTGAGCGGGGGATCCCCCTATTCCACCGGGACGAGGTGGAAAAAATTTTTGATTTCGTCAATGGGCACTTTAAAAACTGTGCCAGCGAACTTTTTGGAGCTGTTTTTGTAGGAGGTCAAAGCACGCGAATGGGGAAACCAAAGTTTTCGCTCACCTACGATGGTGTATCGGGAACAGAGAAGGCGGTCAAACTATTGAGCAAATTTTGTAACAAAATATTTCTTTCCTCGCGGGCCGATCTGGATATGAGTTCATTATCCACGATCAAAAATGTCGAGCGTATTAACGACGAGCATATTAACATGGGACCGGTAGGTGGTTTAGCTACTTTAATGGGGCAGTTTCCGGATAAGGCGTGGATGATAACCGCATGCGATATGCCCTTTTTAAAGGCAGATGATTTCGAGAGAATATTTCAAGAGCGAGACCCATTAAGATATGGTACCTGCTATGTTCAAAAAGGCCGTTTCGGTTATGAGCCTATGTGCGCCATTTACGAACCAAAATTCATTGTTCCTCTTTTTGAAGCCATGTCAAGACGAGAGCTTTCCATGTCCAGGATTATTGAGGCACTCCCATTTAAAAAATTAAAGATCGACGAAGCAGACCGGTCAAAGTTTATGAACATCAACACAACGGAAGATTATGAGAAGAGGAACAAAAGAATAGTCCTGTATCAAAAAAAGGAACCATCATGAGTTCAATCAAAGTAGACGAAGCACGAAAAGTCATTCTTGAAAAAATCGAGGTTCAAGGAACCGAGAAAGTATCTATCAACGAGGCGCTTGGTCGCATCCTATCTGAGGATATCGTGGCTCGACGCAACAACCCACCGATGGACAACTCGGCCATGGATGGTTACGCGCTCATCGCGAACGATATTCAATCGGCGACACCAGATACCCCGGTAACCTTGGATATCATAGAGGACCTGGCAGCCGGCTACACTCCTGAGATGGTAGTAAAGTCAGGTCAGGCAGTCCGCATCATGACAGGAGCCCCTATCCCCGAAGGAGCCGACTCGGTGATCATGCAGGAGGACACCGAGCGCGATGGCAACCGTGTTCAAGTCAAGGACAAGGCAGAAACCCGAGAAAACATTCGTGACGCGGGTGAGGATGTCCGTGAAGGCGAGACCGTCATCAAAAAGGGTGCCGACCTTCTTCCAGCGCATATAGGGATGATGGCCGTGGTGGGGCGGTCCTCTGTTTTGGTGGGACGACGCCCCAGCGTGGCGATACTTTCCACCGGTGATGAGATCATGGATCTGGACGACCCTCTGAGCGGACCCTGCATTTATAACAGTAACGGATATATGCTGGCAGCACAGATCAAGTCCGCGGGGGGCACCCCTTCATATCTTGGTATCGCGCGCGATAACGAAGAGGACTTGATGGAAAAATTCAAGTGGGCGCTGCAATGCGATATGGTGGTCTCGTCGGGCGGAGTTTCGGTGGGCGACTACGACCTGGTTAAGGCCAGCCTTAAAAAAATGGGGCAGGAGATGCTGTTCTGGAAGGTGGCGATGAAACCTGGAAAACCTTTGGCCTTTGGCAGAATAGACGATGTCCCGATATTCGGGTTACCTGGCAATCCGGTATCCTCTTTCGTGTCCTTCGAGCAGTTTGTTCGACCCTCCATCCGCAAAATGATGGGGGCGACCCAGTTGAGCCATCGGTCGGTTCAGGCCAAACTGACCCGCACCATCCACAAAAAAGCGGGACGCCAGCATTTTCTAAGTGCCTACGTACAATGGGAAAACGGTGCATGTACGGTCAACCCGACTCAGGAGCAAGGATCCGGAATCCTGAAGTCCACCGTCAATGCAAACGGACTGCTCATCTTTCCCCTAGAGTTGACCGAAATGACGGAGGGAACCGAAGTCACCGTACAACTGCTCGAATAATTCAGAAATTTCTCTTCATAATTTGGTAAAGATTTATGAAAAAACATAGCCTATCATTTGTCCTTGTGTGTGTATTTTGGTTTTTTGGAACAACACCCGTCTTAGGTGCCTCCGCTGAGAGTCTCGACCGCATTGTCAGCCAGATCGATTCTATGTTTCCTCCTCTGGAGGGGGTGGTGGTCTCCGTTGACCGGAAAATTCTGACTCTGGACCTCAAGCAGGGGCAACCGATCAAGCAAGGTGATCGGTTGGAGCTCATCCGTTTCGGTAGGGATATCATCCACCCGGTCAGCAAAAAAAAGATCGGTCGCAAGGAAACCGACCTGGGCGAGGTTGAAATCATAGAGGTCAGGCAAAACTTTTCTCTAGCGAAACTGATGGACCCTACCACCCTCGCGCGAGCGAGCGACGGGGTTCGAAGTCCTTTCAACGAGCTTACATTCGTGGTCGCGACCCCGAGAATCGAAACCAAGAAGAAAACAAGCGATCGTGACCTCCTTCGTATACAGCTTGAAGAAAAACTTGCAAGTCACCCCCGGTTCCAGGTCCCGTCCTTCGAGTTGGACTTGTGGCTGTTGGAGAATAACCTGAGTGTCCAGGGCCTGCTTACACCGAAGCACCTGGATCAACTGAGCGATCAAGTCAAAGCAGACTACCTGTTGGTTTCAAGTGTCGGTTCAATCAAGAAAAAACTAGTCATAAGCTACAAGCTCTACTCCGCTCGAACAGGCCGACTTGAAAAACAAGCTAGAATTTTGTCAGAGCAACTGCCAGGCCAACGTGCAAAGCTGGCGTCTCCCAGAGAAAATCAGGTTCAGCGGAGTTTTTTACCCCCTAAAGAAGGGCTAGTCAAATACGTTGGCAAACAGGAATTTCTATTCAAGATTGTAGATTTAGATGTGGGCGATATAAACGGCGACGGACGTGAGGAACTTGTAGTCATAACGCCTAACCGTGTGATCATTTACGACTACAAAAACAACCGACTAAAACGAGTAGCACAATTCAAAGCAGAGAACAGAAACCATACATTCCTGGCTGTAGATGTGGGAGATATTAATAAAAATGGGCGCGATGAGATTTTTGTTGCTGATCATCTAGGAAATGATTTGAGCTCTTTTGTTTTAGAAGCGCATCGTGGTAAGAAAAAACTGCAAAAAATCTGGGATGACGTCAGATTGTATTTCCGAATCATCCGTCCATTTGGGAGAAAACCCGTTCTCCTGACCCAGGCTCCCGGATACAATGACCCGTTCCACGGCCCTATAAGCAAGATGGAATTCAGGAAAGACCGTTATCTCCCTGCTAAAAAGTTAAATCTCCCGACGATTTATGGCACAGAATTCATACTCTACGGACTCACCCTGGCAGATATCAATGAAGACGGCAAGAACGAAATCGTAATGCTTGACAAAGATGGGTACCTCCGAGTCTACAGCGCTAGTGGTCGAGTCCTGGTGCAGTCTAACGAATCCTACGGGCGTGACCCGCGGTTGATAGAGGTAGGGGTGAGTGAAGACGCTGCAGGGATTGTTCGAGTAGGCGACCCAGTCCAATACAGAGGCAGGCTAAGCTTTATCCGCCAAGGAGCAAAACGCTATCTTGTCTTACCGAAGATTGAGTCGGCTGCAGGCAGCCTTCTGCCTGGTGTCGTGGTGGATCCAAATAGCCGTATGGCCTTCCTCAACCTCACAAGGGAGGGGTTTGAAAAATCCGTTGAAATGAGGAAACAAAAGGGGTATCTTGCCGGGTATGGCATTCTGAAAGCCCAAAAAAACAGTCCCGAAAGCTTGCATATGGCTACCGTTGTGGAAAAACGTGGTTTTGGCGGGAAGACCTTAAGTACGATTTACACCTACTTATGGCAGAAGTGAGTATTCTAAGCGGGTAAAACAGGTCATCTGTGCATTAAAAAAAATTTAAAAAAGATGTTGCTTTAATTACACGAATGCGATAAAGTCGTCTAGATTGTAGACTCGGTAAGTGTGTATTTTGCAACATCTGGAGTTATTTTATAGTGCTCCGGGGCCTTGCGTTAGGTTTTTTTAAGGTTAACCGAATATGTTTTTTTAGTTTAGCTTGCTTTTTTTAGATTTGGTTAGAATCTGAAATTGTTAGTAATAATTGTTAGTAATGTTTATAGTTTAGTGAAACTTGTTAGTAAAACTTTGGAGGAGACAAAAAAATGAAAAGAAACTTTATATTAACAGTTGCTGTTGCTATCTTCATGGTAGCGACCACGGTTGCGCAGGCTGCGGATGTGTCCTTCAGCGGTCAAGTCAGACCCAGATTCATAAGTGACTCAGATTCTGTTGATGCAAATGATTCTGCAAAACAATTTGATACACGAATCCGTTTGAACGCAAAGGCGAACATTAATGCAAACACAAGCGCTTTCCTTCAGTTCCAATCAGTAGGTGTCTGGGGTACGACACCAGATTATGAAGCTGGTACACGTATATCTCAGGGTGGTGGTACTGGCGCTGGTGCTGCTGCACAGGCGAGTGACGAACTGTCCGACGTTGGATTCCACCAAGCTTTTGTGACCTTTAAAAACTTTTTTAACACAGGTCTCACTACTAAAATTGGTCGTCAGGAAGTCGTTTTAGATGGTCACCGACTTTTCGGTCACACTGGATGGACAACAGGTGGCGAGACCAAGGATGCTATCCGTTTAACGCATGCAGCTGGAAACCACGCCATTAATGCTATTTACATAGCTGGCAGAAATTCAGACTCTGTCGCCAATAGCAACGAGCAGAACGAGGATATGTACGTTCTACATGGTAATACACAAGGTGTGATGGGCGGCAATCTTTCTGCTTACTTCGTTATGACGGAGGATGGAACAGCTACCACTGGGGCTGATGACAAAATGACTTGGTATACGATTGGTGCGAGACAAGCTGGCAAACTAGGAGGTATAGATTACAGAGTAGAGTACTACCATCAGTTTGGTGAAGCTGGAGCAGCAGCAAATGCTTTGTCAGGTTATGGCACTACTGTTAACAATAGTACAGACATCGACAGAAGTGCGGATATGTTTGGTATTCGCATAGGGAAAACCTTTAAAAATGCTCAAGCGAAACCAACCATCACCTTCTGGTACGATCGTTTGTCTGGAACCGATGATGACGATGTAACTGGTACTGAGTACGGGACTTTTGACACCCTGTCTGATACCGGTCACAAGTTTTATGGTTTCCAAGACTTTTACCTAAATGCCGCTAATCAAGGTACAAGAGGTTTAGGTCTAGAAGATTTTGCTATAAAAACTAAAATGTCACCAAAACCTGGTTGGACGTTAAAAGCTGACATGCATTGGTTCAACACCGCAGTAGACGCATCTGGCGGTGACGCAAACACCTATGTTGCTTCCGATGCCATCTTAAATGGCCAGGTGGAACGAGACTTGGGTTCTGAGTTAGATCTAGTATTGATTCACAAGTATGATGCGAATACCAAGCTAGTAATGGGTTATTCCCATTATTGGACCTCTAATACCTTTTCGATGATGAACACTGGAGGCGCATCAGACGTCAACGCAGGAGCTACTAGCTCAACAGGAAACGACGATTCCGACTGGATGTTTGTAATGCTTGACACGAAGTTCTAAGTAACAAACAAGTTTCTTTTCGAAATCCCCGATTCAGGCATTGTCCTAGTCGGGGATTTTTTTTATCTCCGTTTAGTAAGAGCTGATCTCCAATCTCCTCCACTTCCTAAAAAAAGAAATCTTCTTGAGTAATTTGAATCAGCCTCTTGACCAAATCTATCATGAGGTTTACCATACACAGCCTAAACCGACCATGTTTCTCGATGAGCAATCTTTTACTCTGAATTTCAATACACATTCAAGAAATAGAAAACCACGATGAGCCTATTCCCATTTATTAATCGCCATTTTCTATACGCCTCAGCTTTTTTGATCGCTTTTTCTGGGATAGCGCTCGCTAAAAATAAATCGGAATTCACTATCAATGGGAAACCTGCCCCTAAAGTCGTTGCCTCGGTAAATGGAACTAAATTGAGCTCTGAATTGCTCAAACGGGAGATGATTGCTTACCGACTGCTGGCAAACCGGCAGGGGGAAAATATTGAAACCGAAGATGAAGGAAAAATTGCACAGGGCCTCTTAATGAAGGCCATTGATGATGAACTGATTTATCAAGAGGGGCTCAAACAAAATATCAATATCGATTCGGCTACCATCGACCGTGAACTCAACCATATCCAATCCCAGTTCCCGGACAAAAAACTTTTCCTTGCCGCACTTGCCGCGCAGCGCCTCACCTTCGATGTTCTTAAAAAAAATATTAAAAAAACTCTGGTTAAAGACGAGTTTGTTCGAACCAACATTGCGCCAAAGGTTCAAGTCATCGATGATAAGGTGAAATCTTTTTATGATAAAAATAAAGCTACCTTCATCAAACCGGAAACTTTTAAGATCAGCCACATCTACGTTTCTATTCCTGACCCCGGCGACGGGCAAGCCGAATCAAAAAAGGACCGGGCGAAGGCAAGGGAGATCATCGACTGGGTCAAAAACGAGGCCCGAAAAAAAATTAATCTGGCTTTATTAGCTCTAAAAAAAGGGAAGCCGTTTGCAAGTGTCGCAAAAGAATTTTCTGAAGATCCCAAGACCTCAGTAAAAGGAGGCGATCTGGGCTTTATGATGAAAAACCAGACACTCCCTGAAGTTTCAAGTGCCATGGTAGAGCTAAAGGTTGGGGAGATAAGTAGTGTCATTGAAAGCTCTCTCGGGTTTCACATCATTCAGTTGACGGAAAAAAAAGAAAGCCACTTAATCGCGTTAGACGAGGTGAAACCAGACATACTCAACCACCTATTAAAACTGGAGACAGAAAAACAACTCAAAAGTTACTTGTCTGGTTTACGAAAAAAATCAGCAATAAAAATCTTTATTTAACTACCATTCCCTCTATCATACTTGGTGTTTGAATTCCTGGAAACTTCCTTGACCAAGTCATGATGTATCGTCAAGTGAGGTCGTATTTGTTTTCAAGGTCTTCCATTTTTTATCAATCAGCCTTCTTTTTTAATAATGAAAACTCTTATCACCGGCTCCACTGGATTCCTGGGTTCTGCTGTTTTACGCGAGCTGCTTGACGACGGCCGTGAAGTAAAACTCCTGATTCGAAAGGATGCCGATACAGCAAATATCGATGGGCTGGATGTAGAGATCGCTTATGGTGATCTTAGAGATTCCGAATCGATTCGGTCTGCCTTAAACGGCTGCGATATTTTGTACCACGTCGCTGCTTATTACAGCTTATGGAATCGTGACCAACAACTCATATATGAAATCAATGTGGAGGGAACCCGAAACATTCTTCAGGCAACCAAGGAGAAGGGTCTTGAAAAAATCGTGTACACAAGTACTGTGGGCTGCATCGGACTCAACGAAGACACGACCCCGGCAACCGAAAACACTTTTTTCAACCAAACCACTTTATCCAACGACTACAAAAAATCGAAATACCAGGCAGAGCAGGTGGCCTTGGAGTTTTTCCGCGGTGGTCTGCCCGTGGTCATTGTCAACCCAAGCACACCGGTAGGCCCAAGAGACATCAAGCCCACACCCACGGGGAAAATCATACTGGATTTCCTAAACCGTGAGATGCCCGCCTATCTCGATACCGGCCTTAACCTCATTGATGTAAAAGATTGCGCCAGGGGCCATATCCTTGCAGAACAAAAAGGGGTCCCGGGAGAGCGATACATCCTCGGCAACCAGAACATGTCTTTACTTGATATCCTGGTCACCCTGGAAAAGATTACCGGTCTCAAAGCACCCCGTATCAAAATGCCCTTCTGGGTGGCATTGAGCGCCGGCTGGGCTTGCGAAATGGTGTCAAATCATTTGACCGGGAAACCGCCCGCAGTCCCCTTGGCCGGAGTAAAAATGGCCAAGTATTTCATGTATTTTGATTCATCCAAAGCCGTCCAGAAACTTGGGCTTGCGCAGAGCCCCGTCGAAAATGCATTAAGGCAGTCGGTGGACTGGTTTAAAGACAACAACTACCTAACACGCTGAGAAAACTATATGGAGTGGCCGACATTACTCTTGGGAACTATTGTACTTCGTCCTTATGTCTTCGTATTTCTTGCTATCTATTTAACCATTGCCATACTCAACATGGGACTGGTACGTTCCATCGTTTTTACCCTACTGGCTTATACCATTGCTTTTCTATCGGAATATTCATCGACTCGAATCGGGTTTCCCTATGGGTTCTATGAATACATAGAAACAACTAGGGGCCAGGAGCTGTGGTTATCCAACGTCCCCTTCATGGACTCATTATCCTACTCTTTCCTTGCTTACGTGGCCTATACGATGGCCCTTTTTATGTGGTCCCCCCTAAAAATAGATCGGTGGAATATACGGTTGGTAGAAAGTGCTCGCGTTAGAAAGTCGCTGAGGGTGGTATTTTCAGGAGCAATATTTTTCATGTTGATGGATGTCATCATCGACCCGATCGCATTCCAGGGGGATCGATGGTTCCTGGGAAAGATTTACACCTACAAGGAGCAAGGAGAGTATTTCAACATTCCCCTCACCAATTTTTTTGGGTGGTTACTGGTAGGCGCATCCATTCTTTACAGTTTCACCCGGTTGGACGGATACCTAGATCAAATATTACCTTACAAAGAACAAGAATTCCCTGCACAGGCTTTGCTCGGTCCAGCACTCTATTTTGGGGTTCTGCTGTTTAATCTCGCGGTTACTTTTTATATAGAGGAATGGGCTCTCGGAGCCTGTGGCACGAGTTTGACACTCATGTTATTTTGGCTGCTCTACCAAAAAATACGGTGCCCAAAGAAGTTTTCATTGTGAAACATGGCAGGAAGTACACCCTGAAACAATATTGATTCAGTGCATCCTGGTATTCATATAAAAACCGTACACGAGCATGATTAAGCAAACGATGATCAAACCATCATCAATCAACGTCTGTGCCCAGTTTGAAAAACCATGGCTGAAAATCCATGGAAATACAACAAACAGGACCCCCACAAATCCTATTCCCAGAATAGTGAACAAGGCAATGGCCAACGTCTTTTCATTCATGAATCAAGGGACCCCCAAAATTCTACGTAATAAAGGATTTTAACAGTTCTATTCCAAAGATGTAAAGGTGGAGAAAAAAATCCCCTCGTACCGTCTACTCATTGCTAGAAAAATTTCTACACCACCATGATTGTGTGCTCACCAAGACAACCCAAACAATCGTTTCATAGCCATAAACCCATCAAGAAACTGCTAAAAAACTTCTGTCAAAACCACTCCAATCAATTGAGCCCAAAAGGTCACCAAAAGAACTGTTTTGCCTATGCCATCCCATCCCCCACAAAACACAATAACCATAATTTTTATAATAACTTACAAATCTACTACAATAAAAGCCTAAGCAGTGTTAAGTTTATTCGCTCATAACCCGTTCTATCCATAGATGGGTAGAAGAGTTTTTCCTGTGGTGAGGATTTTCTACGGGCAAGGCGGTAATTAGAAAGAATTGACCTACCTCAACAATAGTGGACCAACCAATTGAATCAGCTCAAACAGAAACAAACCGAATGGATTACGGGGCGAAGTGTTTCTCTGGATTTTTTGTCAGAGGAACCACCAGCATCTTTGCACCGGAAAGTACCTCTGGGCGATCGTCACAAAATCCTTATTGTCATACCATCTTTTAATGAAGAAGCCAGTATTGGTCAAGTTCTTGAGGATGTGAAACAAAATGCCCCGGAAATTCCGATTCTTGTTGTCAATGATGGTTCCGTAGACCAAACTGCACAAATCGCAGAAGAACATGGGGTGCGAGTAATTTCACTTCCATATAACTCCGGCTATGGTGTTGCCTTACAAACCGGATATCTTTATGCACGCAAACATAACTACTCCATAGTGGTTCAAATGGATGCGGACGGTCAGCATGACCCTGCATGTATTCAGGATTTATTAAGTACGGTTAATAGTAGCGATGTGGATGTAGTCATCGGTTCTCGTTTTCTGGGACAAAACACCTATCAAACATCCATAGCGAAGCGGGTTGGGATGTTTGTCTTCGGGAAGCTGGCATCCTTGTTTTGCCAAGAAATAGTCTCGGACCCGACCTCTGGGTTTCAAGCAGTCAAGGGGAAGGCTATTGACTTTGTTGCCAGTGATTATTATCCACCCGATTATCCAGACGCGGATTTTTTGATCATGCTTAGCCGATGTGGGTTCACAATCCGTGAAATTCCTGTAAAGATGCACCCAAGCAAAATTGAAAAATCTATGCACGATGGTCCCCAATCTATTTATTATGTGTTTAAAATGTTTCTGTCAATATTTGTTACTCTTTTGAGAAAAAAACCACGGATCTAAAATTATGCCACCACGAATTAGGATAATTGCGATTCTGATCTGTATTTTCCTTGTAGCTTACGTGTTTGAGCTCGTCAGGCGACGGCACTTGAGTGAAGAATACTCCATGGGATGGCTAATAGCTGGGTCCATGATGTTAATTCTTTCTATTTCAGAGGGCCTCCTGGTTTGGGTCTCGAACCTGGTCGGAGCTACCCTGTTCACCTCGACGCTTTTTTTCTTCGGTCTGGTCTTTTTGGTGACCATCTGTCTTCATTTTTCTATCCGCATCTCTGCGCTGACCAACCAGGTGAGAACCTTGACGCAGCACATGGGGATTTTACATAGCGAAAAACAATCGTTGGAAGAACAAATCGGTCTGGATTCTTTAGAGCGAAACCAATCAAAATTGGAAAAACTTTGATCGTACTCAGAACCATAGAAACTTTTTTGCCCTACGTATGTGGGCCTGTGAATCAGGCGTTTCAAATCTCTCGTCGCTTACACTCACACAACGTCAAATCACCTGTTTTGACCTCATACTCTGATATCGACCCACATCTACCCTCTCTTGAAACAATAGATGATATTAAGGTAACTCGTATACCGGAGTGGTTCCGTTTTATGCGTTACACCGTAACCCCTGGAATGATCCCACACCTGAACAACTTTGACATTCTACACGCGCACAATTATCGGAATTTTCAAACGGACTGTGGTTTTTTTTTGCCAAATTAAAAAGAAAGCCAAAAGTTTTAAATACCCACGGCTCGCTTCTTGGGTATAAAAAATACCTTCCCAGCAACCAGCATACCCCTTACAAACTATACGACGCATTGACCTTTAAAGCCTCTGCGAAAAGTGCAGACGCGGTGGTTGTCTCTTCAAAGCTTGAATACGAAGACGCGATCGAGTTTGGGATCAAAAAAGATAAACTGCATGTGATTCCTATGGGAATTGACGTTGATGACTATATGAATAAACCGGTTAGACAAAACGAGGATTCGATAAATATTCTTTTTGTAGGAAGAATCGCCCGTGTCCGCCGGATTGAAATACTTCTTCAAGCAGTCGCAAAGCTATCTATTCCTTTCTATCTCACCCTTGTGGGCGGAGAGGAGAAGACATCCAGCCTGTCAAGGTCGGGATATCTGGATGAATTAAAGAAATTATGCGGATCCTTAAATATTAATGACCGAGTTACCTTCATTGGACCCGTGGCACAAGATGAACTTTTCAACTGGTATAGCAAGGGAGATATTTTTGTATATCCTTCTCTTTATGAAAATTTTGGGCAACCGATTCTTGAAGCGGCTGCGGCTGGCTTGCCTATAATCTCAACACCCGTTGGCGTTGCCCAGGAAATAATCACGGACAACAAAACCGGTTTTCTTTTCAACGGTGACGACCAAGAATTGACGGACCGTATCACTCAACTCACCGACCTAAGCCTGCGTAAAGAAATGGGAAAAGTCGTAAGAGAAAGAGTGCGTAGTCTTTACGGGTGGGAAGAAATTATCAAACAGTATTTGGATCTGTACCAATCGCTTTAACAAAGTTCCTAGTCATTACTGGCGGTAGTATTGTTTATCCCCTCTTCCAGAACGCGAGGTGAATAATCTAACTTCTCCTTGGCAAGATCTATACTGAACGATTTGTTACAAAGGAGTCGTGAAATTTGATCTGGCACCAAAATATTCATTCCTAACTTTAGCATTACAGTTATGCAAAACCTGATAAGGCCTGCTGGTAAATGCAGTTTGAACCTTTTCACCCCAAAATATGCTGCGACACGATCTACTAAATCATCATAAGTCAACTCTTCAGGGCCAGCCAAAACTATGGTTTCATTTTCAAGTTCTTTATTAAAAATAGAGGACGCTATTGCGGATACCACATCGTCAATGAACACCGGACTGAGTTTACATGTCCCGGTACCTATCACAGGAACAAAGATGTATCTTTGAATCCAACGAATCAGCCGATTGATGGAATCACCCCCCCTTTGACCATACACTTCCGACGGACGTAGAATCAACCACTTCATTCCAGATTTCTTAATCGATTGCTCCGCTTCCAGTTTACTGCGAGAATACCCTCCTCCATTCAACGAGGCCGCTGAAGAACTGATATATATGATTTTTTTTACCCCACTCTCTAAACAGGCATCTATAAGATTTTTGGTTCCGCTAACGTTGACTTCAAAATAATCTGACTCTCTTGTACTTTTGGTCAGTGCCGCCATATGAACCACTGTATCAACCCCAGAGAGAGCCCGAACCAACAAGCCCTTATTTTTTAGATTGCCCGGCCTTATTTCACAGCCAGAAACATTCACCAAAGAGCGGTGAACCATCGCCCTGATTTTTAAGTCAGAATTATTTAACAGTTGCCGAATGAGAGCGCTTCCCATTTCGCTGGAAGCCCCGGTGACCAGCAGCGTATTTGTGATTTTTGATAAGGAGAGTTTTGTTGGCAATATCATTGACTACAACTGTCCCTTTTTTTTCCATAAAAATAAACCATTGCTGCCAGTCGATGAGAACTGCTGTATTTATTTAAAAAAACTCGATCGATTATTTTCAAAGGCTTCAAAAAAGGAAGTAACAAAAGATAAATGGTCTGGTATAACTTATCTGAATTGAAAGAAAAAAGAATAGATAGCCACCCGTGAAAAGCCTCAACAAGGGTAGCGGTAGGGCCTCCAAGGACACCCATCTGGATAGGAGAAAACTCTTTCATAAGGCTCCGAAGCCCCTCCTGACTCCATCGATTTAAATCGATCGGAGCTTCATGATAAGGATACATGAAGGGTGCCGTAAGAAAGATTTCCCCTCCCGGTTTTAAAGCATCATGAATTTCTCCTATCATTCGCTCTGGATTTTTAACATGCTCTATTAACTGCATGCACTGTACCGCATCGATCGATCCCCCCAGAAATGGAAGGTGGTGTACATCTGCACGCAGAGAAACACCTCTCAAATGAGAGTAATCCACATTCAGAAAATTATCTGCGACAGAATCTGCTCCCGACCCTAAATTCAGTTTATACGTCTTTTCTCTATTACTTTGAAGAAATACCTTGTAAGCAGAGTAATCCTCATAGAAATGGTCGACGTAATTGGCAAGAAAACGAGTTAGCCTTGGGTATTGTTTGAGGAAAGCCTTTATCGGAAGGATAATGGAATCTTTTTGCAATGGACTCCGCCTCCTATTTATATCATGGGCCTGTTGAAAAAACGATACCAGAGAAGATTTACACAAAACTCCCAAACAGACCTGAATTTGATAAACGAGGGACGAAAATCGATTCGGTGAAATACGGTAGGAATTTCACCAATTTTTAGATTCATTTTTCCTGCTTGAATCATAATCTCTGCATCTATAAACCAACCATTAGACTTTAGATTCATGCGATCGTAAACTTCGCGGGTGATGATTTTTGGCTTTGAATTGATGTCCCTGCTTTTGAGACCAGGAAATAAAATATTAAAAATAATATTATACACTACGGAAATAGTTTTTCGATAGAGACCATCACTGCGTTGAGTTCGAAACGTTTTAACCAGATCCAGATCTTCGTCTCTGAGTTTTTTGTAAACATCAATTACATTTTCGAAGGGCATCTGGCCGTCTCCATCAATCACTGCGAGTATCCGTCCCGTGGCGGCTTCCAGACCACTTTTCATATCCCATCCCATCATACCTTCTTTGATGCGGGTCACAGTACGAATCCGAGGGTGACTCTGGGCTATTTCATTCACAATACATGGTGTCGGATCGCCATCATCCACGAAGTGATTGGCAACAAGGATGATTTCCCAATCCGGCTCATGTGTTTCCAGGGATTGAATCATAGATTCAATGAAGTTACGGATCCCTTCGCCGCTTCGATAGGCCAGAATCACGACTGATATTTTTGGAGTGACTTCTTTTTTGTCGGGCTTCTGGCTAAAGAAAAAACTAGCCTTCGTAGAAGGTATTGCCTGGCTCGTATAATTTTTTTCAGTAGTCACCATGGTCAACAAACGTATAGGGTAAGAGGAGAGAAAATAGTTCGTTTGTGGAAAACTAGAAGGATCACAGGAACCGATCACGTAATTTATTTTAAATTCTATTACTTATCGAATATAATCCATAATCACTTAAGCTTTTTTCATATCGCTTTTGCATTGAAAAGCTAGTCTATGGATCCTCTTAAACCCTCTCTATTTAAGTATTTTCCGCTTTTTTTCTTGACTATTTATTCGGCCTTAATGATTTTTCTTGGCCTTGGTGACAACGTTCTGCAAGTAGATGAAGGCAATGACACCTTCATTACCACAAATCTCCTCAAATTCGGTTTTCCCAGACACTCTGATGGGATCAATTACACTTTGTTATGGGCCGATGCCCATGACGGCTTATTTGTTTACCGCCCTTGGATTCCGTATTACATCCAAGCATTTTCTTTGTCTCTTTTTGGCCAAACCACTTTTGCAGCTCGGCTCCCTTTCGCCTTATGCGGTGTACTTTCCGTTATTTTTTTATACCGGTTCGCCCTTAAATTCACTGGTCGACAATTTATTGCTTTTTTGGCTGCTTTTTTACTCGCCTCCTCTATACCTGCCTTGATTTATTTTCGCACCGCACGATATGTGGGGCTCCCCATTTTGCTCTCGGTCCTACTCTTGAGCTTTTACATAGATATATACAAAAATAAAAAATGGAACCCCTTACCACTAACAGTGGTTTCTATAATATTTTTTCATACCATGTATGTGGAGTTTGCCGGGATGATCGTAGGGGTATTAATTCATTTTTTTATTCACTACAAGGAAACTATACCTGAGAACCGACAACGGGCCGCCTGGGCTGCTGGGATCACTGGAATTTTCTGCATTCCCTGGCTTATCTTCATCTCTCCCATGTTCTCAAAAGTTACCCAGCACCTCGCTTCCTGGAGTAGGCTAATTGACCTATCATGGCATGGTTACATTAAAAGGTTTTTAGGGTTCCTGTTCCAAGTAAACAATTATATCTTTCCTTTTATTTTGATACCTTTGCTTTTTTTAAGACAACTTAGGCCTTTTACCAAACAAGTTAGCCTTCTTTTGCTGTGCATTCTAACCGTATTGCTGACAGCCCTGCCTCACGCCATGCCGATCCAACAATACATAAGTGCTAGCTTTCCCCTATTTTTCCTTCTTTTAGCCATTTTGATCGCAAACATTTTTCCAAAATACCTTTTAGCACAGAGTCTGTTAGTGACTCTTCTCATTACCTCCAACTTGGTTCATATTTGCCTTTTTTTTCCATTAAAATCGATAGTAAAAGATCGCCCCAACTGGTTCCAGAAAAGCCCCTACTTGGGAAATGCTTATGACACCTTAATGCGAGAAATTAAATTCAAATCAGTTTACTTCGATTACATATATGAAGTTAGCCATGATTATCAAGGGCCGCTTGACGAAATTGTTTCTTTCTTTAAAATAAATGGTAACTCAGGAGAGTCATGCTATATTGATAATGAGCCTGAATCTTTGGCCTATTATACTGGGATGAAAGTCATTCACCGAGATGACATAAAAGCACAAGATGCGCCTGACTGGATTGTTCTTCGAGGAGATTATAGGGAAACCGTCAAAGAAAACTCGTCTTCAAAAATAGCCCGGAATCTTCGGGAAATTCTAAGTAAGTCCCCCTACTCCAAGATAGAGCTCAATGTTCCTTCGATGCGTGTCAATAATACCTACGACATACAAATTCATCTTTTTCGTTCACCTTCTTCCACCAATACCGATAAGGTTACTGTCTATAGACTAGACAACCATTCATCAAAAAAAAACTAGCTGAATCTATGCTATGAAACTTATTATTCAAATTCCCTGTTTAAACGAAGAGCAAACCCTTCCAGAAACCTTGAAGGATTTACCGAAATCTCTGAATGGAATAGATGACATTGAAGTATTGATCATAGATGACGGTAGCACTGACCGGACGGTAGAATTCGCAAAAGAACATGGTGCACATCACGTCCTGAGGTTGACCAATAACAAGGGTCTGGCAAAGGCATTCATCTTTGGGATAAGCCATTCCCTCAAACTTGGAGCAGATATTATCGTAAACACCGATGCTGACAATCAGTACTTTGGTGGGGATATTGAAAAACTCGTAAAACCTATCCTGGATAAGAGAGCTGATATTGTGATTGGCAATCGGCAAGTCGAAACCATTAGTCATTTCTCGCCCATTAAAATACTTTTACAGAAATTAGGGAGTTGGACTGTACGACGACTTTCTGGCACAACCATCCCCGATGCAACTAGCGGATTTCGAGCCTACAGCAAGGAGGCCGCGCTTCAAATGAATGTTATCTCCGACTTTACCTATACAGTTGAAACCATAATCAGCGCGGGTAACAAAAATCTAGCTATTGAGCATACTCCAGTCCGAACTAATAAAAAACTGAGGGAATCGCGTTTATTTCCCAGTATCCAGGTTTACTTGCGGCGTACCCTGGTTACTATGCTCAAAGTTTATTCCATGTACCGACCTTTGAAGCTTTTCACCATTGCTGGAGGAACTATATTTCTGATTGGATTCGCAATTGGTTGTAGATACCTCTTTTTCTTTTTCCAAGGACAGACTGAAGGTCACATTCAGTCTCTGATCTTATCCGCTATTACACTCATTGTTGGATTTCAGATTATTATGATGGGAATTGCCGCTGAACTCATAGCCATAAACCGCCAACTTCTTGAAGACATACAACTCAGGGTCAAAAAAAAAGAAGTCGAATCTAAAGACTAGTTCTATGAACTAATCGGAGGAGCGACCATGATATTTTTTCTAATTATGCCCAATAACTCATAGAGATATAGAAGAGCGAGGAATTATTATAACTACAGTGGATCGAACACTTGAATTACTGAAAATCAATATAGGCGTGGCAAACTGCATGGAATCTCCTCTGCGTTTTCTGAAAGGAACCAAATATCCCCTTTACTGCCTAGGCTGGAAGGAGAGTTAAAATTTTTCAAATTTTATGACTCTGGTGGAAAGGAGCGAAGATCATTTTACATCCGACGGCACAAAGAAAAGCCCACAACAAAAGAAAAATGCGATCTACTGCGGTGGCCGTCAAACCAGTGTTGAAACCTGACCCGATAGCTTCAGATAAAAGCCCGACTAAGATCTCTCGCCCTCCGATATCACTTTGGAGAAGCGGAACGGCGGAAAGGAAAGTCATAGCAGTGTTGAACAAAAGACAGTGGGTGAAGGGAACATCCAATTGAAGTACCCAGCAGCAGACGTAGAATCGGAATGAGTTTAGAAGAATCAGGGTAGCGTTATGCCCACATAAAATGAAAAACAGGCGTCGGTTCTTAAAAATACCGACAAGGGAGTCCCGCACTCGCCGGAGAGCATCCGCCAGTCGAGATTCGGTACTTACCCCCCTAAACTCCCACTGCATTAACAGAATCAAGGCTACTGCCAGAGCAATATAACACGCGACCATCCATTGCAAATCGTTGCCCTGAATGGAAACAATGTATTGGCAGACTATAGCTCCCATAATGGCGTTACTCAATAGTAGAATTAATTGGTCGGCCCCTTGGGAACCCACGAAGGACATATAAGGGAAATCGTATTTTCGTTTTAAATAGTTGGAGGTTGCGAGAGAACCCGCTTTGAAGAATACGTTGTTCAGAGTGATATTAAGTGAGGAAATTCCAAACCATTCCCGCGCGTTTAAACGAATACCAAATACGCTAACAATGTTCCTTAACTTGGAACCGTTAGTGGAAATGGTAAGGATGGATAGCGCAAATAATAAAAAGAATTGCAAAAAAGATATTTCCCCGACCGCATAAAAATCTATTTTTAACCGATAAATAAGAAAAATGAAAATGCCGATAAAAATGGTGCTTATAATAAAATTTGCGATCTTGGAGAAATTCATAAAGTGTGGGGGTAGTATTTCTATTTTGCATGAACATTGTAATCAAAAACTTAACCTGAAAGCTAACCAAAGTTTCTTAAAAAGTGAGGGAGAGGCCTCTTTATAGAAAGGTAGTGAATCTTCATGAAAAAACTACGTGTGTTATTTTTGACTCGAAAGTGGGCCCCTGCGATAGGAGGTATGGAAGTCTATAGCATGGAACTATCAGAGGAGCTTTCTCACAAGGTCGACCTCACAGTACGTAGTCTTTCAGGAAGCAAGGACGGTTCCCCCCCAAGAATAGGGCGATTAGTCTATTTCTTATTTTCTAATTTAGTTTATCTATGGCGGACACGACGCGACTTCGACGTGGTACATTTCGGAGATTTCGTTCTATTTTCATTAGCTTGGTGGCACGCTCGGTGGGCTCCTTCAACGACCCGTATCGTTTCAGTTTTCGGACTGGATCTGCTTTTCGGAAACCGTTCTGGGTGGAAATCAGCCCTTTACTCACGGTTTGTTTCATGGGCTGTCCGACGCCAAGATTTGATAAATTGCTTCCTTGCCATCAGCCGTTATACGTCAACCATATGTTCCGAGTTGAACATACAGAATGTTGTTGTAATCCCTTTGGGTGTCAGGTTAAAAAAGAACATTCCTGCTTTTTTATCGAAACGGCAAGGCCGAGAAAGGTATATTTTATTTCTAGGCCGCTTAGTAAGACGTAAGGGAGCTTCTTGGTTTGCCAGAAATGTATTACCTGCCTTGCCTGACGACGTAAAGTTTTATGTGGCTGGCAAGAGTTGGGACTGTCCCGAGGTTAAAATGTTGAAGAATAATTCTCGTGTAAATCTTTTGGGTTATGTTCCCGACAATGAACTCCCTTCATTGATTAGTGAATCCGAAATGATTGTTATTCCGAATGTCTCCAATCCGGATAAGACAGACGCGGAAGGGTTCGGGTTGGTTGCCTTGGAAGGACCTGCTCACGGTGTACCCTGCGTTGCTTCTAGTATAGAAGGACTGCAAGATGCGGTACGCCCATCCGAAACAGGCTTTCTGGTTTCAGCAGAAGATACTAATGCTTGGGTCACCCAAGTTAACCAAATTTTGGAATGGGATGAAGAGGACCGAAAGTCTTTTAGTCTAAAAGCAAAAGAATGTCTTGAAACTTATTTTTCGTGGTCCCGCGTAGCGCACGACACACTGACGGCCTATCAAAAAAGCTTAGGGGAAAAGAGCTAGAAAATAGGTCATTTTCGTCGAATTTTCAATTTCGAAATCCTTCAAATAAAGATGCTCCCAGTTTAATAGAGTAGACATTCATCTCTTTTCACTCAGGAAGCATAAATAACCTGCTCACTGACCATAGAAGCTTCCTTTAAAAGGTTAAGTTGTGTAGCCCTTGTTAGAATGCAATGTTCTAGATTCTTCTCTTTTGTATACTACTTTTTATAATAGGTTTGGTTCACTTTAATCACACAATAAATCTGGTTTATGCACGAGTGATTTTAGAAATTCTTTAGTCACCTTAAAAGGTGGAACTGAGATTTATCCAATTGGCATAAAACAAACCCGGTCTCACCTAAAACTTTTTCCTCCACTCCGTCACACAATTTAACCTCTCCACCACGCTGACTCACCACATAGGCACGAGATTCTTTTTCTTCTACGTCTCTCCAAAAATAAGGATCATCTGCAAAAATCAGCTTTTGTGAAAACAAAACCTGTGTCATTACAGAACGAAATGAGCCATCTCGATTGCCAGGTGGCAAGAACAAAGACTGCCCTTTTATGACGTGTTCTTTAAGTTGGTGGGCTACCTGATATGTCTTTCTGAACTGATTGGGCAAATCAGGGGGGCCAGAAGTTTCTGCAAGTTGTTCGTACGATTTGTCAAAGTTCTCGGCTATGAACTTGACTCTGGGACCGGCAAACACAACTAAAATCAATATCAAGTTTATCACTATAGTCGTTAACAAAAATCGCTTTACATGGCCGGACGTAACTCCTTTCTTAATTCTGGGAAGGCAAAATATAAAAAACACGAACGCGGGGTAAATCGCTAAAGTTCCTCGTGTATCTGAAAGGTTGATTGAGTTCCCCGGATGGATAAACGTGTTTTCAATATAGTGTGAAAGAGTAGGCCATTTGAGCCCAGAATACGCGTATATAAAGAACTGGACCAACAAAAATAATAATAAAAAGGCGCCTAGATGTTTTTCTGCTAGAGGCCGTTGACGTAATTTCTCAGTAAAAAGAAAAACAAACAGAAAAATCGTTCCGGCGAAAAAAATTTGCACCACAAACAAGCGAAAGAATCTAGTAGATAATCTGACCCATGGAGAAAGTTCTGATGGAAGAAAAACAAATAATCCAATCAAACAAATAGCAATTGCAAAAACACAAACTATGGTAGCAGACCGTGGAGTAAAATGGACTACGCGAAATAATACTAAGCCAAGTCCTACCCATAAAACAGCACAACCTATTATCAATTGTTTGAAAATGCTACCCAATGATCCTTCAAAATTTAAAAGAACAGCAAACCATAATGAAGGGAGAATAAGCGCCGCTATAGAAAATCGAATAATTATAGGATTTCTCTCGTCAATAAATTCTTTTTTACAATCAAAAGCAGCTATAAGCAGAAATATAGGCACTGCTGAATAAAGAACAAATTCTGGCCGCGTCCAACTGGCTAACCCAAAGAAGATTCCGCTCAACACAGCAAGTGACCTATTTTGCTTGACGCTAATACTTTTAGTTGGCTCTAAAATATTTTTCATCAACACAAACCAGTACAGTATCCCCACAGCATAAAATACTCCAGCTGTCCAATCTAAAAACGGTAGAAAACTGTGCCACCAAAGATAAGGCGTTGTCCCCAAAATAAGTGTGGCTGTACCAGCTATTGTTGAACTTTTAAAGTGCTCGTAACTTCTGTAATAAAATATATACAAAAAGCATAAATATAGTGCGGGGGGAATTATTGTAACTCTTTCAAACCCCGCTGAAATTAACCATCCATAAAGCAACCCGATTAGTGGTGGATACTGCCTAAACTGGGAAATAATTTGTTTTGACTCAAAATCAACGAGCGGCAAAGCATACACCATGCCTTTTACATGGTGCCAGACTCCATCGGCACCTGTTATTGGGAAAAAGTAGGCATTCGCTAGACTAAAAATTAATAGAATAAGTAAAATCCAAAATCCGGAAAACTCGTAGAATCCCTTTCTGTTTAAGTGTTCAAAAGATGATCTATCAAAACTTATGGGACGGGTTTTCGTCCATGCAAAACATAAAAAGAAAACCCCCATAGAAAGAACCACTGGAAACACAAGAAACCGTTCAAGCCCCAGTATTATAAAAATAAACATTAAGACGCATTTGATGCCTAAACCCAATAGCACCACAAGTGCATTCCGTTCCCCTGTAGAAAAATTTAGCCCTAAGTGGGTAACAAACCATAAAGACATTTGAAGAATTAAATAAAGTTCAATCCAGAACATGGAGCATTAGTTGTAAGATAGTTGGATATGACAAAATTGGAATGGAAAAATCAACTAGTTTTACATGCATAAAAATTTAACGGATAAAACATCCGTTTCTAAAACAATAAAGAACCCTAGGCAATTCTTTTTATTTTCTAAGCTCATTTTTTTCGAAAAGCTTCCTCGGCCTCCTGAACTAGTTGCTCCGTGCGAAAGGTGTGCCGACCAGAAAAATGAAACACATTTAGTTTTTTAACACCCGCTTCACGGGCTATAATCCCGGCTTGGCGGGAAGTTAGGTGATGACGTTCCAATCCCCGAGCCTCTTCTTCAGCAAGAAATGGTGATTCGCAAAAAAAGATGTCTGATTCCCGCACCAAATCTACAATACGAGTCTTGTTCGCTTCATTATAAACCGTATCTACAACATAGGAAATTTTCTGACCAGGAGAAATCAACACCAGCTCTTTTTTCAAATGCCCTAAAGATTTTTGTTGACTTCTATTTTTGCCTGCAGGAATTTGAAGAAGGTATTCATCTGGCTTCCCTTCATAGATACATTTTTTAAGTTCGTTAAGCCATGAACCGGGTGGATAGCCCATTTCTTCAAGCCGGTCCTTACGAATATTAAAATGATATTTTTCATTCAAAGCGAACCCTAGGCATGGGATACGGTGTTCTAGAATAGCCGCACGAACAGTGAATCCACCCTCGTCAACCAAAACACCGTCTATAAAAGGTTCTTCCCTTTCATCACTTTTTCTAAACCGATCAATAGCTTTGAATTTTGCCTTGATCAGACGATCTGCATGAACCTCTGTGACCTCCATAGTCACCGACTCGCTGTAACGATCGGCTAAGTTCCATGTAAATCCAGCAAGTTTTCCGGCAACATTAGTGATAAAGTTTTCTGGGCCGTACAAATGAATTGTCTTCCCTCGCCCAAAAATTACCCTGAGCAAATGATCAAATCCAATAAAGTGATCAATATGTGTATGACTGATGAAGACGTGGGATATCTTTAATAGTTCACCATTTGCAATCGAAGATAGGTCTCCTAGATCAAACTGCAAAGCCCTTTGTTCGCGAAGAAACTCCACCATCATTCCAGGATCACCAAGTGGATTGTTAATGAGTTTGGGTGAAAAGTCTGAGTTCATCGCTAATGACGATAATCAAAGTTTGGTTAACACAAAAAAAAACTAATTTATCTAGTTATTTGTCAATAATTTAAAATTATATGCTCTCAATCTACACTTATATCGAAAAAAAATCAGGGGAAAAAAGTGTGCGGGAGGAAGGAAAGTTCATAATAAAACCATGCCAACCCTCATATTAAAATTATAAACTTTCGGCAATTATAAAAAGTCTTGCTTGAAAATATTTTCCGATCCAAGGTATATAGGAAAACACATGAATAAACTTCAAAATATTATAGTGAGACAAAAAAACTATCTTTTTAATTTTAAATCCTGATCTTTCTAAAAGAATTATATTTTCCTCAACGTTCCTAACCGCAATATGCTCTGAGAACTGTTTAAAAATAAAATTAAAACTTTTCATGATTTCTAGAAAAAATTTACCGTTGGGAGTATGGATATAAAGTTTTCCCCCTTTTTTCAAAGAAGATTTAATGGACAACAACATTTGAACCCATTCCTTATCGTAAACATGTTCACTTAAATCAAATGCAAACCCTACATCAAATTTTCCAATGTTCTCGTTGCAAAAAGACTGAATTGATCCACAATAAAAATGGGAATTTTTTGATGCCAGCTTATTTTTTCTAGCTTCCGCATTATTTATAGCAGGCGGCGAAAAATCAACACCAGAATAGTTTTCAACCTTTTGGTCTAAAAGATCTAACATTGGGGCATTACCACAGGCGAAGTCTGCTACCCTATAACTCTTTTTAATTTCAATAAATTGCATTAATCGTAAAAGACGACCTGAGGACTCCGCCTTTAAAAGTTTCTCCATGTATCCATGGCCATGCAAATGAAGTTGGTTGTCTCCCATATAGATAATGTCGAGGTTTAGTTATTATTTGTAAGCAAATAAGCTTCTATGAAAGAACCAATATCACCATCTAGAACTGCATCGACGTTTCCCATTTCATGGTTTGTCCGAAGATCTTTAACTAGACGATAGGGCTGAAGGACATATGAACGAATTTGACTTCCCCATTCAATTTTCTTTTTTGACTGCTCCTGCTCTTTTTTTTCGGCGTTAAGCTTTTCTTGTTCTGCTTCAAAAATCCGGGCCTTAAGAACTCTCATCGCGGAAGACCTGTTCTTATGTTGAGATCTTTCGTTCTGACACTGCACTACTATACCTGTAGGAATATGGGTGAGTCTCACGGCAGAGTCGGTTGTGTTTACCCCCTGTCCCCCAGGACCAGATGCGCGGTATACATCAACCTTCAAATCTTCATCTTTCACCTCAACCTCCACACTTTCATCCACTTCGGAGAAAACAAAGACCGACGCAAAAGATGTGTGCCTTCTTTTGTTCGCATCATAAGGAGAAATTCGCACTAATCGATGCACCCCAATTTCCGCCTTCAGATAACCGAAAGCGTAATCTCCTGAAAATATAACGGTAGCACTTTTGATTCCTGCTTCTTCTCCGTACTGAATATCCAAAACTTCTGTTTCGTATCCGTTCCGCTCACCCCAACGTGTATACATTCTTAACAGCATTTGCGCCCAGTCTTGAGATTCTGTTCCCCCAGCACCTGAATTAATTGATACAATAGCATTGTTAAAATCACTCTCTCCTGAGAGAATGGCTTTAACCTCGGCACTTGCCAACTTGATTTCCAACTCGTTGACCGTACTTTCCATTTCATTCAGCAGCGATTCATCTTGCGCCTCTTCAGCCAATTCCAAAAGGGCGCTGTTATTTTGATCATCTTTATGGAGATTCTCCCACGACTCGACAATTCGTTGACAAGCAGAACGTTTTTGGAGAATTTTTTGAGCAGACTCGTTGTCTTCCCAAAAATCTGTCTGCGTGGTTTTTTTATCTAAATCTTCAATTTCTTTTAGTTTATTGACGACGTCAAAGATACCCCCTAAGCCGATCTATCCGCCTGTTTTGATCTTGATATTTTTTCCTTAAATCATCCAGAGTCATTTAAATCTCCTTAATGCTATTTCCCTACTCAACTTATTTTCTCGAATAAACTCGCTGAAAACAAGCTATCCTCTAACAAACTCATAGAACTATGAAAACCCTCCTGCGATCTAACTTAATGCATTAGAATAACCGATAGTATCTTAATGAGATAAAACATTAGGGGGGCTTAGCAAAGGTCACTCTCTCGTGAGCGCAACTAAAGTTTACAAACTGACTAGCAACTTAAGAAAGCGCATTGAAATAATTGCAGGTGGCGTAACAAAAATCTTAAGTCTCAGAAAAAATTATCCTGCCTAACTATCTAGGTTGAAAAATAACCCTTATGGAATATCATACATTTTTATTCCCCCTTACGGTACTTTTAACAGCTCTGTCTTGTCGGTTGCCATTCACAAATTTCCCCATAGATGATGATTTTGCAATTTACACCTATCGAGCTCGGTTTGCCAAGCGCGGTTTTAAATGGAAAAAAGACGTTCAGCTTATTGGAAATCCATTCTGGAAAATGCCTCTCCTCGACTTGCTCTACGGTAATCCGGAAGGGGGCATCCGCCGTTTACGTAAATTTCAAACGGCCTTCCATATGTTATCTGCTGGAGTCGTATATTACGTCACCTGGTCATTTACACAAAGCCCAGTAGCTGCCCTTATGGCAGGTCTACTTTATGCATTTTATGGAACAAGTCCTGACCTTATTGCTGGTTCCTTTAACTTTGAGCAGTTCTATATACCTTTCATTATCATGGGTCTTGCATTTGCAGAGTCCGGACCAGAAAATATTTTACTTGCGGGACTATGTTTTGGGCTGGCATCTCTGGCAAAAGTTACCACTCTAATTTTTGTTCCCACCATGATGTTACCAACAGTTATCGCCTACGGCATTAAACCTGCTCTGATTATGGGGTTGGGAGCAGCGATCCCCACGTTTATATCAAGTCTGACTGATTGGCAGCTTGGGTATATGGATGTAATCTCACGAAAACAAAATGGAACTCGGTTGGCCACTACTTTACGCCTGGTAAAAACCAAAAAGATGTACTGTAGTATCTTGCGGGAAGTTTACCTAATCATCAAGCAAACGCTTCCAGTTTGGGTTGCTGGTCTTCCTGCCCTAGTCCTCACCATCACTTCTAACAGTCATCCTTTTTTACTTGCCTTTACCGGAGTAACGATAGCTATGATGATCGTTCAGCGAACTTTTTCACGCTATCACTACTTGCCATTGATTGCCTTATTATCTATTGGCTCTGGACTAGGAGTAAATTGGATTTTAAGTTCAACTGGTTTTATCACATGGCTTTGGTTAGCATTATTTGTTGTCTCTCTTGCTTGGAACCTAGAATCACTCGCGCCTTATTATTTCCTCCCACTTCACCCCAACACTCTTGTCCGCTACGAAAAATTCGACCAATACCTCTACTTACCTCATCTCTGTAATCAGTTGAAGCGACTGATACGAATGCGTGGTGAATCCAACGAGCGAATCTATGTTTGGGGAACATTTTCTCAAATCTATCATCTAACAGGGGTCCCTGCCTCAGACAACTATCTTCATTACTCTATTGGCCCCTGGGATAGCCCGTCTCTTGAAGGGTTTTTTGATTCCGTGATAAGCGGACTTTTGGAACACAGACCCGTTTATTTGATCAAAGCTTTTCAAGATCTCGATATAAATGTACTCGAACAGGTGACCGGTCTACGTTATAAATTAATCAAGGTGGTTTTGGTCCGCTTTCCGGTCTATAGATTAGAAGCAATAACCTCTATCTCAACTGATCCAAGAAACCTCCCATTTTTAGAAAAAATGAAAATCATGGAATTTCTGACCGAAAAAAAACGGCACGCCCCTAACATTAATCGTGAGGATTTCGATAAAGGACGAATAAACACGGCTATGTCAGAGTGTAAAAAGCTACTACGGTTAAACCCCCAAGATATAGGTGGCTGGGCTTACATGGGAGAAAGTTACGCCCTACTCAATAAAACTAATGACGCGGCTTGCTGTTACGAGAAAACCCTTGAATTGGCTCCTTACCTTCCTAAAAACAGGCTTTGGCTAGCATTACAACGAATCCAACAAAAACGTCTTGATGAGGCCAAGAAACTTGTCAAGGAAGAAATCAAACGTTTTGCATACAATACTGATGTTGCCTATCTACTTGCAAAAATCAACCTTGAAGAGAGGCGCTATAGGGACACTACTGAATTGTTAAACTCTGTACGGACAGAGTTTCCAGAAAGAATTGATTGCTGGGAATGGACAATCCAAGCCTTGAGCCAGTTACATGATACTTCTCGATTAAAAAGCTTACATAACGAAACTAAAATGATAACAATAAAAAAAGATCGAGAATGGGTACAGACTCGCCTCATAACAGAATTAGCACGTCTCGAACGTCAACATCGTGACGAACATAAAACGATAAACGAGTTCCTGAAAAGCGATCCAAAAAATGGGCTTCTGCGCTACGCTCTAGCATCTGCCCTCGAACGAGCAGGACGTTTGAATTCTGCTATCGAAAACTTCGAGCAGATAGTTTCGAACAAACAAAACTACCCTCATATCCAAGCTAATGCTTGGTTTCGTCTAGCTCGTCTAGCATCTGATCAGCAAAGAGAACAGTTCTTGCGTAATTGTCTACTATTAGCCTCTGATCATGTTGCGGCTAAAAAATTACTCGCAGACATCGAAAATACGAAACACCAGATGCTCAGTTAATTTAGAATTTTATCTTATTCGCCGATAAAGCTATAATGCCAGCATATTTTTTTAACTGATTAATTAAAGAGAGCCTTACCTTGAAAATCAGCGTTATTGTCCCAAACTGGAACGGAATAAAATTTATCGGTATGTGCTTAGACTCTCTGGCCCAATCCGACTTCGATAGTTATGAAGTGATCGTAATCGACAATGGGTCAGTCGACGGATCACGTGAAATGATTGAAGAGAAGTACCCACAGGTTCGCCTAATCAAAAATCGGGAAAACATGGGGTTCGCAGTAGCATGTAATCAGGGCATTAAGGCCGCAACAGGAACTTACATCAGCCTTCTTAATAACGATATCGAGGTAGAATCTAGTTGGCTGTCTAAGCTTTACGAGGGCATGGAACGCCACCCGGAATGTGGTATGGGTACCACAAAAATGATGTTTCTTGACCAGCGGGATGTGTTCTACAACACCGGTGATCTATTTCATGCATGGTCAGCAGGCGGTGGGCGCGGGCAAGGAGAAAAAGACGCCGGCCAATACGATAGAGAAGATTACGTTTTTGGCGCTTGCGCTGGTGCTGGAATCTATAGACGTGACTTCTTTGAACAAGTGGGTATTTTTGACGAAGACTTCTTTATTTTCGCAGAAGATGTAGACATAAATATGCGCGGGCAACTACAAGGATTTAAGTGCATTTATCTTCCTGAGGCCAAGGTATACCATATAGGAACTGCCACCGTAGGACTGTATAGCGATCGTTACATTTATCTTTGTAAACGCAATGATATATTCGTTCTAATCCGAAATTATTCTTTGCGAATGTATTTCCGATACCTATGGACTATTTTGAAACATCAGTTCAATGACATTAAATATTTTACGTACCGTGGACAAGGCATTGTCTTATTCAAAAGCAAATTAGATGCATTAACAATGCTTCTCCCTATGCTTTTCCGCCGCTTCCGAATACAAAGTTCCCGTACCGTACCTGACAGTAAAATTGACCCTCTAATCATCAAGTCCTGATTCTTAATCATGGCTCATTTGAATAAGACTACCTACCACCCATCTAAAATTAACCGGGAACAAAAAGAAAAAAAATGATCATCAAAGCTCAGTCCTTTGGTTTACACGATTATCCGGTTCAGGCAAATCAACATTAGCCCATGCTGTGGAAGAGAAACTACACTTAATTTGATGCCATACTTTTGTTTTGGACGGTGATGACATACGCAGTGGTTTATGCTCCGACCTTGGGTTTTCTCTTGAAGATAGAACAGAAAATATACGCCGGGTGAGTGAACTGGTCAAATTGACAACTGAAGCTGAGCCATCTCATTGACAGCGTTTATAATCACCAGTTTTAGAAGATAGAAAATAGTTAGAGCACTAGTCCCAAAGGAGCTATTTGTCAAAATTTATTGCCAATGCCCCCTTGAATTGTGCGAACAACCTGACCATAAAGGTCTTTATAAACTAGCAATGGTTCATGGAGCATTTCAACACGCCACATTCTATTTCTAATGGAGACTACGAAACTTGCATCAAAAATTGGAGAAGTTCATTTCCTTCTGATTAGATTCTTATACTTTTCTATAAAAACTTGCTCAACAATCCCCTTCAATGCATCATCAATATTCGTAATTTTCTTAATATTGACAGCACCTTATACAGATCGCTAAATAAAACTAATCTTAAGAAAGTAATTTGGACTGGTGGTCACTCAATAATAAGGCCTTCTCTTCTTCCTTTTCAGATAAATTTATATGAGGAAAAAATTTATTCTCTCAAAAATATTTAAAAAAAGATTTATCTTAATGGCTCTAATAATAGACCATTTTAAATCTTTATCGACTTAAGCCTAGGTTTTATTTGATATTTTTAAAATTTCACCCACAACGTTTTGTCGTTTCACTTTAGTATCAAGTCAGATCTAATGGTAAAAATTTATTAACTCTCCAATAAAAAACTAAAACAATCTGCCCTCCTTTAGCATCAGCATAAAATAAGTTATTGGAAACAACTCTGTGTTTATATCTACCAAACAATCATTTTTCAATATGATTTGTTTTATAAATTTAATTGTGATTAAATACGCCCAAGCTGTGTTTGGTTGAACTGGTGGTTTGGGCTTTTTTCAACCCTTCACGAACCTACCGTGTACCCTAAACAATCTGTTATCGAATCCATGTCACCTATCTCTTTTGATAATTCATTTCGCTCAGATCATGGATCATCGGTACAACTATCGCCTCCTTCTGGATTTGCTTTCACCCCTCAGGGACACTTGATTCTTTCCGATGACTTCAATCACCGTATCCAAGTTTACGACGGTGACCGGTTATTGGTAAGTTTTGGTGAGAAAGGCAAGGAAAGCAGTCAGTTCAATTACCCCAAGGGTATCGCAGTAGACAAACATGGAAACATTTACGTGGCAGATAGTTGGAATCACCGAATCCAAAAATTTGATCCACTGGGAAATCATCTACAAACTTTTGGGTCATACGGAGAAAGGAAAGGCGAACTAAATGAGCCTTACGATATTATGGTCGAAGATTGCGGAAATATTTTGGTGGTCGAGCGTTACAACCATCGCCTTCAATGGTTTTCCCCGGAAGGAAAGTCTCTTGGATGGATTGGCCAGCGTGGCACTGTTCTGGAGGAACACCTTGCCTATTTCTACGAAACTTCCGCTAACCTTTTTTCCTCCCCAGCGTTTGAGTTTCCAACATCCGTAGGAACGGATAGCCTGGGGAATTACTTTATTACTGATAGTGGTAATCATCGTATCGTCAAGTTCAATAAAAATTGGCAAAGAATACTTACATTTGGTGAACGTGGAGAAGAAATTGGACAATTTCAATACCCTCTTTGCGTCTCCATTGGAGGAAATGACCTTCTCTATATAAGTGATTTAAATAATAATCGCGTTCAAATATTTTCTCCATTTGGCCAGTTCTTGGATTCTTTAGAACAGACCGGTGATTCTACGCCTCTTAAGTCTCCTTGTCTTACAGCTATAGATTCTCATGGGAAATTGTATGTAGGCCTAACCTTTAACCCTCGTGTCTTTCGTTTTTCCACACCTTCTCATTCTTTAGAATCGATTGCCAGTGACAGAGTTCAATCTGATTCCAGAAATCCGGAGTGGCCTACTCTCCAAGGGCAAATAGCGGAACAATCAACAGAATCCTTAAGAGCGACTGAAAGTTATGCAAAAGCTATCCAACTTATGCGATCTGAAGCAAATCGCGACTGGTCGATAAAAATTTTTAACGCAAACCTCCTTTTAAATCTTAGCCGTATAGTTCTCAAAGAACATAGCTCTTCAAAAAATCAAACCGCTCTTCTTGGTGGACTTGAAATCTTTATTCGGCAATTAAAGTCCTCACGAGAAAAAGTTCAAAAAACTTATGAGGCTTGGGAAGAAGTTGCTCGAAAATTTAGCGATAAAGAATTTACAAAACAATTGGAGATGCTTGAGGATCGAGAAGACCCCCGTGTTTTCAATCAGGAATTATTCGACGTAGAAAAACAAGCTAAAATTTTATTCAGAGAAATTCGGGCAGCGTCCTATAAACACTGCCGGTTATCTGATCAATTAGCAGAATACATAAGTAATATGGTCGCCAGCCAATGTTCAGCAACATTAATTCAGCCAGCGTGCGACAATCTGGTTGAACGATTAAACGAGTTAGGAAATATCTTCTCCGATAAGCTAGCCATCAAGGAAGTAAATGAACTAGAAATGGTCAAAGCATTCAGTGAGTTACAAGAGGACCAGTCGAAGTGGAATATTTTTCTCACCAATTTCCTTGCTAACAATCGAATAGTCCTTCTATTTACACCATTACTTTTCGAACTACGCACCCTGCTCATTACTCTCAAGTGTTCTGCCCAAGCATCAACAGAAAACCAAAAAATTGGTGCAGTTTTAAAAGAGGTCATTGAACAACCCCCTACCAACCAAATTATTCCAAAAATTTTATTAGGCATTCAAGAAACTCGCTTTGCTCATACTATTATTGACACTTTGTGGAGAGATCTAATTGATACATGGATTGCTCTCCGGGGAGAAAACAAAAAACCTTCGGCCAAAAAACTTGAACCAGATTATTTCTCCCCAATACCCTTCGACATAGAAGATTTAAATATTGAAGAAATTATTAACTCCTATGATGCCGAAAATGCCGAACTTGAAACCAAATCCAAACAACTCATTATAGGAAACAGCGCGTACTACGTAGACTCTTTACCCGATGCTTTTGCGCAAAGAATTTCTCAAATTCTAGAGTCGCAAACCAATTACGAGGCAAAAAACAATGAACTACAGTATCAGCTAAAAGATCTTCACAAGCAGTGCCGGGACTTAAATCAGCAACTGAAGCGCGTTAGCCCACAGGATAAGCGTACTCCTATCTCAATCAACAATAATATTTCTGCGGTTAATTTCCAAATCAGCCTTCTTAAACGAATGATTCTGACTCTTGAAGTCAATGAAGACCATAATATCAACCGACTGATAACTGGCTCCGCCCTCCTTGCTACCAATAAAGAGGTGGTTCAAGAACCATCTTCTCGGTCTTTTTATGAAAACCTCGCGACCTACCATTCACAGGAAGAAACTCATGTCGATTGCATCGCAAAAAAAATTAAAAGTTTTAGCTTCCGATTCTCAGACTTAAAAAACCAGCTATTAAATCTAAACTTGGAACAAAATAGAGAGAACGTTGATCGCTCGATACAATTAGAGAACGAAAGAGAAGAGATAAAAAATGACCTAGAAGATTTAAAGTTTAATCTACTTCGCCACTCCCGAACATGCAATAGGCTGGATCGTCTGTTCGATTTTCTTAGACAAACTAATGCACACGACAAGGGAAGGTCTATTTTTGAATTAGTGCCAGCCATTTCTCACTCGCTTACTCCCATGGGTCCAGCTATAGGAACCCTTGCGCAACCTATGGGGTTAGCTTTTGACAGTAGCGGAAATATATTCTACGTAGATCAAGAAAATCATCATGTGAGTCGAATATCTCAATCCGGTATATGTCTCGCTCGATTTGGAGGGTGGGGCAATGGTCCTGGTAGATTCCAATATCCTGTCAGCTTGCACCTAGACCGGCAGGATAACGTCTATGTCGTTGACATGAATAACCAGCGGATTCAAAAGTTCTTGCCAGATGGAGAGTTTCTTTTGGCATTCGGTGATTGTGAGGAAAAAGGACAGCGTGTAGGCATGGTCTTTTCATCTTCGATTGACAATGAAGACAATCTTTGGGTAGCAGACACCACTCACCACCGCATTCAAGTTTATAATCCAAATGGTAAGCTTATAAATTCGGTTGCTCCTAAAGATTTGAATCACCCTGTCGGCATCTGTTGTCTCGAAAATGCTGAATACCTTGTTGCCGACCAGTCTGACGATCTGATTAAACGTTACGATGCAGGTGGAAATTTATTAGCAAGTCTCAAACGAAAAGAGACCGGGTTTGGAGATTTATACATTACAACATTTAGTCAGACCTACGGAATTTTCGCCTCTGATCACTGGAGTAGTCGTATTCTTCATCTGGACTCTTCCTTAAACATTCAAGGAATTTACGGGAACTCTGGAAAGCGAACCGGACAGTTTAACTTGGCAGGATGGATGGACACACGTGATGACCTTCTAGCGGTAGCGGATATGTGCAACAACCGTATTCAGTTTTTCGATATCAAGAAAACCCTATCCTCTTAACTCCTTCTCTTGATTATTCAAAATTTTTAATCGGGTAAAGAATGGACTTTGTGCGGTCAAGATTGTTTTTTTCTATCGTTCGATCAAATTCATCTTTGGCAAAATCATCTTCGAACACAGTTCCATTATCTTTTTCTAACTTTTCTGCCCGATAGGTTTTAGCTAGATCTACCAACGGAAATGGCAACGATAAATGAAATTGTTTTGCCGCTTGAATAAAGTGACTCATACCCCAAGTCTCTATTCTGTTTGTTGCGAAAAGAACTGTGGCTCGACGGCCATGGTCTTCAAAACAATAAATCCTATTAAATTTACCGGAGAACGTTTTCCAGTCGTTGGGCTTCAATAAATTACTTTTCCCGTATAGGTTTGAACCAACCACTCCTCTAGAAGCAAGAACTCGTTTCACATCTTGATAAAACTGAATAGTTTTGAGGTGAAATGGGATCGATCCGCTTTTAAAGGCATCGAGATAAATTAAATCATAAGTTTTTCTATCTGACATCTTTCGAACAAATCGACGCCCATCATCATGATGCACTTTATAGTTCAATGTCTCGTTTAAATAAAAAAACTTTTTTGAAATATCTATGACCTTCTGGTCTATTTCAACAACATCTATAATAGCCTGTGGATACAAACGAGATAAGAAGTTGCTCACAGCGCAACCGCCAAGACCTATCATAAGGATACTCCTCGGTGCGGGTTGTAGCAAAAGAGCCGAAATCAGCAATTTTGTATTAACTAGGATCAGGGTATCCAGTTTATTTATGTCGATACGGCTTTGCAGAAAAAAATCATTTTTTTTTCGGAACCACATTTCACGCTTGGAACCTTTCTGCATAACATAAATATCGTTATAATCGCTTTTTTCTCGAACAAGTATCTCAACTTCTGACTCCTTTTTCTTTTGACCGAAAATACTCATAATTTCTTATAAAATAACCAATAAATACCAATAAGGAAGGAAGAAGTCCTCTCTTACTACTTAATTTCGCAAAGTTTGTAAGTGTTTGGCAAATATTTTTAGAGTCTACTATTCTGACTAGCCGAGATCTGTGTTAATATTCTAAATAGAAGCGTGAAGCCTTCCCGGCTGAAAAGAAGCTTTAAGTTTTCAAAAAAGCATCATCTAAATTATCGCATAAGGAGTTTTCTGCAATGCCTACAAAGGGCCTAAAGCACAAGGTTGGTTTGGAGCATCATGGAATTAAGAATGCCAAAGAAATTTTCTGGAATCTGACAACGCCCGCTTTATATGAACACATTAGCCGTAACGGAGAGGGACATCTTTCACATTTGGGTCCCGTGGTAGTTGCTACAGGCCAACACACCGGTCGTGCCCCTAACGACAAGTTTATTGTTAAAGAGCCAACAAGCCAAGACGACATTTGGTGGGGCAAGGTAAATAAGCCCTTCGGGGTTGAGCAATTTGATGCCTTGCATGGTCGCATACTCGCCTATTTACAAAATAAAAATTTATATGTTCAAGATTGCTGTGCTGGGGCAGACCAAGAGAAACAACTTCACATCCGCGTCATCACAGAAACTGCCTGGCACAATCTATTCGCAAGAAACATGTTTATCCAAATCAAAGACCTCGATAAATTGGCTAATCATGTTCCAGCATTTACAATACTGCATGTTCCAAGTTTCCAAGCCGTGCCTTCGATTGATGGTACAAATTCAGAGGTCTTTGTTGTGGTGGACTACTCTAAGCAAATGGTCCTAATCGGTGGGACAAACTACGCGGGGGAAATAAAAAAATCCGTGTTCTCTGTACTCAATTACCTATTGCCCAAAAAGCATTCGGTTCTATCGATGCACTGTTCAGCAAATATCGGCTCCGATGGAGATTCTGCAGTATTTTTTGGTCTTTCTGGTACAGGAAAAACGACCCTTTCTGCCGACCCTAATCGTGATTTAATCGGAGACGATGAACATGGATGGAGTGATAAAGGCGTTTTTAATTTTGAAGGTGGGTGCTACGCGAAGGTTATCCGTCTTTCTGAAGAAGCAGAACCAGAAATCTACCAGTGTACGCGTCAATTTGGGACGATTCTCGAAAATGTAGTTATGGATCCGGTCACACGTAGGCTTAACCTGGATGATGCAAGCCTCACAGAAAACACACGAGCAAGCTACCCCATTACGCATATTAAAAATGCTGTTCCCGATGGAATGGGTGCTAATCCAAAACAGGTCATTATGCTTACATGCGACGCTTATGGCGTGATGCCTCCGGTAGCTAAAATGACTCCCGAACAGGCCATGTACCACTTCATTTCTGGATACACCGCAAAAGTTGCAGGAACAGAAAAAGGATTAAGCCGAGAACCCACTGCCGTATTCAGCACCTGTTTTGGTGCTCCGTTTATGACCTTACACCCTTCAGTTTATGCAAATATGTTGGGCGAACGTATTGCTGAGCATAAAGTTGACTGCTGGCTTGTCAATACAGGTTGGACTGCTGGACCTTATGGAGTAGGGCATCGAATGGAAATAGCTTACACTAGGGCTATGATCAGCGCAATTCTTAAAGGGGAGCTTAAGGACATCCCAACAGAAACAGATCCGGTGTTTGGGTTACATATTCCCACATCGGTTAGTATCGAAGGCCATCAAGCCGTTCCTCAAGAAATTCTTAACCCAAGAAATACCTGGAAAAATAAAAAGGACTACGATAAAAAAGCCCGGGATCTCGCTGCACAATTTGTTGAGAACTTCAAAGAATATGAAAGCACCGTTACAAAAGAAATACTCGCAGCTGGCCCCAACCCAATGGCCCCCATTGAGCAAAGCCGGCCAAAAGTCCAAAAACTAAGAGGCTGATCTCATAGTTCTCCCCGGGCGAACTGTCACGTGCCGGCACACAATAGTTTAAAGAATTTTGGAGGAAGCGCTTTGGAAGACCGACCACGCATCGCCATTACCATGGGCGACCCCGCCGGTGTCGGACCGGAAATCATTGTTAAAATGTTTCAGGATCGATCGGTTTACAACTTTTCGTGTCCACTTATTGTCGGAGATGCCACATTTTTAAACGAAGTGGCCTTGAAGTTAGCATCTAGCCTCTCTATTATCCCCATATCATCTCCGCAGGAAGCATCCTTTACCCCGGGCTCCATTGATGTATTGGATTTGAAGAATATTTCAAATGGTATTAATGTAGGCCAAGCTGATGCTGTAGGTGGAAAAGCCTCTGTAGAGTATATTCGTACCGCCGTTAACCTAGCACTCGATCATAAAGTTGAAGCAATTACTACCGCCCCAATCAATAAAAAAAGTATTCATCTCGCGGGGTTTACATGGCCGGGGCATACCGAAATGCTAGCTGATTTAACTGGCTCGAACAACGTAGCTCTTATGCTAACAGGTGATGCACTACGAGTGGTAATTGTTACAACGCATGTACCACTCAATAAAGTATGGGAAAGGATCACATACAAGCAAGTAACAACTACTATCAAACTCACTTATCACTGGCTACTTGAACATGTGACTGAAAACCCAAAAATTGCAGTGACTGGCCTCAACCCACACTGTGGTGACGGTGGAATTTTTGGTAAGGAGGAACTGGAAGAAATCATTCCAGCTCTAGATGCTACTCGAAAAGAAGGCATCAACGCTTTTGGCCCATTTTCGGCGGATGCTCTTTTCGCAAAATTTGAGCCAAATCAATACGATGCCGTGATCACGATGTATCACGATCAGGGGATGATTCCTGTAAAAATGGCCAATAAGGGTACCGCGGTTAATGTAACTATTGGGCTGCCAATCATCCGTACGTCAGTCGACCATGGAACAGCTTTTGATATAGCTGGAAAGAACTACGCCTCCCCTGAAAGCCTTAAATTAGCAATACAATCTGCCGCTCAACTCACCAAGCCCACACTCAGTCGCTCATGATGAAAAAACCACCCTTGGGCCAGAACTATCTAATCAACGAGGACATCGCTCGCAAAATTATTTATCAAGCAGGTATTTCTAGTAATCAGCATGTATTAGAAATTGGCCCCGGAAAAGGAATTCTCACTGCTCTTCTGCTGAAAAAAGCTAAATCACTAACTGCCATTGAAATAGATTCCGGACTTTGCTTGGCATTAACGGACAGCTTTAAAGCATACGAAAACTTTCAACTTATTCAAACAGATGCCTTGAAGTATAACTACAACGCATTAGGAAACCAGTGTCAAGTCGTGTCAAATTTACCATACTATGCCGCAACTCATATCCTCAAGAGACTTATTCATTACCGCGAATACTTTACTAGCATCACTGTAATGTTACAAAAAGAAGTCGTCGACCGTCTGGTTGCACTCCCGGGCACACGTGACTATGGATCACTTTCTGTTTTTATTCAGTTTTACTGCGAAGTGGAACGACTTATAGAGGTGAGTAAAGAAGCTTTTTCACCGAAACCGAAAATTGATTCTTCGGTTATAAAACTAACTCCACTAACCACTTCAAGGGTGCAAGTTGACAACTTGAAAACATTTTTTTCTGTAGTTAACGCCTCTTTTTTGCATAAACGAAAAATGCTTAAAAACAATCTTACGGAGTGGAAAAATTTGTTTCAAAACCAAAATGGGACAATAAAACTGGCTGGAATCAATTTGAATCGCAGAGGAGAAACATTATCAATTGAAGATTTCGCAGTTCTTTCTAACTATATCCATTCATGTGATGACTGAACCAAACTTGAAAAAAGGACAAGTTATTTTAGTGGGCGCCGGTCCCGGTGATATTGGACTTCTGACTCTTAGAGGAAAAGACTGGTTAGTGCGGGCAGACGTAGTTATATATGATCACTTGGTCAACTCAAACATACTTTGTTTCGCTAGCTCAGCGGAACTTATATATGTTGGGAAAAAGGCAGGGTATGCCACAGTCACGCAAAATAAAATCAATGAATTGCTGATTAATAGTGCCCGTGCAGGAAAAATTGTTGTTCGTTTAAAAGGAGGAGATCCTTTTATTTTCGGCCGTGGAGGTGAAGAAGTACAAGCTCTTAAGGAAGCGGACATTCATTTTACCATTGTTCCCGGAATTCCCTCCCCCGTCGGCGTTTCTGCATACGCAGGAATTCCTCTTACACATCGCGATCACGCATCAACTATTTCAATCATTACCGGAAGCAACGAACACGGAGAAGAACATTTAAAGCTTGATTGGGAAAATATTTCTACTCGCACAGGAACATTGGTTTTTCTTATGGGTGCGCGCAAGCTACCCAGAATCGTTGAACAGCTTATTAAATTCAAAAAAAAACCGGATACTCCTGTCGCGGTTATTCAATGGGGTACCACCTCCCGCCAGAAAACTTGGGTTGGTACTCTTAACACCATAGTCGATATCACCACGAAAGAAAAAATCCAACCTCCAACCCTGACTATCATTGGCGAAGTAGTTAATCTAAAACCGATTACTGACTGGTACGAGACTCTTCCATTGTTTGGAAAAACATTTGTTGTAACCCGAGCCGAAGATCAAGCAGAATCATTTATTCATATGCTTGAGGAACAAGGAGCCGAAGCATTTCTCTATTCATCCATTAAGACCATTCCTCCAGTAGACTGGGGTCCACTAGATCAATCTCTTGAAGAATTATCCAGTTATGATGGGCTAATTTTCACCAGTGCAAATGGGGTACATTTTTTTTCTCAGCGACTAAGGGAAAAAAACAAAGATATCCGAGAACTCAAAGGAGTTCGCGTTTATGCGATTGGTCCTAAAACAGAACAAGCCGTCCTCAAATTAAATATTCGAGTCGATACAGTTCCTGAAAACTACATAGCCGAATCGTTAATTGAGTGTATAGGTAAGGACAATATCGAAGGGAAAAAATTTCTTTTGCCACGTGCCAGTGTTGCTCGTGAAGTTTTACCGAACACATTGCGTAAAATGGGAGCCAGCATTGACGTGGTTCCTGCTTACCAAATAATTCTACCTGAACAACCGGGGTCCAGCTTTCTTAAACGGCTGAATGAAGGGACTATTGATGTGATCACTTTCACATCATCCTCAACAGTAACTAATTTTCTTGATCGCCTTAATAAAGAACATCATGAAAAACTTAACAAGATCACTGTTGCCTGCATCGGACCCGTCACTCAAAAAACTGCAGAGGACCGTGGACTTAAAGTTACTATCGTCCCCAACCAATACACCGTTACAGGTCTTTTCTCAGCCATCAAAACTCACTTTGCAAAGTATGATTTATAATTTCGAAGCAATCACGCACCCTGTCATTTAAGTGGATAACGTTTAAATCGCTGTTCGAAGTGTGTGCCACTGAGTGGCAAACCTTAAGGCCGCTATCCCTCATATATTTATTAAATTATTGATTTTATTAGTATTATTGGTTATACTTGGGGCATGATTCTCGCCAAAAAAACTAATAACCATTGCGTCGCTGACGCTCCGCTTCAGGAGACACATTCGTGAATACAGCTATCATTACTATTCCAAGTCTGATTCATTTTTTAAATATGATGCAAAATCATATGAAACTGTGCGGATATAGCTCTGGAACTGTAAAAGCATACCTTGGACAAACCCAAGCCTTTATTCGGTTTAACCGCCCAGTTAATCTACAAAATATCACCGAACAGGATATCAAGAACCACTTGGACCACCTTGTCGAGAGTGGGTTTTCAAGGTCAACGATAGACCAGGCGACCAAGGCAATGGAAATTTTCTATTATGAATTATTTGGACGACAACTGAACCTTTCAGGGTTTAAACGGCCGAGAAAAGCACGTCCTGCACCTATAGTTCTTACCCCTAATGAAGTTTATCAAATCACCTGCCACACAAAAACTATCAGGAACCGTCTAATGATTGAACTAGCATACTCCGCTGGCTTAAGAGTTTCTGAATTAGTGGAAGTAAAAGTGGAGCATCTCAATCTCGATAGACTGATGTTGCATGTGCCGGGACTTGACGGAAAGAAGCGAACCACTTTTTTTTCAAAACACCTCAAGGACTCACTGGGAAGACAGGTCGGAGCTAAAAATACTAGCCAATATTTATTTCCCAGCGAACGGGGTGGTGCACTAACAACACGAGCAGTCGCAAAATTTTTCAAAAAATCCCTTATTGCGTCTGGGTTAAAAAAACTAGCTACACCCCATTCGTTGAGGCAATCATTTCTCAATTCTAGATTTAACCAAGAGGCTGATCCTGTTGCCCTACAAAATACTTTGGATCGAAGAGAAACCTTCTCACCTTCTCCTGATTCAAAAAAAGCTGCTTAATTCACTCAGTTGCATATGTAGGAAATCCGGCCTATTTTATAGAAATTACTAATTAACTCGCTCATATCTCATATTTCTTCGCTGAGGCTTGAAGCCACTGTCAGTAATTATCCGTCGAATATCTTCTTCATTAAGGCAATGAACAGTACCTGCCGCCCTCACAACATTCTCCTCTAACATGGTACTTCCCATATCGTTTGCACCGTAATATAAGGCCATTTGCCCTACCTTAGGCCCCTGAGTCACCCACGATGATTGTAGATTGTCAAAATTATCCAAAAATATTCGACTAATGGCCAAAGTTTTCAGATAATCAAGTCCGGTTACTTGAGAACTAATATCATGATCCAAACCAAGCTCTGTGCGACCAGGTTGAAAAGGCCAAGGAATAAAGGCAGTAAATCCCATAGTTTTATCCTGTTGATCTCGTATACGTCGAAGGTGCTCCACCCGATCTTCGACGGCTTCCACATGCCCAAACATCATTGTAGCAGTCGTGGGTATATTCATACCATGAGCACAATCCATGACACCAAGCCATTCTCGGGTCGAACATTTATGCGGGCTTATTTTCTGACGCACGCGATCTACTAAAATCTCAGCTCCGCCACCAGGAATGCTATCCAACCCGGCATCGTTTAACCTGTTAAGAGTGTCTATTATGGTAAGTTTCGAAATTTTTGCAGTATGCACTATCTCCGCCGGAGATAGTGCGTGCAAATGTATGTCAAACCGTTCTTTGATACGTCGAAATAAATCTTCAAAATAATCAATTTTCAGATTAATGTTATGACCTCCCTGCAGAAGAATTTGCCTCCCTCCCAGAGCAATGGTTTCTTCTATTTTCTGAGCTATAGTTTCAAAAGGGTGAACATAAGCTTCCTTATCATCTTCTTTCCTGTAAAAGGCGCAAAAGGCACAATCGGTGATACAAATATTTGTATAATTTATATTGCGATCAACAATGTAAGTTACAACTCGCTCTTTTAGTTTTTTTCTGGAAATACGTGAAGCAATATTTCCCAACAAAAGCATGTCCGTGGTTTCGAATAATCGGACTGCTTCTTCAGGGGAGATTCGTTCGCCATCGAGCGCTTTTTCAAGAATCTTATTCGTCATCACAATGTATTTCTAGATGGTTACAATCCAAATCTTGGAAGTAGACCGATTCTCCTTCACCCCGCCGAACAGGTCCCTCACCAATATCAATATTATGATCTCTAAGTTTCTTTACTGCCAATTGAAACATTTTTTTCTCTATCTTAAAGGCAAAGTGCATATAACCTGTTTCGCTAAGTTCCTCTATGTGTAATTGCATTTCTAAATCAGGTACTTCAAACAAAGCAATCTGAGAATTTCCGGCATCTAGCATGAGATGACGCAAACCCTTGGAAAATCTTTGTAAAACTTTGAATCCCAGAACATCAGTATAAAAACCTTCCGCTCTATCTAGGTGACGAACATTCAATGCAATGTGATGAATCCCTAAAAGACGCATGATTGCCAGAAATTACAAAGGGGGGGTTATAGAGTTCCGTCTCCTGCACCAATGGAAGTACCAGTAAGACCATCGATACCCGTGTCAATCATTTTTTCTTCTTCAGTAATGACAAAAATATGATAGCCGAACTTACTTTGAATAGGACCGGATACTTTTCCAACAGGGGCCTGCATAGCAGCTTTTTCCAACTCCGGAGCGGCTGTATTGAATTCCAGAAAACCAAGGTCACCGCCCTTTTTACTGGTTCCACAAGCGCTATACTTTTTCGCTAATTTAGAAAACATTTTTAGCATCAGTTCATTGCTTTCGCAGGACTTGAGATTATCAAGCAACAAGTCAGCTATATCTTTGGTCGATAACACAATATGACTAACACGGATCGAACGAATGGTCATGAATTACCCTATGAAATAAGCTTTATTTTTATTGATGATTAATTGTATCCTTTTTAGAATTTTTTACCAAGTACTTAGAATAAACACGGGCAAATTAACAAAAACTTTGTTTTGTAGTTGATTTTATGATTATGGCGTAGCAGCGAAACTCAGAACAGAACTTTCTGCCTACTATGGAGCACCTCGCCAACATTTGAATCAAATTTGGGAATTAATCTCAACGGTACTGTTTAAGAGGTATAAAATGAAGAGGATTTGTACTCATTGAGCCCATGAGTAAAAAGAACGTTGAGTGCGGCCGCTACAGGCACCGAAACTATGATTCCCACCAGTCCAAAGAACTCTGCTCCCAACAAAACAGCCAATATGATTGCTACCGGATGTAACCCTATTTTTTCACCGACGATACGCGGAGTAATTATCATACCCTCTAAACCCTGAACCACTGCAAAAACTCCTGCCACACCAAAAACAAGCACCCAGTCCTGAGTCTGCATGAAAGTTAATATCGCTGCTGGAACAAACCCAAAGACTAAGCCTAGGTAGGGTACCAAACTAGCTAATCCCGCCAATAAACCTATAAACAAACTCATTGGGGTGCCACAAAAAAACAACCCGATACTATAAAGCCCCGCCATAATTAAACCAACTATTAATTGTCCCCTGACAAAACCTGCAAGAACCCCATCTATTTCCTTTATCAAACGCAGCACCTGTTCCCTAGATCTTGCAGGAACAAAACTGAGCATTTTTTTATTTATCAGATCATAATCTCGAAGCAAGTAAAACATAACCACCGGAATAATCACGAGATTAGCCAAAAGTAAAATAAAACTAAACAAACCTGCTACCGAACCCCATAAAATTGACGTGACCGATGAAATTACTTTAAGAGGAAGTTCTCCGACCTTTAGAAGTTCTCTATTCAGAATTCCTTGTATCTTCTCGGGTTCACCAACTACTCCTAATAATGGGTACATCCATTCTTGCATGATCGCAATATAATTGGGCAAGTTAAAAACCAAATGTTCTGCCTGTAGTTTAAGCAATGGAAAAATCAAAAGTCCAATCCCAGTGACAAGAGAAAAAACTCCTGCCATTAGAACCAAAACTGCAAAGGTTCTGGAAATTTTCAAAGACTCTAATCGATCTGTAACTGGATCCAATAGATATGCCAAAGCAAAGGCGATGAAGAATGGCGTGAGCACACGGCGAGAAAAGTAGAAAAAAATTACGGCCAGTAAAACCCCGACAATAACAAAATATATTGTTTGCGTGTTTCTCTCTCGAGTCATATCAAAGATCACCAAAAGGCAACGGTGGGTTATCCATTTTAGAAACTGGGGGAACTGTGCGTTGGGCCTCTTTCTTTTTTGATTCCGGTGTCCAATGTTCTTGTATGGCGGGAATAAGAAATTTTGTTATTTTTTTCCCAGCGCGACGAAAAGCTTCTAGTTCACTTGCAAAAATTTCATTTTCAGAAGCTGTAGCAAAATCACTTTTTGCCGCCACTACCATCGACTGACGAGACGAAACAACCTTGACATTGATCCCAACTCGAATCTTTTGCTCATTCGCTCCTTTTCTACCTACCATAGAGGAGGTGGCCTTCCCTATGACAACGATATCTGCTCCTAGTTTCGACCCTATATCCACTGCGCCTGAAATATTACCACCTATTGCGCGCTCTACCATTTTCTTAGAAATTTCGTGACGCAAAGCATTTCTCCTCACAACAGGCATGCCTGCCTCTACAAAACTTCTAGTTAACAACATTTCGGAAATCGGCGCTTCTTCCCAAAAATTTGATTCTCCATTAGAACTCAAACTACTTTCATTAATTAGAATAATAATCTGCTCTATTCCTTCTAATCCTGCCGCAACTCCCCTTCGGCTTAAGGTTTTACTAATCGCTTCCTGAAACAAATTTACTTCGAGCTTAATACTACTCATCAACTCTACAGAATCATCATGAGCTTCTAAAAAGCGATAGGATTTCACATATTTATTAGATACTTTCAACATTCTTTGCATTTCCTGCCAATTTTGTTGAAATTCATCATCCCCCAAAATTTCTCGTAAGCTCTGTTCTAGCGAAGATTTTAAAGCTATTTTGATAGCTTTTTTTCTAGCTTTAACAAAATCGTTATTCACCACCGCAACTTCCGCGCTTACCTCGTAAGGCGTATCAAAATCAAACTGGGCAAAAGAAATAAAAGTTTTCCCAAGTATCATAAAAATCAAAGCTACTCCAAAACAAACCTTTGGAAATAATTCTTTAAATATCATGGCTTAGCCTGAAATCGTTTTGATCTTGCCATCGATCGTCGCAGCGTTCTTTTGCCCTCTTCCGCTTCTTTTGTAACTAGCAACTCTAAGGATTTAATTTCCCGTGGCGCTAAAAACCTATATGCACCTAAAGGAAGTCCCACTAGACTTATGTTCCCAAAGTGAGTTCGCTTCAATCTTATCACGGGATGACCAATAACCTCACAAATCCGTTTAACGTGTCGATTTTTCCCTTCAAACATTGTAATTTTCACGAAGCTATTTTTTCCACTGACACGATCAACTTCAGCCTCTAGTGGCATGGTTGATTGGTTGTCCAATCCTACCCCTCGCCTAAGGCGACGCAAAGTTTTTTCATCCGGGACTCCCCTCACTTTAACCAAGTAAGTACGGGGTACCTTATATTTCGGATCAAGTAGTTTTTTAGATAAAGTCCCATCGCTACTAAGTAATAGAGCACCTTGTGTATTATAATCAAGCCGTCCCACCGGGAAAATACGAGCAGGAATATTTTTAATCAAATCCATGACGGTTTTACGCCCACGTTCATCCTCGCCCATTGTCGTGAGAAAATTTGAGGGCTTGTTGAGAAGAATAAATACTCTTCCCTGTGGCCGAGGAATTAATTTTCCACGAGCGCGAATCTCGTCCAAAAAAGGGTCTACGGTTGTTCCCAATTTTGTAATCACATTACCATTGACCTTCACACGACCTTCCGTAATCCACCGTTCAGCTTCTCGGCGTGAGGCTAATCCTGCATCAGCAATTACTTTTTGCAAGCGGGTTTTCATTTACTTAAGGTAAAGAAGAATTAGCGTGAAGATTTTATAATTGGTATCTAATTAAGAACCACTCGAGGAATCAAAATCGGAAGGGTCTGTTGACTGAGCTTCTACCTCAGAAACCGTATCCACCATTTCCTCAGCGGAATCTCCAGATAGTTCATCAAATGGTAGTGTTGTTTGGTCTGGGGAGACCTGGCCCTCTAACTCGCTCTCCTTAAAATCCTCCAAGGTAGGCAAATCACTCAAGTCCCTCAATCCGAAATATTCAAGGAACTTACGTGTAGTTCGATACATAATTGGCCGACCTGGAACTTTTTTGCGCCCTGCTGGAGAAATAACTTTTTTTTCCAGCAAGGTTCGGACCACACCACTCGAGTCAACACCACGAATCTCTTCAACCTCTGCCTTAGTCAAGGGTTGTTTATAAGCTATAATGGCAAGCGTATCCAGACTAGGCTGAGATAATTTTGTCGTTTTGTCAAATTTCAGGAACTTGCGAACCCAATCAGAATAATCATGACGCGTGCACAACTGGTACCCCTCTGCGACCTGAAGAATCTGCAAGTTCCTCGAGCTATACTCGTTTATCAATTCTTCTAAAACTGATTTAAAGGAAACTTTTTCGACTTCACCACCAAGTAAATTTTTAAACTGAGTTTCGCTTACTGGTTGGTCTGCGGCCAAAAGGATATTCTCAATGATTGCTTTAATTTCTTCTTGTTCCACCAGTAATTCCCTTTTAAATTACCGTAAAAAAATAGTTCCAAAGGCCATTCTATCTACTTAACCTGTTCTCTGCAAAAATAAATCGGCAACACAAAAAATTGGCTTGTAACATTTATTCCTTAAAATACTTACTCAGCGCAAGTCCCTGAGAATGGTAATTCGATTTGATTTTTTTCCCATACACTTTCGTAGGTTTCTCAATAACGCTTTCAAATTTAAGTCGACAAAAGGTTTGCCCATCTTCTACCATGAAAGGAACATCATGCGGGCGAACCTCCATGACGGCACGAGTCCCTTGATTTTTTAAGGCCTTGCCACCATTCCAACCAAAACCCGGATCAAAAAAACCAGCATAGTGGGTACGCAATTCACCACTGTTTGGTTCATAAGCAACCATCTCTGCAAGCAAATGAGGCCAGATGCAAATTTTTTCTTTTGACATCATTATGTAGAAGCTTTCTGGCTCCAGAATCAACCGTTTATTCCTGATCTGAGTCAAAGTAATCGGTTCCCAAAAATCCATCGGGTGAAAATGGCGGTTAAGGCTCATATCAATAACACTGGAGTTGGTTTTTGCCTTGTAGGCAACAATACGGTCCCTTCTCGTTCCGGCAAGATCCAAACTAATGAACAAACCATTGTCGACCTTCACTTTATCCACTCCGACCGACCTGCCACCATTACCAAATAAAATGGGGGTTTTTTTATAATGATTTTTTAATTGTATATCGGAAAGATGCGGGTTCCCCTGGAAAATACGCAACTGGTTCAATTGTAGCCCCTCTCTTACTCTTACGGGGAATGACCTAGGAATAACCTCTAAATACATTTTTCCTTTATATCCGTTAGGAATTTCGTCAAATCTGTGCCCATAGTCGACAATCACACGGGTAAACATGTCCAGTCTTCCGGTAGAGCTTTTTGGATTAGTGCGTCCTTGAAAATTTTCAGGAAAAGCCAGTTCTTCTAGTAGAGGGATGAGGTAAATTGCCCCTTTTTCTAAAATACCTCCGTCTCGCAAATCAATATCGTAGAGTTTTACCTCGTTCAACTTGATGTTCACGGTATCATTTTCCGGCAGAAAACTACTCTGAATACGATAGGCATGGTTGCCCAACCTGAGATCAAGACTCACCGGTTGAAACTGAGATGCCAGCAAGGTTACTCGAGAATGTATCATTCCTTCATGACAGGCAAGCTCAATGGACTGGTTGGTCAGGTATCCTGATTTTCCTCTAAGGCTTCTAACGAGCTCTCTGGACAGATGTGATTTTGCGGAAAGGGTCTTCATCGTAGTGTCTGCCTATATCATTTGAGGGAATATATTGACTAATAATTCTATCTGAAAGCGTTCGGAAGGTACTTTAATAAAGCGAGTCCATAAACCTCATGCGAAAACATATCGAGTCGGTTTCTGACTATTCATTCTAACTTTAGATAGTGCATAACCTGTAAAACCAGTCAAAACAAATTGACAGACCCTCTGAAGCTATGATTAAATCTTAATATTCATGTGATTTCAACCCCATTGTGGTCAGTCGTCCCGATCTACAAGGAAAACTTTATGCCTCTCTACGAATATTTCTGCGAAAATTGTCAGATGGATTTCACCCTACTGCAGTCTACGGATACTAACAAAGAGGAATCCGAGTGTTCTGAGTGTGGTTCTAAAAATACTCGATATAAATTCTCCTCGTTTGCAGCGAAGATTCAAGGTAAACCTCACGCCGATTTACAAAAACCTGTCACTCTTGATGATCTCCCAAATAAAAATGGTTTGAGAATTCCTCCAGCCAGACATATTTCTGAATACCAATAAACAAAACAACGAAACAAACCGAATAGCCTTTCTAACACCTTAATAACCTCATAAAACTTTTGGCTCGGTCTAGATGAAAAATAAGAACCCAAAGCAAAAAAATACCACCGATATCAATGACGTAACATTGTCAAATGTTGGTAAAAAAATTATTAAACCAACATTCTGGACAATTGTGGTAGTCGCTGGGTTATGGTCTCTAATGCATTTTTCAACACCAGAAACAAAACTCGAACCATATACCAAATTCCAAAAAACATCCGCGAATTTTGAAAACAACTATGACGCAAAAGTAAAACCGGAATTAGAACGTTTCACCGAAACCACACGACCGAACTTCTCCAATATTTCAACCCCAAACCCTGCGCCCAAACCAGCTGATTACCAGCTACCAAGGAAGACGCTGGAGCATATCCAAAAAGGAATGCAGCTCATTGAAGATGGGAAATTTAACAGCGCCGATGTGGAATTTGAAAAAGCAGCGAAAATCAGCCCGGATTCACCTGAGGTTTTTGCGCTTTGGGGCACTGCACTTCGAGTGCAGGAAAAATATAAAGGCGCCAACCGTCACTTTGCAAAAGCTCTGGAACTATCGCCCAACGACGCGGAAATTATCTTCAATTGGGGTGTCTCGCGCTTTAGAGAGAAAGCTACTGATGAGGCCATTAAATTATTCCTGAAGACGGTCGAACTTCGCCCATCTTACCACATGGGCTGGTACTATCTTGGAAAGGCCTATGGACAAAAAAATAATTACGACGAAGAAATCAAGTCCCTTTTGAAGGTTACCCACTTAAGACCTGATTTCGGTTGGGGTCACTTCGACCTAGCAATAGCCCTCAGTCTGAAAAAGAAATTTGAAGAAGCCGCACCACACTTTGAAAGAGCCATCGCTATAGACAAGAAACAATTCGAAAAACCTTTCGTCGTTCAGTTCCTAACCGCCCTAGGACGGTATAACCCAACTCCTCCTAAAAAAGAAGAAGAGAAAAAACCTGAGCCGGTGGTCAAGGAAGCCAAAATAGATACTGCTCCTATAAAAACATCACAGGCGGAAGAAGCAAAACCAGAGGGATCAGATCATAAAATGGACGAGGGGTCCAAGATGAAAAAAGCAACAACCCACGTCAAGGGGACGATGCTCATCAACGGAAAACCGCCCGGTTCCAATGCGATCATATTCCTGGAAACAAAAACAAAGATGAAAATACCAAATCAAAAAACTCTTGAACTCACTGTTGATCAAAGCGACCTACAGTTTTCCCCTAAGCACACGATAGTTCCGATTGGCTCCATCGTTAAGTTTTCTAATCAAGATACTGAAGTACATAATATTTATTCTAAATCCCTGAACAATCAATTTAATCTGGGTGCCATGTCTTCAGGTATGGTCAAAACCGTCTCTCTTCTTCAACCAGGCCCAATCGTCCTGCGATGCAACCTTCATAAGGATATGGTGGGTACTATCTTCGTTGTCCCCAACGGTTACTACACCCAGCCCGACAAACAAGGTAAATACGAATTCAATGAGGTAAAGAGTGCCCGTTACATCATGCAAGCCTGGACACCTCACCTAGCTCCCGGAGATGTCGAAGCCAACTTAAAATCTGCTGACCTAAATGGCGAAGACAAAACTTTTAATTTCGATATTAAAACTGCTTCTCTTTCTGGAGAAATCCATGACATGGTCGACCCAGTCGATTACAACGCTGTTGTTGATAATATAGATAATGAACTAGAACAGGCAATACAAGACTGGGAGGGTGGAAAAAAATACGTATCGCGAAAGCGTGCCTTGATGGCAATCACAAAATATTATGACGGTGGTGGACTCAAAGGAGCTTTAGCAAAGAGTTTTAGTGAAAAAAGAAGCCAGGATTTAGAAGACAAACTTGACGATATTCGAAAAATTATTTCAGGAATAGGCGCCGAAGCGAAATCGGCCACAGGAGATTCACTCCGAAAAAGGGCAGCATTTGTGGTCAGTCAACTCAGAGTTAATGTCAAAGAGCTTAAAGCTCGCCTTAATCCGGATCCTCCTAGAGAGTTAAATTAAAACAAAAAAAATTACTTGGGGTAACCTGGAACCAAACTACGAGGGGCCTTTCCTCCGAGAGCATCGAGAATATTATCGGCTACCAGCAAGGCCATCTTGTCTCGTGTCTCAAAACTGGCGCTTCCAATATGAGGAAGTATCATTAGGTTTTCAAGTTCTCTCATCCCTTCGGTAAGCTCTGGTTCGTCTTCATAAACATCCAAAGCGGCCCCTGCCAGTCGACCTTCCCTGAGGGCCGCAACCAAGGCATAATCGTCGATAACTTTTCCGCGAGCTGTATGAATTAGATACGCTGTTTTCTTCATAAGGGCAATTTCATCGTTACCTATCATATACTCTGTTTCCTCTGTCAGAGGAACGTGAAGAGTTAAGAAATCAGATGCTCGCAAAATCTTTTCAAAAGTAGCGTACTCAACATTGAGTTTCTTTTCTTCTTCCCTCGGCAAAAGGTTTCTTTGGTGATACAGTGTTCGCATATTAAATCCGAGTGCCCTTCTTGCCACAGACCGACCTATCTCCCCAAGCCCGATAATCCCAAGAGTTTTTTCGTATACATCTCCCCCAAGAAATAGTTTAGCTCCCCAACCCTGAAATTTACCCTCTCGTGTATAGCGGTCAGCGGAAACAATCTGACGCGCAGTTCCAAGAATCATCGCCCAAGTAAGATCTGCAGTGGTTTCATGAAGCACATTAGGAGTATTAGTAACCCATATACCCCTTTCAGATGCATAAGTAACGTCAATATTGTTAAAACCAGCTCCATAATTTGCAATAATTTTGAGCTTAGTACCTCGATCGATAATGTCTTGATCAATTCTGTCCGTTAAGTAGCTTATGACGGCATCACTTCCCGAGACCTTCTGCTTAAGTTCCTCTTTTGTTAGCGAAGTTCGATTTATTTTTAGATCACATTCGGAAGAGAGTTTGTCTAGGGCAACTTGAGGAAAAATATTGGTCACAGTTACGATTGGTTTCATTTGACAAAGCCCTTTACAAGTTTCTGTGTTATAGTAAATTATTGATTTTAAAGGAAAAACTTCCTAGTCTCATGAAAATCCTATTTTTAGTTCCCCCTGAATCAATCTCCATCGAATCGTCTGTGCCCAAAGCCCTTGAAGGTGGAAAAGGCTATTATCCCAAGCTAGGGCTAATGTATGTCGCTGCATGGTACGAACGTGCTACCGGAAACACACCAGTATTCATTGATTGTCCACCGGAGGGAATCACTGAACATGAACTACTAGAGCAAGTCGAAAAGGTTCAGCCCGACATGGTAGCGATGAGCATCATGACATTCAATCTGCTTGATGCACTCCACACATCCGAATCGCTCAAACGCAGACATCCAAATATCAAAATTTGTCTTGGCGGACCTCATGTAAACATGTATCCAAAAGAAACTCTCGATCAATCAAATATCGACTATGTTGTATTTGGTGAAGGTGAAAAGATTTTTACCGAACTCATCACCTCTCTTGAAGAAGATATATCAGACCCTCAATCCTTGCAAGTCATCAAAGGCTTAGGCTGGAAAAAAGACGGCATATCCAAAATCAATCAAACGCAAACTGAACTACTAGACCTTGATGAACTGCCTTTTCCTGCACGTCATTTAGTTGATGTCAGCAAATATAAGCATATCATAGGAGAAGGAAGACAGTTTTTTAGCATCCAGGCGACTAGAGGATGCCCGGCGGCTTGCACCTTCTGCGATATTCGCCAGACTAAGTTCCGATATCGTTCTCCGGAAAGTGTCGTTGATGAAATAGAGCAGTTAGTCAACATGGGAGTAGACGATCTATTTTTTGTAGATGATACGATAACAATCAATAAGAAAAACCTTATCGACACCTGCAATCTAATTATCGAACGTGGGATAAAAATTAACTATAAAATTTCAGCACGAGTGGACACCATCAACGAAGAAGTGCTTCAGGCGCTCAAAAAGTCGGGGTGCTATCGTATCCACTTTGGAATTGAATCGGCGAGCCCACGTCACCTGAAATATCTCCAAAAGGGACAGACACCTGAAAAGGTAGAACGTGCTTGTAAAATGACTCGCAAGGCTGGGATAGGCTTTTTCGCTTATATGATGATCGGCATTCCTCATGAAACCAGAGAAGAGATGTTGGCCACTGTCGATTTCGCCAAAAATCTCAAACCCGATTATGCACAATTTTCGATATGCACTCCCTATCCTAAAACTGAATTATATCAGCAGATGCGCGACGAAGGTATCGTTACAGAAGATTACTGGCAAGACTTTGCTGAGCGACCTAGAGTCGATTTTAAAATTCAATTCTGGAATAAGAACTTTACAGAACAAGAATTAAGGAAACTTCAAGATGAATGCCACGCCAGATTCTATAGTAGTGCCTCCTACATAATGAAGCAGATTACCAAAGTACGGTCCTGGCCCGACTTCACTGCTAAAGCCCGCATGGGCACCAAAATTCTAACCAGTCGGATGGGAATTTAATCCCCAAAGAAAACTTCTAGTTAATCCTACCCTAATTGGTTATGTTTTTGGCATCTCTATAGACAAAGTTAGCCCCCAAAAAACCTTTTTTAAAATTAGTCTCATAACGTGTAGAATCAGTTTATGCTTGAGGTAACAGAAATTTATAAAAGTGTTCAAGGTGAATCAACTTATATCGGGTTCCCTTGCGTGTTTGTTCGCTTGACAGGCTGCAATCTTAGATGCGTTTGGTGCGATACAACCCACGCTTTTCACAATGGGAAAAATTTATCTATCGACCAAATTGTAGATCAGGTGAAATCATACGGAATCAACCTAGTAGAAATAACTGGAGGGGAGCCTCTTTTACAAAAAGAAGTCTTCCCACTTATGGAATCCCTTCTAATAAATAAATTCCAAGTCATGCTGGAAACAAGCGGATCGCTTTCGATTAAAAATGTACCCAAAGAGGTTATTAAAATTTTAGATCTTAAATGTCCGGGAAGTGGAGAAGAGAATAAAAACCTCTGGGAAAATCTAAACCATCTCGCCAGCACAGATGAAATCAAATTTGTCATTGCTGACAAAGTTGACTATGAGTGGAGTAAGAAAGTCCTACAAGATTACAAACTCGACAAAAAAATCCCAATCTTATTTTCACCCGTCTTTGAAAAACTTAAATTAAAAGATTTAACCGAATGGATCTTGGCAGATAATCTCCCGGTTCGTCTACATACACAGTTACACAAATATATTTGGGATCCAAAAACCATCGGTGTTTGACTAGCGTGCCTCAAATTAAAATCAAACAAAATCTAGTCAAGTAATGTCCAAGCATAACCAAGATATCCAAAGGAAACTACTCGCCTGGTACAACAAAACAAAACGGGACTTGCCTTGGAGGAACACAAAAGACCCCTATAGTATCTGGGTTTCCGAAGTTATGCTCCAACAGACGCAAGTCAAAACTGTAATTCCCTACTACGAACGCTGGATCAAAACTCTTCCGACTATAGACAAACTAGCAAATGCACCAGAGCAGAAAATTTTAAAACTGTGGGAGGGACTTGGCTATTATTCAAGGGCAAAAAATCTTAAAAAATCTGCAAAAATTATTTATAAGGAAATGAATGGAAAACTGCCTAATACCGTTAAAAATCTACAAAATCTTCCTGGGATCGGTCGGTACACTGCAGGTGCCATATCCAGTATCGCATTTGGATTAAAAGCGCCTGTCTTAGATGGCAATGTTAAACGCGTCCTATCAAGATTATTCTGTATTAACAAAAATGGAACCACCTCCGCTTACGAAAATTGTTTGTGGGAAAAAGCCGAAAATTTACTTCCAGTTCGCAGGCCAGGTGATTTCAACCAAGCTCTTATGGAATTGGGAGCAACTGTATGTATACCCGGATCACCGATATGTCAACAATGCCCGTTAAGAACTATCTGTAAAGCATTTCTTAAAAACAAAGTAAATGAGTTTCCTCCTTCTAATAAAATAAAATCTTCTAAAAAAATTGAAGTCAGTGCCGGCATCATCATAAAAAATAAAAAGGTCTACATTCAACAAAGATTAAAAAATGGTTTGATGGGTGGACTCTGGGAGTTTCCAGGTGGAAAAAGAGAACAAGGTGAATCGTCCGAAGAATGTTTGAAGCGTGAGATTAAGGAAGAACTAAGAGTAAATGTTGTTAATCTAAACAAAGTTATGACCATCAAACATACCTACACCCAATTTCGTGTGACTCTAACTGTATTCAACTGCAAAATACAAAAACAACAAATCAGGCCTGGTGGATGCGAACAATGGAAATGGGTTTCATTATCAAACTTGAAAAAATATCCTTTCCCTGCTGCCAATGTTAAAATTGTAAAGTACCTAACCGAAAAATAATTACTTAAACTAAAAAGATCTGATTGGAAAAATGAACCCAGGAATCAAAGTAACCCTTATTGGAACAGCTTCCAACCTTATACTTTCAATTATTAAATTTGTTGGAGGTATCATTGGTAATAGTGCCGCTATGGTAGCCGATGCGGTTCACTCCGTTTCCGATCTGTTGACTGATGTGATTGTATTAATCATGCTCAAGGTAGGCCAAAAGCCTAAAGACGAAGATCACCCCTATGGTCACGGAAAAGCAGAAACCCTTGGGACAACAGTTGTTGGATTTTTCATTATTTCAGCTGGGATAGGATTAGCCTATGAAGCTTGGGAGATCATTCAATCTGGTATATCTCGTATTCCCGAACCGCTAGCAGCTGGCGCTGCATTGATTTCTATTTTTATTAAGGAATGGTTGTTTCGCTACACACGTTCGGTTGGTGAAAAATCGAACAGCTCCCTACTTCTTGCTAATGCCTGGCACCATCGATCCGATGCGATATCATCTATCGCTGCCTTGGTCGGTATTATCGGTGCCATGCTAGGATTCCCCGCGCTAGATCCTATCGCTGCCACAATGGTCGCCTTCATGATTATGAAAGTGGGTTACGAACTTACTCTTGGAGGATTTCGTGACTTAATGGATACCGCGCTCGACGAAAAAGATACCCGAAACATCCAAGTTGCGATAGATGATGTTTCCGGGGTCCTAAAATCTCACGATTTACGAACCCGAAAAGTTGGCGGAAAAATTCTAATGGATGTTCACATTCAGGTAGACAGTGATCTTACCGTGACCGAAGGCCATGAAGTAGCTGAAAGGGTCCGAAGGCAACTAATCAAGAGCTACCCAAATACCCAGGATGTACTGGTCCATGTAGATGGCTATGACGATAGTGAAGTGGAATCGATTTACAATATCTCGCGGGACGATGTCGAACTCTTGCTCACCTCAATACTTGCTAAGACTGATGGGAAGCTAAAAAAGACTCAGCTACGAATCCATCATCTAAAAGGGAAAAATATCGTCGAACTTTATTTGCACGGAGACTCTACAAAGACAATTGCTGAAACCGAAATTAGTCTTAAGGAAATAAAAAGTGACCTCTTAAAAAACGAACATATAGATGGTGTCAAACTATACTTAGAGGTTGAGTCAAATAGTGATTACTTGCAAAAGTAAGTATCCTTATCGGGAAAAACGGGGGGACTATGAAAATTGAGTATACATAGCGGCTGATCACTTGTTGAAAATTGATGGACAATTCGAGGGGGAACCCTAAAAAAACACCCCGCCCTCAGGTCATAATTTTCTCCACCAAGAACAGCCTGCCCTGAACCTGAGATAACATAATACAACTCCTCGCCCTTTTTATGATAACTGGGTTTTTTAATCTGAAATGGTTCCATACGCACTAAGTAAGCAGAAAACCGCTCACAGACTTCCCGGGGTAAAAGCTGATCGATTTGAACCCCCTCCAGAACAAACGACTCCGCTCTACCTAGCTCTAAGAAAATTACCTGATTTTTTTTAGCCATTTGCCCTTCCAAGTAAGTGCATCACAACCTGGAACAAAGATCTCCCGAGTGCGTTTTCGTATCGACTTGTGAAATTGCTTCTAAAATATTTCCATCCTCACCAATCACATAGGTGATACGCGATGCGTATTCATCTTCTGGACCTTTAACCGCTTCATAAGCTAGAGCAATCTCTTGGTTTACATCGCATAATAAAGGGTAAGGGAAGTTAAATTTTTCGGCAAACGCTTTATTATCAGTTTCATTATCTAGGCTAACTCCAAGAATAACCGTATTTTTTTGTGCGAATTTTTCATAATCGTCACGAAACCCTTTCCCTTCAATAGCGCAGCCCGGCGTATCTGCCTTGGGGTAAAACCATAACACCACTTTTTTCCCATTAAAATCAGCAAGACTAACGGTATTGCCGTTGTGATCTTTAACCGAAAAACCAGGTGCCCTTGTTTCTTTTCCCAGCATGAAAAACCTCCTTTTCGTAATTTACAATAAAATCTTTGGTGTCCTATTAAAAAAATAACATCTGGAGGACTTTCATTTAGATGCAAACTAACCGCTATAGGCTTGTAATTATTTTTTACTGAGTTTACCTTATTCTAGAAAGTAGACTTTCTCCCAAGACGAGATCTTCTTTCCGGGTAATTTTGATGTTCAGTTCTGAGCCAGAAACTATCTTGACTCTTTTCCCTAAGTATTCAACCAATGATCCTTCATCAGTTCCATAATAAGAGTCTTTCTTTGCTTTTATAAAAGCTTGTTGTAGTAACCCGTACTGGAATGCTTGCGGCGTCTGCACCCGCCATAATCCATCTCTCGGAACTGTTTCTTTTACAAAACCATCTACAGCCTGTTTTACCGTATCGCTAACTGGTATTGCAGTAATAGCAGCGCCATGCTGCTGTGCCGCTTCCACCGTGGCGGTTATCATTTGGGGTGCGGTGAATGGTCTCACGCCATCATGAACCACTACTATATCTGTTCCCTCCTCCAGAGAGTTGAACCCGTTATAGACTGAGTCCTGGCGTTGTTCGCCACCCACAACCACTTCCCGAACGATTGCGTATTTATTCAACCAATCTTCCCCTATCTCATCAACGTCTGCTCGTGGCATGACAAGAACAACGTAATCAATCAACTTACAGGAATCAAATACCGTAAGCGTATGATGGAGCAGGGGTTTACCTTGGATTTCTAAAAACTGTTTTGGAACTGACGCACCAATTCGTTTGCCACGCCCTGCCGCAGGTATAATCGCACCAACTTTCATTTCTTAGCTCATATGTGAAAAGTTAGACTGACCGACTCCAGTTAAAATACCGTGTCGAATGCATCAGAAAGTGTTTTAACGGGAACTAATCTTAGAGAACTACTCTTATTGATTCGCCTGTCTTCCTTTATTGAATGTGGAACAACGCACTTCTTAAAACCTAATCGTTCAGCCTCTGCCAGCCTGGTCTCTAATTGCATGACCGATCTTACCTCCCCGGTAAGCCCTACCTCTCCAATCATAACAGTATGTGGATCAACTGATCGATTTCTGAAGCTTCCGGCAATCGCCGCGGCTACCCCCATATCAACAGCGGGTTCGGATATTTTAAGCCCGCCCGCTATATTGATAAAAATATCCTCACCCTGAAGATTCAGCCCCAGCCGTTTTTCCATTATAGCAACAAGCAAGGACGTTCTATTGTGGTCAAACCCAGCTGACATACGTCGAGGCATGCCTATTGAGGAGGAAGACGTCACCAAGGCTTGAACTTCCACTAGTAAAGGCCGACTTCCCTCCATACTTGACACAATGATCGAACCGGGCGAATCTGTCGGACGCTCCGATAAAAAAATATCGGACGGATTCTCAACTCCAACCAGGCCCTTGGGTAACATTTCAAAAACTCCGATCTCTGGGGTTGACCCAAAGCGATTTTTAATAGCCCTCAAAATCCGGTAGGAATGTCCTTTTTCACCTTCGAAGTATACTACCGTGTCAACAATGTGCTCTAGAGATTTTGGCCCCGCGATTGCTCCATCTTTGGTGATATGACCTATAAGTAACGCCGACATGGCCCGCTTCTTTACATCTTGAAAAATTTTAAATGCTACCTCTCTAACTTGACCGATACTCCCTGGCGCCGATTGCAAGTCCGCTGTAAAAAACGTTTGGATGGAGTCTAAAACCAGCGCGTCTGGTTGCACCTGATCGACTACGCAAAGTACATCTTCAATACAAATTTCCGAGCAAACCAGTAAATTATCTGATAATGCTCCTAAACGATCTGCACGTAATTTTATTTGTGCCGGTGACTCCTCCCCTGAAACATAAAGAACCTTGGCGCCAGACTTGGCCATCTCCCCCATGCTTTGCAAAAGAAGGGTAGATTTCCCAATACCCGGATCCCCTCCAATCAGAACAAGGGACCCCTCGACGAGTCCGCCTCCCAAGGTACGGTCAAATTCACCTATTCCTGTAATCAATCTATTCCGTGTAAGAGCCTCGACCGAAGTAACTGGCTGAACCGATTTACCATCAACTGAACCATTATCCACTTCCCGACTCGAACGCGTTACTTTTACTTTTTCTTCCGCAAGAGTATTCCACGCCTCGCACTCAGGGCATTTGCCCAACCATTTTGGAGCACGGTGGCCACAGCTTTGACACACGTATTCTGTAAGCGTTTTAGCCATAGAAAAAACTTATAGTAAAATTATTTTACCTACTTTAGGAAAGGCTCTGGTCTTTTAAGTTTCTGAAATCTCGTAAAACATCCCAATAGTACCCATGCAAGTCACAGAGGAGGCGAAGATGAAAATTGAGAAAAATGGGCCCTGGGGAAAGCAAAAAATATAAAAATTTATTTCTGTTTTTTTAACTTCTTTAAAATATCATCACTGCGGGAGATATTAACATTGGCTTTACGCCTCAAGTCCTTCAGTGCTTCTGTCATCTTTTTCTGGGTAGCCAAGATTGTTTCTTGCGTTACAACCGACCCTAATTTTTGACCTTGTATCGCCTTTTCCACTTTTTTCTGACTTTGCAAAACTACATCCATTTTTTTTTGTCCTTGGAGGACCTGGTCAACCTTACCCTGACTTGCCGTAAGCGCTTGCAACGCTTGATCAGTTTTACTTTGCTCGAACGCAAAAGACTTCAATATATCAACCAACCGGGATAACTTCTCGTTGGATAAGTCGGTTTGGGCCTTGGCATTATTTGCGGCGATATCGATGCTTTTGCTTATGCTTGCCCCCATCTGGGCAGATTGTTTATTTACTTGGTTGGACGCGCTAACCACAGATTGTTGTATACTCTCCTCCATCTGGGCGGATTGTTTATTTATTTGGTCAGACAAACTAACCAAAGATTCCAACCGAGATGTTACCATTTTTTGATTATTTTTAACTTCTGCTAAATCTTCGTCCAGACGAACCGTCAAAGCCGCTTCGGTCTCAGCAGCGTTTGTCATTCGTTGAACAAAAACCCCCTGCAAAATAGCTATCATCTTTCTTACCTGATCTATGTTTTGGTTCGCTCCTCCAACATTCTTCTGAATGGTCTCAGCTAGACTTTTTGTAGCTTCATCAACTAAGATGCTTTTTTTTAAAATTTCAATCAATGCCTTGTTTTTTTCTTCCACCGTGCCCAAAGAAGCAAGGGTCTGTTTATGGTTTGACTCTAGAAAATTTTTCTGAACCTCACGAGCTTGAGAAAGATCTGTCAGCAAAGCCTGTCGGGTCACTTCACTTTGAGTATCAAGTGCAGGTATTAAGTCTGTTTTAAACAATGCTTGTGTCTGTAACAACTTTTTATTCTGCTCTTCCAAAACACTTACAATTTGCTGGAGTTGCTTATTATTTGCTTCACTAAAAAATTTGAATTGCTGTTGGTTTGCTTTTGAAAGGCCTTTCATATCTGCGGCCAGACTATCTTTTAGCTGGCTGAATAGAGTTTGAAATTGAGCCCGGTATCTCGTATCCTCTCGATTTTGCCCGTCAAGTGCTTGCATCACTTCATTCTTGAGGTGGCTTTCCACATCCAAAATCTTCGTCTTTACTCCCTCGACACTGGCCAACATTTCTGTTTTGTTCATCTCCCCCGTGGCTTGAATTTGCTCGAGACTGGTTCTTAATGCCATTATCTGGTTGAGCAAACTTTCCTGAACAGCCTTAAGGGACCTCAACTTATTTGTCTCAACACGCACCAAGCGAACGTTCATTCTTTTTAATGCTTCCAGAATTTTTAGATGAAATTCCTCGTCACCTGCTCCAGCCTTTGAGATAAAACTTACCTGGGCAAGTATTACAAAGAAAATTACGACGAATTTAATCCACATGAGAACGTGACATTTCAAAAGTTAGGTATTACAAACTCTTTTTGTGTGACACAAAAACAAAAAAGACCGTAGCAGGGATCACCCTGTTACGGTCCATTATATCCAAAGCTATAAGTCGATTCTAGGAAAACAAAACACTTTTACCTATTGAGACCAGCCTAACGAACAGAAGGTAAACGACCTATTCACTAATCCTAAAGTGAGCTCGACGGTTTTCTTGCCAGCATGCAGCATTGCTGACAAAGCAAAATGGTCTTTCTTCGCCGTAACTGATGGTATGAATCCGTCTTGCACTAACTCCCTGCGAAACAAGGTACATCTTCGTTGAATGGGCACGACGCTCACCAAGAGCAACGTTGTAATTATTGGTACCACGCTCATCGCAATGGCCCTGGATCTCAATTACTGCCGAGGCATTGGCCTTGAGGTAACTAGCATTTCGTCTCAACGTAGCACGAGAATCTTCATCAAGGTCATCCCTGTCGAACTTAAAGTGAATGTCCTGCAACGAACTTGTATCCTTAAAAGGCAGCGTGCGGGCTTCATCCATACCACTCCCAAAACCTCCAGAACCTGAGTCATTACCTAAGAATGGTTCAGATTGAAATCTTCCTGCTGAACCGCCTCCTAAAGCCGAATCACTACCTGTCCCATTTTGGCTACTGCTTGTCCCATTTTGGCCACTGCCAACAAAGCCACCCGATCTTGCTAACTCACCAACATCTTCCTCGGTTAAGAATCCGGAACCAGTCCCCCGCTCTGCCTGCTCTGCCTGCTCTGTAATATTAAACCCACGACCGGCACTACCTCCGGCACCACCTCCGGCACCACCTCTAGAATCACTAGACTGGCTCATCTGACTACCGACAGGTGCAGCGCCATCTAGACCTTCGGGGGGCATCAGGTTCTTGGAACAGGCTGTCATAAAACTCAAACCAAATAAAATTGCGGCCAGCAAGTAACCGTTTCTCTTAATCATCTAAAACTCTCCTCCAACAAGTTGTGGTTTTATTCACTATTAATTAACTATTTTTTAAACCCACTCTCTCCTATAGAATAGGCGTTTAATCCGATACTTATAGAAATACTATCATCACATCATATTAATTGTAATGGTCTAGCTTGAAATTTGCAACCGTTAATTCAAATAATTCAATGGGTAACCAGTAAACTCAAATAATTCAATGAATAACTAATAAACTAAAATATTTCAATAGGTTAACTAATAGTTTAAATATGGCGACCAACTTGGGCTGGCGCCACCATCACCACCAAAAGAGAGCTGGCGAACTTTATCGCTTCCCAATCGCTGAATATAAGTGCTCATATTGGAGCCCACTTTATGCCTGTAAGCTATAAAACGCCCATCGGGGGACCAGGTGGGCTG
>JALPWY010000019.1 GCA_023271875.1 Nitrospinaceae bacterium | reverse complement strand
GATAGATTAAAGATGAAACTTAAGCAAAAGCGGAGTGCCAGGGGGCTGTAGCCGTATCGATTACTTCCCAACCCTGAAAACTGCCGGGTTCTGTGTACCTTCTGCGACCAACTGACCAATCGCCCCTTTGGCCACACGAAAAATACTATGATCCACCAAAGTGTAAGTTCCCGGCACGTCCAGTTTAAATTCAACAATCGTAGCACCAGCTGATGGTACTAACGTGGTCTGAACGTTACGACGAACTATCCCGCCAAGTGAACCTTCCGGGTAAACTTTGTCAAATATTTCCCCGATAATATGAAACGAAGAAACTCCATTGGGGCCAATATTGCCAAAGTAGATCCGAATATTTTCTCCAACCTTGGCTTTAAGTACGTTATCACCCATTAAAGCACCTACGCGCCCGTTAAAGACAACATGATCAGGGTGTTCGGATAACCCCTTGTTGATGTTGAACCCTGTTACGCCCTTATCCCCATCTGTGAAAAACTCACTTTGAAATACGTAAAACTCTTTATCCACTTTTGGTAGTCCGCCGGTCGGCTCTACAAGAAACAACCCATACATTCCATTAGAAATATGATCTACAATGGCACCTGCTGCACAGTGATATATATAAAGACCAGGGTTGAGTGTTTTGAATGAAAATACTTTAGATTCACCCGGAGCTACTGTATTAACAGCCGCACCACCCCCTGGACCATTGACTGCATGGATGTCGATATTGTGGGGCTGAGTATTCGATTTTGGGTTAGACAGGTGAAACTGTACTGTATCTCCAACTCGTACTCTAGCCATTGGGCCGGGAACGCTACCGCCAAAACTCCAAAATTCATACTTTTTCCCTTCTGCAATATCACCAACATATTCTTTTGCTTCAAGCTTTAAAATAACCGTCTTTCCCTCATTACGGTTGAGCGGCTTAGGGACATTGGGTGCTTTTGTCAGTTCTACTTTAATCTCTGCAAAGACAGATACTGATGTAAAACAGAGAAAAAAAACCGAAGCAATTATATATAACTTATTTTTTATAAACACTTTTACACTCCTTCACTAAAATAATAAGTGGTTCTTCTGTTGTGTTTGGTGATGACTTCACGGATGGTTGACATAAAAAAACCCCCACCACTTTGACTAGTAGTGGAGGTTTATTCGGTAATACTTACTTGAGGTTAACAGTCATAATGACATACTCTTTATTCATTTGTGTTCCCTGATGGGGTTCTACGTAAGTTCCATCGTAGTAATACCATTGTAAAGGTGTCATTTTCCCCAACGATTTGGGATGTTTCGGGAGTTTATTTACATCCATCCCACTTTCAATGAAAGTTTTAGGGTTGAGGTAATAAACAATATCTTCGTGGGTTTTTTCGGGACTACTAGCATAGTGAATCATATTATGTTTAGTAACTGTCTCCAACATACAATACTCCCCACTTGCCTTAGTCGCATCAATCGCAGCAAGTTTGGAACCCGGTGCAAACAAATTAGCAATTGCATTGATTTCTTTTCGTGCAGTTCCTTTCAAACTTAAAACAGCACCAAACTCATTTTTAATAGCACTCAGTTCTTCAGCATCAGTTGCAGCAAAAACATTGGTTGGTGCTAAAAATGCACAAACCAAACCAACTAAAAGAAATTTCTTCAAAATCATATTGCCTCCTTGTTAGATAAAACATATGAATGTAATTATGTGGTGGTAATCCTACAGTCTAAGCTTTTCTCTCTTATAGTAAATACCTTGATCGAAGTAGTGGGTTCCTTTGAGAATGATGTCATCTTCATTAATACCTCAATACCTCGACCGAAGTATGGTTTTACCTAACGTTTGTGATAGAATCGGGCGGGATGCGTTGCGACGACTTGGAAATACAACCTATCTGACGCAGACACACAACGCCCCGTATCTCTAATTTGTGCCATTGGCACAATTGGCACAAGAGAGGGCAAATGTGTTCTGGATAAAAGAGTTGTCTGGTAGGGAAAGGGAGATTTCTGTTTTAGTTGCCCGTGAATTTACTAATGAGCAAATCGGTGAGAAGCTGAATATTTCCGAACTAACCGTTAAAACCCATTTAAGAAATATATATTCAAAAATTGGTGTTCACGATAGAGCACAACTGGTTATTCGTATATTAAAATCTGAAGCAGATTTTTGGAATGTGGAATACCACAAGTTAATGCGAAGACTTCACCAAGTACAAGGTGATAAAAACAGAACATGATATCGATTGGATTTATCTATCTAGGGTGCAAGCAAATGCACTTGACCACCAACATAAAATAATGAATACGCAATCAAATACAATCCACCTACCGCTGAAATAAGAATAACTTTTAAATATGTATCACTCATAATGCCTCCTTAACTTTAGGGTTTTGCAACCCTTTGTCATAAGTTTGCGTTTTTTCTATCCGGGTTTCTAAACAATGAAGTCTTATTTGTAAGCTCACTAACTATTGGAAATTTATCATCAGGATGCACAGAAGTTATTTAGTGGCGAAGGAGGAAGCGTCGCTACAACATCCGCGTTCTGATTAAAACCGTAAGTAGTTTCTTTAATTTTAGGAAGGTCACATCCTTGGGTAGAGTCAGTATCTAACCAGTAAGCATTGCATAGCAGATGCATATCCTTTAGAGCTTGCTTGGAGTGAGCATCGTAGCCTCTTATCTTGTACTGGTTGAACTGGGGAATAGCGATAGCAGCTAGAATGCCGATGATTGCAATGACAATCAGCAATTCTATGAGTGTGAAACCTGATGTGCTTTTGTGTGTTGAATACTTTTGCATGACCATCCCTTCCAAATGGTAAGCAACGGAACCATTCTATTATATGAAGGGATTAAGAAATACCCTGTTATTTCTGGGTATTGCGGGATATGGGTGTAAATAGGGATTACCGCATTTTGCCCCCATTTGTTAAACATTCTGTTAAACATCACTAAAAATGCTACCCCATATGCTACCCAGAGACAAAAATGGGCTACAGCCTAAACTGTAACCCATTGATTTAAATGGTGGGCCGTCTCGGGATCGAACCGAGGACCTACTGATTAAGAGTCAGTTGCTCTGCCAGTTGAGCTAACGGCCCACCCTTTGTTTTTCAATAGTTTATAACAAATGGCAACTGATTATAGCCTAGCCTAAACCTAGCCTAAGTCAGTTTCCCCCTGCTTCGGCAATTCGACCTGCTTTTCTTATTGGGTTATAATAACTATAAAAAGCCTACCTGAAAGAGTTATATGGAGAACTCTTTTTGAAAATAATTAAAAGAAATCCCGCATCCACTGTGGTCTGGTTAGTTGTTTTATTTCCCTTTATAGCTTCAAGCGGATGTGCCCTGTTAAAACAACCAGAAAATGAAATCGTTCAGAGTAATTTCGTCCCTCTGAGTAATTTCGATAGGGAATGGCATTATGGCCAGTTACCAGAGTCAGATAAACCGCAATCTACAGAGTCGAATAAACCACTTAAATCTTTACATAGCAGGCTGTTAGAAAAAAAGTGGTTGAATCTTGGGTTTTGTTTGACAACCCAATATATTGTATCTTTACTACCAGACACTAAATATCGATATATCTGCGGTGTTGGAACAATTAACAAAAAGAGCTACCGTTACATCAGCCGTTTAAAAGTGACATTTTAGCCGACTTTCCCGAAAGTCCCCATCGATTATTCTTCTTCCTCAAATAGCTAATCTATTTTGCCAACCGATTTCTTTTTTGCGCTTTCCTTGATAAGCGCAAGCCGTTCATCTTTTGTCAGCTTCTTATTTTCTGGAATCACCTCTGCATCTTCACCTTTAAAAGACTCCATTTGTTTGGTATTTTTTTCGAGTTCTTCCTCTGCGTATCTTTGGTACTCATCCTCCATTTTATCAACTGGAGTATTAGTAGAACCAGCACTCTTGGGCTTTGACTTCTTAGGTACCGTTGATCTATTTGTTGATAAGAAATCTGGATCATCAGATGTATAGGGTATTTCCTTCTGTGAGATAGCTTCACTCCAATCACGATCGTGTGCTAACGTCATAGGAGAAGCATCAACCTTATCTTCTTCTTGCTGATCACCAAGGACGGTAGTAAGCGGACAGAATTTGAATGCGGGACATTTTTCACATCCAACCGCCAAGGCGATGGGACAGATTGTCATGTGGTTCACCCCCTTCAATGCGGTGAAGTTAACTTAGATTATGAACCTTCCATTTTCACAGGAGAATGAGCATTGAGAATCTTAGATTCAAGAATAGCAGAATTCCCTTTAGCGTATTTTCTCGCCTTGTAGAAATGCTTTGTTGCCTCTCCGTGTTTTCCCAATTTATCCAGACAGAGCGCCTCATTATAATGTGACTCGCCCACACTAGAATCAACCTTGGAAGCCATTTGAAAGTGTTTCAATGCATCTTCATAGTAACCCTGCTTGTAATTAAAAATGCCTTCTTTATTATGCTTAATAGCACTAGCATTAGAACCTTCAGGAAGTTTTAAAGCCCCTTGACCAGCAAAAGCGGGTACAGATAAAAACGTAAAGATTAATATAAATAAAATAAGTGATAAGTTTCTCATCGGTTTACTCCTAAGTAATGTAGTAATGAATTGGAGCGCACGCCTGTTAAAATAATTATACAGGAATTGATGGGTTAGAATTATAGTTGTGTCGGATATTACGTTATAATGAGTAAAGTTCAAAAGCCTACCTGATCGAGTCATGAAACAAATTGAGGATAAAATTAAGATTATTGAGCTTCTGCAACAAATGGTCGCTGACAAAGGTAAAATAGTTGCTGACAAGGATAAGCAGATTGCTTGGTTATCCTAAAGTTGTGATGCCCTAGCCGATGAAGTCAGAAGATTGGAAGCTCAAATTGGTATGTTGAAAGCACAAAACGATCAATGGATGGCAAGTAGCGAAGCCCGTCACCCAAAAGGTCGTGAAAAAACTAAAAACCCCACCACACCGCATAAGCAGATGGTGGAGTATCTTAAAAAACACAAGCCTAAAAAGTAATCCTACCGTGGTCTAAACGTGGTCATGCTTAAAAATCATCCTTATAGTTCAATAGTTTGCAGGGAAAATACTAATTAAGAGTCAGTTGCTCTGCCAGTTGAGCTAACGGCCCACCCTTTGTTTTCCAATAGTTTTACATAAACCTAAGTCGAAAATAGCGTAGCCTAAACGTAGCTTAAATCAGTTCCCCCTGCTTCGGCAATTCCAAGTTGACCAAGTACCTTAAGTTATTTTTTTTAAAGGTGTTATAATCGGATATGGATACAGATAATGTTATTAAATTCATAGCTATGGGTCTTGTTTTTTGGGCATTTGCAAATGCTTGCGTGAAGTTCATGCCAGAATATGCCACCCAACTCCCTCTTCCTGTTTATGAATTTTTTTATTCCATAACGGTGAACACTGAACCAAATCCCTCCACCGAAACTATCCCACTTGAAACTATTGAACCTGACTCTGACTCTTGATAGAGGTATAAAAAATGAGAGCTATATTAATTTTGGTCATTGCTTTAATACTGATCTTTACGTCTGGTTGTGATTTCGAATATGGGAAAGATAAAACCGAAAAGCCATCAAAACAACAAGACCCATACCGTTGGTAATAAGGACTTAGCCAATGCGTCCTTTTGCTTTCAACATTTCACAAACCTAAAAAATAATTCTACCGTAGCCTAAACGTAGCCCTTTTTGAAAACAGAACTTTAAAAGATTTTAAAGCAATAAGTTACAGAAGTGATACTAATTAAGAGTCAGTTGCTCGGCCAGTTGAGCTAACGGCCCATTTTCGCGTACGATTTTATGGGTCACAAATTATCACTTGCTTCAGCACGAGTCAATTTATCCCGTATCCCATTAACATCACCAAAGAAACTATTGCCATCCTCCCGCGATAAAATGAAAAACCTGATATTGGATGGCTCCTACTCCACCAGAAAAACCGCCCAACAAAAGGGATAGCAACAAAAAAATAAAAGCCTTATTTCTATCTTCTCGCATACGGACAAGGTCAATTAAAACCCCCACCCCCATCAACGAGAAAAAAAATAACCGTTGGAGGTCGCTTAAAACCTTTCTTCCTAATACCATTTCTTCTTCCTCATGTGGGAAGTGGTACTCGGTAAGAAAAGAACACGCGTAAAGAACGATCAAAAAAAATGCCCAAAGCATCAGCATGAACTCCTCGGTCTGCTTGAGTTTATTTATTGTATTTTGCTCCATGAGAGACAATTGGTTTTAGCAACCAAAGTATGATTTTTTGAATCGGGGAAGCACCTCGATCCATCCGACACTGAACAATATATTATTTCACAAGTACTTACTAGAACAAATAAGTTATTAAATATGTTCCTTATCTATCTAACTGCTAGGTGCAGATTATCTTCAGACAGACTTTTTTATATGCTATAATTTTTTTATCCAAGACAACTGTTAGATGAGTCCGTAAACGCATAGCAGCTTTTACTAAAATTGCCTCCTCATGGTAAGAAACTGGTCTTGTGCTTGGTTAATTGCACCTTCATACATAAATGTTATAGAGGTTGTTCGTCTCGCAAAAAGAGTTACTGATAGATAACCAAATAAGGTTTTATGTGTAATACATAACGCTACTATATTGAAAGGAATCAGCCATGACTATTAGACTAGGAGATACAGCTCCTGATTTTACCGCAGAAACAACTGAGGGCACTATTGAGTTCCACCAATGGTTGGGGGACGGTTGGGGAATCTTGTTTTCACACCCTAAGGACTACACACCAGTCTGTACTACTGAGTTGGGTCGGGTTGCTAATTTAAAAGGTGAATTCGAAAAGAGAAATGTTAAGGTTATTGCTGTTAGTGTTGATCCACTAGAGTCCCATAAAGGGTGGATTAACGATATCAATGAGACACAAAGTTGCACGATGAACTATCCAATCATCGCCGATCCGGATCGTAATGTAGCCACTATGTACGGCATGATTCACCCGAATGCACTCGATAACTTAACTGTCCGTTCTGTCTTCATTATTGGCCCAGACAAAAAGGTAAAACTTCAATTAACCTATCCGGCTTCCACAGGCAGAAATTTTGATGAGATTTTGCGAGTGATTGATTCTCTCCAGTTAACCGCAAACTATCAGGTCGCAACCCCTGCTGACTGGAAACACGGTGAAGATTGCGTGGTAGTACCCGCAATCAAAACTGAAGATATTCCAGCCAAATTCCCAAAAGGGTTCAAGGAGGTTAAGCCCTATTTGCGTATGACTCCGCAACCTGATCTTTAATGTGCTGTTATAATTTCAAACAAAGCCTGGGCGGGAACACCCCTTCCCGTTCAGGCTTTATTCTCCCACTATCCCCATGTCGTCTAATTCTGAAAAAAGCCAAATCTCATATCTTATCCGTTTGATTGACGACAGAGATGAGTTTGTACGAAAACAAGTGCGGGAACAACTCATCAAACTTGGAGAAGATGCAATCCCTTTTCTTGAAGTAGCCGCAAGAACCGAAAACCTTGAAATTAAGTCAATAGCATCAGAAATAATTCAAGCAATTATTCCACAACAACTTCTGAGGCAGTTTGGGCAACTGGCCCAAAGTTCTCCCTCGGGCCACTGGAATTTGGAAAAAGGTGTGATTTTATTGCAAAAGTTTGGCTACCCTGATGAAGAAACTAACAGCCTAAGCCAGTCGTTAGATCTACTAGCAAAAGAAGTATCCGCCTTAATCGAACACAATCAGTCACCCCAACAAACGATTCAAAGGTTAACTCGCTTTTTGTTCTTTGAAAAAGGATTTGAGGGAAACAAAATAGATTTTTTTGATCCGGATAACACTTATTTCTTAAGAGTACTCGACCGGAGAAAAGGAATCCCTATAACACTATCAGCTTTGTGTATCTTTTTAGGGCAACGTATCGGGCTTCCCATTGTTGGAGTTGGGTTACCCGGACGCTATATAGTAAAATACGAATCCCTCACTCAACCTATATATTTTGACCCTTTTGACAAGGGGCGTATCCTGTCCCAAGAAGACTGTGCCGACCTCATAGAAAAAATGGGTTACCGCTTTGAAGAACATTATTTAGGCGCAGCCACTAGCAGAGAAACGCTAATTCGGATGATGAATAACCTCATCATGACATACAACAAAAATGCTAAGCCAGAGAAATCCAAATATCTTTCAGACTTTATTAAAGCTTTGAGCGGGAATCTAGAGCAAAGTTCATCCGTTCGTCCAAATTAAATTAAGCCAATCATGGCAAACACGAAAACTATTTTAGTTACAGGGGCAGGATCCGGAATCGGCAGGGCCATTGCTCAGCGTCTTTCAAAAAATAATTACCCCCTAATTCTGCTAGGTAGAAATCAGGATAAATTGGAAGAAACAAGAAACTCTCTAGAATCCCCAGAAAAACACCAGTGTATTTCATGCGACATAAGGCTTCCAAAAGATATCGCCAACGCTTTAGAAAAAAGAAAAATTAATTCCCTTTACGCACTTGTAGCAAATGCAGGTATTGGTGGGGAAAACCATTATCTTTCAAACGATCGATGGAATGAAATCATAGATACTAATCTGACAGGAACCTATAACACCATCCAAGAATGTCTCCCTTATCTTAAAAAAAATAAGGCTCCATTTAAAAAAATTGTTATCCTCGCTTCAGTTTTGGCTAGGCTGGGAGTACCAGGATATTCTGCCTATTGCGCTTCAAAGGCAGGGCTTTTAGGGTTAAACCGTTCGTTAGCTATCGAACTGACCCAAGATAAAATTCTTGTAAACGCCCTATGTCCTGGGTGGGTTGACACTGAAATGGCACAAGAAGGGTTACGAGCATTTGCTGAAACTTTAAGTATAAGCAAGGAAAAGGCTTTTGAACAAGCAATGAACGATGTTCCTTTAAGGAAAATGTCTGAACCAGATGAAATTGCGCAATTCACGTCATTTTTAATTTCAGATGCCCAGACCTCAATCACGGGGCAAGCCCTTGATATCAATAACGGGGCGATGATGCCCTAACCACAGCAGAAAAAAATAACGGCCACCTAAAACCCAACCATACGCCTACTCTCAAAATTATTTTGGAATTTATCTTTGGAAACAAACTACAGGAAGGTTTGTTACTAGGCTCGTGGCTTTGTGTCTGCCTGATTTGTTACACCCACTCCTAAAGAAATAGGATGTTTTAAAGGCTCTAAGACTTGACTGACCTTTTCTCGAAAAAACTGCTTCAAGTCATTGAGAGAACTTACAATGAGTGCCTTACTACTCTCATTGAGAGTTTGAAACTGTTTCTGAAGTTCAGCGTTTACTGCGGCAGAAGACAATTCAGAAAGCTGTCTAATATTTTCGATATTTATGCCCGGGTTTTCTGCCTCTACCGTAATTGATTCTGACTGGACTAGATTGTCTGGATTCACCTGAGAAGAAGACTCCATGCCCAAAGTTTTTACAATTGCATTTCCCAACTCTATTCCAACTTCCTCGGTGATCTTGTGATCACCAGTCAAAATCCCGATCGCCTTTTCGACATCGAGTTCCTCTGGGTCACTGGATAGAAATTCTCTCGCAATAGGCTCAACATGGACAGCTATTTTCTGAATTGCGGTCAACTCGTCCTCATTCAAGTCCCCTTCAACAACCTGGGAATACTCGGAAGCTGCCCGCGCTACCGAGGATATTTCCTGAACCGTTGGATCACCTTCAAGTTGGGCTTCACCATAAGAGCGAGAAAGGTTTTCTTTGTCTGCAAAGCTCAAAGTCACTACATCACCCTCGCTCGTTTGCAAAGAGGTACCCGCCTCTATTGACACGCTGGCTTCTTCTGACTCAACCCGGCGGTCAGGCAGTTGATTTTGAACTATTGATGTATTGATCTCTAGTACTGGCATAATTTTTAGGGACTCCAACCCCACTCATCTTTTTCTACATACTTCTGATCGGCAATCAAAAAAAATCACATTAGAGAAAAATGACCTGAAAATGAAAAAAATGATAACTCTTAAGACAAAAACCATCTAAAAGCTTTTAAATAAACTCTTTCAGGCCCAGAAGAAATAATAAAAAAATACTCGACTCAAAGAATTCTAGAAAAAATGCGGAGGGATAGAACTATCTAAAGGGTAATTATCTGTAAGTTTAAGGACTATATAGTGAGGCTTGGTGGGTTTTAGAAAGCTTCTGCCTGTATATCTATAACTTATGCCTAAATCTGAAACGATATTTTAGATATCGCCTCCTTCGGCTAGTTTTTCTCTTATTTCAACACTATTTTCTAGTTTTGCATAGCGCATGTTCATCGTATCCAAATTTGTAGCTATGATAAAAAGTAGCTGTTTCTCGAATTTGCTCTGAATCGAAGGGATCATCTTTTCTATAAATTTTTTCTTAAACTCCATAACCACTACCTTTGTTGAAGAAGCACGGGCATCTAGATTTCTTTTATTCCCGGTAAGCATGGCAACCTCACCAAAAAGCGCTCCTGTTTTTAATTTTAAAATAATTGATTCTGCCCCGCCTTCACCTTTTTTTACAAGATCAATCTCTCCAAACAAAAGCACAAATAATGAGGTGCCGGGATCCCCTTCTTTAAAAATATATCCACCTTTCTTACAGTCTTTAAAAACTTTGTCTCTACCCACCAGCTTATTCAGTTCATTATCATTAAACGCTTTAAAAAAAGGGATCTGTAAAATAAATTTCTTAATGGCATCAGTTTCCATACTAAATCTCCCCTTCAAGACTGGAATAAAATCTGCTACAACAATACATTAATCACTATTAACAAATCAACTTTCTGCTTATTTAAGCTTTAAAAAATCAAACTATTTTTCTGTTTAGATCTGTATAATTTCAGATGCCCAGACCTCAATCACGGGGCGATGATGCCCTAACCACTGCAGGAAAACATAACAGCTACCTAAAACTTAGCCATACGCCTACTCTCAAAATTATTTTGGAATTTATCTTTGGAAACAAACTACAGGAAGGTTTGTTACTAGGCTCGTGGCTTTGTGTCTACCAAATCCATTACACCCACTCCTAAAGAAATAGGATGTTTTAAAGGCTCTAAGACTTGACTGACCTTTTCTCGAAAAAACTGCTTCAAGTCATTGAGAGAACTTACAATGAGTGCCTTACTACTCTCATTGAGAGTTTGAAACTGTTTCTGAAGTTCAGCGTTTACTGCGGCAGAAGACAATTCAGAAAGCTGTCTAATATTTTCGATATTTATGCCCGGGTTTTCTGCCTCTACCGTAATTGATTCTGACTGGACTAGATTGTCTGGATTCACCTGAGAAGAAGACTCCATGCCCAAAGTTTTTACAATTGCATTTCCCAACTCTATTCCAACTTCCTCGGTGATCTTGTGATCACCAGTCAAAATCCCGATCGCCTTTTCGACATCGAGTTCCTCTGGGTCACTGGATAGAAATTCTCTCGCAATAGGCTCAACATGGACAGCTATTTTCTGAATTGCGGTCAACTCGTCCTCATTCAAGTCCCCTTCAACAACCTGGGAATACTCGGAAGCTGCCCGCGCTACCGAGGATATTTCCTGAACCGTTGGATCACCTTCAAGTTGGGCTTCACCATAAGAGCGAGAAAGGTTTTCTTTGTCTGCAAAGCTCAAAGTCACTACATCACCCTCGCTCGTCTGCAAAGAGGTACCCGCCTCTATTGACACGCTGGCTTCTTCTGACTCAACCCGGCGGTCAGGCAGTTGATTTTGAACTATTGATGTATTGATCTCTAGTACTGGCATAATTTTTAGGGACTCCAACCCCACTCATCTTTTTCTACATACTTCATGATCGGCAATCAAAAAAAATCACATTAGAGAAAAATGACCTGAAAATAGAAAAAATGATAACTCTTAAGACAAAAACCTATTAAAGCTATACAAACAAGTGATTTCAGGAACCTGTAAAAAATAAAAAATATCTATCCTGCAATGGATTTCAAACAAGGAAACTACGATGGGATTATGAAATATCTGGTGGGGATTGGTGGGTTTTAACCCTAGGGAAAATCAGAGGTCGCTAAAAAGCGGATACACCGCATCTTTTTTAGAAAGAATTGGATCTTTGATAGGCCAGTCAATTGCTAAATCGGGATCGTCCCAAAGAATACCACGTTCATCTTCCGGAGAGTAGTAATCTGAACATTTATACAAAACTTCTGCTGACTCACTTAACACACAAAACCCGTGGGCAAAACCTACAGGAATATACAATTGGAGGTTATTCGTTTCAGAGAGCGAAAGTCCCCACCACTTGCCATAAGTAGGAGACTGCTTACGAATATCTACTGCAACATCGAATACCTCCCCTTGAGTAACCCTTACCAGTTTATCTTGTCCAGAATTTACCTGATAATGAAGTCCTCTTAGCACCCCCTTCTTGGAAACAGAGTGATTGTCCTGAACGAAGCGAGGGATTCCATGCTCCTTATACTTACTCTCAGAATAAACCTCATAAAACATCCCACGTGGGTCTGCGAATACTTTAGGTTCTATAATGAGTAGCCCGTCAATGGGGGTTTTGCTTACTTGCATTAAAAATCACCTTTACAAACCTGTCCTCTAAAACTCCTTTGTTGCTTTATACTTTATCCTGCACTTAAATTCACATTTTTTCTAAAAAACGCGAGAAATACAGATGGTTGGTATTCCCCCTTTGATAAAAAAATTATTTTCGCGTACCCACTACCAACACATGCCGAAACAAGTACCGCAAGGGAGGAAATATTCGGTTCAATGAAAGGTCAAGATTAAACGCTAATCGGGTCAACCAATTATTTGGATTATCAAAAACGATACCTGACGCCACTCCTAAAGGAACTGACAACAACTCTTCATAGTAATGACGCGTGTTGAATCTTTTTTCTAACTCGGTAAGTTCTTTAAACATAAGTGGTTTTTCGTCATCTGTACGAGCAAAAGGTGTCATCAACCTCACCAACTTTCCTACGGGGTTAATACCTAGTGGCTCTGCAAACAAGATTCTTCCTCCCGGTTTTAGGACTCGGCAAATCTCATCCAAGGCTCGGTTATAATCCAAATGATGCAGGATGGCGCAACCGTAAACAAAGTCAAAGGACTCATCTTCAAACTCTAGATTATGGGCATCCATTAAATGAAAGTGCGGTTTGACGTTGGAAAAACGTACGTTCTTTTCACCGTGATTGATTTCTTCCTGAGAAATATTAATGCAGTGCAAGTTAGACGGTTTAATATCATTACCCTCAATCCAAGATTTCCATGAGATAGATCCCAACTCTAGTACATTTTTCCCTTGGGCATACTCCAGTTCATTACGAACAATTTGATCTCTCCGCTGCAAGAACAAGTAGGAAGTATGCTCAAAGACCCGCATATAACCATCTCTTTGCAGCCCTTCATTAAATGCCTCTTGTTCCCTTTGAACTCTTGCAGAAAGCGGTTCCTCTGTCACTCTATGACCTCATAAAAAAAAGACAACAACACATGGCCAAACCTTGCAAACCACCAATATGACTAAAAATCTACATTATCACAAATAGATTAAACTTCGACACTACATGCGAATTTAAAATAATTTGACATAATAAAAAAACTCATTCAAAACATAAACCTGATACTATTTACCACTCACCGTTTTACTTCGAAAACTACCTTTAACCAGCAGGAAGAACACTTAACAAATATCATTAAACTTTTATGAAAACCCGGCCATGAAAATCATTCCCGCCGTCGATATCAAAAAAGGCCGTTGCGTGCGTTTATCGCAAGGAATGGCCGACCAGGAAACCGTATACTCTGATGACCCCGTTGCGATGGCTTGCCATTGGGATGAAGAAGGCGCCTCTCTTATACATGTCGTGGATTTGGATGGTGCCTTTGAAGGGCAACCAGCCAATGTTGAAATTGTAAAAAATATTATATACAACAGCTCGGTCGATATTCAGGTAGGAGGCGGAATCCGCAACCTTAAGACAATCGAACAGTATGTTCACGCGGGAGCCTATAGGATAATTTTAGGAACCATTGCTCACAAAGAACCAGAATTTGTCGCTCGGGCGTGCAAAGAATTCCCTGGGAAAATTATCGTTGGCATTGATGCCCGCGACGGCAACGTGGCTATCAAAGGGTGGGTTGAAATTTCTGATCAACGGGCCACTGATTTAGCAAAAAACCTCGAGTCTTGCGGCGTTTCAGGCTACATCTTTACCGACATTAGTCGTGACGGAATGCTTCAAGGCCCCAACTTGAAGAGTATCAAGGAGTTTTCTGAAAGCACAAGTCTTCCGGTGATCGCATCTGGAGGAGTAGGCAAACTAAAAGATATTGAGGATCTGCTGGCACTTGAGCCAAACGGTGTAGAGGGTATAATCACGGGTAAAGCACTTTACGATAAAAAATTTACCTACGCGCAAACTCTGGAATTATCAAATCGCCATGCTGGCTAAAAGAATCATTCCCTGTTTGGATGTTAAAGACGGCAGAGTAGTCAAAGGAGTCAACTTCGTAAACTTGCGTGATGCCGGCGACCCGGTGGAGGTTGCCGCAGCTTATGAAAAAGAGGGCGCCGATGAGCTAACCTTCCTTGATATTACGGCATCACACGAAAAACGAAATATTATATTGGATATTGTCGCACGCACTGCAGAAAAGGTTTTCATGCCATTGACAGTGGGTGGCGGAGTACGAGATCTCGATGACATACGAAACCTTCTGAACTCAGGTGCAGACAAGGTTGCCATTAATACGGCAGCCGTACACAATCCAGAGTTTGTCCGTAGCGCCGCCGAGCGGTTTGGAAGTCAATGTATTGTGGTTGCTATCGATGCCAAACGAGTGGCTTCTACTCGCAGGTCTCCTGACTCTAATTTGAGCTGGTGTCAGTTCCACCCCGAACTCTTTCTAACCGGGAATGAATCCGGACTCTCGTTCGAAGTATATACTCACGGAGGAAGAAACCCCACGAGCATCAATGCATTACAGTGGGCCAAGCTTATGGAAACCTATGGAGCAGGAGAAATCCTCCTTACGAGCATGGACTGCGATGGAACTAAAAATGGCTACGACCTGAAGCTCAACCGAACCATATCCGAGTCATTGACTATCCCTCTCATAGCTTCCGGCGGAGCTGGAACACTGGACCATCTTTTTGAAGGTATCACTGAAGGTAAGGCAGACGCCGTTTTAGCCGCATCTATTTTTCATTTTAAGGAGTTCACGATCGAGGAAACAAAAAGGCATTTGAAGTCAAAGGGAATTCCTGTCCGCATTTAAAGGTCCTGCATCATTATTATAGGACACCACAGTTTTCAAATTCGAGAGTTTTAGTTTTTGTATCCAGCCTGGCCTCAACACCCATCGGCAAGGTAAGCATTTCTCGCCCGTGCCCAGACGGAAAATCCGTTACAATTGGAAAAGAGCTGCCTGAAAAAACGTCTTGCAAAGTTTCTTTGAAAGAACCACCGGTTTTCTTGGAGGATAGGCAGTTGACCATTTCGCCAAAAACAATTCCACGAACCCCTTTAAACTTTCCAGCTTGTTTTAAATGCCAGAGCATTCCATCAATTTTATAAATTGGCTCATTGACATCCTCGAGCACGAGAATTTTGTTGCGTGTTTTAATTTCCCATGGTGTCCCTAGAGAACGGCAGAGTAGAGTGAGGCACCCACCTATCACCTTACCTTCGCCGACCCCTGCCCTAAACACACGTGCCCCTTTTGCAGTCAACCGCTTGCCCGTTTTATTTCCCAAAAGAATCTTACCAAACTGGCGTTTTGATTTTATCATCGGGTAACGCCCGAAATTCCCCGCTACCATAGGACCGTGAAACGTGACTAGCGAGCACTGTTGGACAAAAAATAAAATGAGCAGAGTAATATCACTAGAACCCACAAAGACTTTTGGATTCTTACGAATGATTGAAGAATCCAATCTTGAAAGGACGCGGTTGACCCCATAACCACCCCGAGCGCAAAAGATACCGCTTATGTCAGGGCTTCTAAAAAAATCGTGCAGGTCTTCAGTCCTTTGTGCATCTGTTCCAGCCAGGTACCGATCCTTGGCATAAATGTGCTTTGCCAGCACGGGGCAAAACCCCATTCGCTTGAGCACCCGCAACCCTTGTTCCAAAGTTTTTCGATCAACCGGTCCCGCCGGAGCAACGACACCTACCCTGTCTCCCTGCTTTAATCTTTTAGGATATCTCATCTATTTTTTCAGGATTACAAAGCTGCCTGGAAACCAGTACAATGTAATTTTTTTTAAATGACAATGACTCCACTATGACCGCCGTTTCCGCTATCCTGCAAGCTAGAATGAGCTCAACCCGCTTCCCGGGAAAAGCTCTTTATCCCCTAGCCGGCGTCCCATTGACCGAGCATATCATTAATCGAATCAAAGCAGTGACAGATTTTGATCATATCGTTCTTGCGGTTCCCGATTCCCCCACTGAAACACCTCTTATAGAAATGGCACAGCGGTTAAATATTGCCATTGCCAGAGGGCCTGAAGAAGATGTTCTCGAAAGATTCCTAATCGCTGCAGATCAGGTGAAAGCCCAACATATCGTCCGTATTTGTGGGGACAATCCATTGATCGATAGACAACTGATACGTTCGTTAATTCATACTCACCTGAAAGAAAATACAGATTACACAATTACATCTGATTCTATTCCCCTGGGCACAGGAACAGAAGTAGTCAAAGTCAAAGCATTAAAAAGTATCGCTAAAACAACAACAGAACCTAAATACAGGGAACATGTGACTACCTGGTTTCACGATAACCCTACACTTGTGTCTCAATCTCACGTTCCGGCGCCTGCCTACCTAATGAACAAATCTCATCGATTGACCGTCGACACAAGAAACGACCTGACTCTCATGGAAAAAATTTTTAATGAATTCTATAGCCTCGCCTCCCCTCTCCTCGACCTTGAGAAAGTTATCCAGTTTTTGGATACTCGCCCTGATATATCCAAAATTAATGCTGGCACTCCCCAAAAGAACTGGCAATCCTAGCCCAAATAAAAATTTTTAAGTTTGCCTAAAGTTTTAAGTTTTCTCTCCGATACGCTCATTAAGCCAGAGAGCGACCTACTTTGGGTAGCACTCCAAGTGATTAACTTTAAAGAAACAAGCTTGAAAAAGTTTAGTGTAAGTGGGCTCGAAGGAAACCCACTCAAATAAAAACCTTCGGGGGCAGTAAAGAAGTAAGAAACATAAATTTTAAGTTTTAATAGGAATAAAACTTTCCAACTCACGGTGGAGGATTAGGGAAATGGCAATTCGTATTTTCAACAATGTCGCTTCGACCAATGCCCAGAGAATTCTAGGCGTTAACAACACCCGGCTAGCACAATCAATAGAAAGAATCTCATCAGGTATACGTATCAACAGGGGAGCCGATGACGCTGCCGGCCTCGCAATCTCTGAAGGACTGCGCTCCGACATAAGAGCTTTAAGACAAGCCAATAGAAACGCAAACGGCGGAATGTCTCTTGTCAACGTTACAGAGGGTGCTCTCAACGAGCAATCAAGTATCCTCATTCGTCTTCGCGAACTCGCATCCCAGGCTGCAACAGGAACAGTTGGATCTACAGAACGTGCGACCATTCAATTGGAGTTCTCTGCACTTCGTGATGAACTCACTCGTATCGCTGAAACCACTGAATTTAATGGAATTGGTTTAATCGACGGTACACTTGCGTCTTCCGTGGCAACTACCAGTCACACTTTGATTCAAATCGGGATTGACAGTACGTCAAACAGCAGACTCGATCTTAATGCTACTCTCGGTCTGGATGCTGTGACATCATCTACCTTGGGAATAGCCACGCTCTCTGTTACAGCTTCCGCGGAAGCATTAACCGCACTGTCTGAAATCAATACCGCTATCTCATCAGTAACCGCCGCACGAGGTAAAGTGGGTGCTGTACAAAACAGGCTACAACGATCTGTTAGTGCGCTTAGTATCACTTCTGAAAACTTACAAGCAGCAGAATCAGCGATAAGAGATGCAGATATTGCCGAAGAAATCGCGCAGTTGACCCGAAACCAGATCCTGGTGCAAACATCAACCGCCATGGTAGGACAATCAAACCTGATTCCACAATCCGTCCTTCAGTTACTGGCGTAGTTACGAAAAAAGGATGAGAGTCCCTGGGATAGGTTGTCAGGACGTTGCACACCTTTTATCGTAATTGCATAAAAAGGGGATTTTAGCAGTGAATGCTATAAAAGCGAGAAGGCAGATTGATCTAAAGAAAAAAGAGCGTATCAAGATAAACGGCGTCACTGATCATGCTTCAAACCTCTCTCTACCCAAGTCGTTTTGTTCTGATACTCGTTCTCTAGGGCAGGCAATTCGAAAGACCAAGGGAGAATCCTCTCTTCTTGGAACAATTGCAGCGGCGGTGGATATCCAATCAGGGATTCTCGTCCGCATGCGAGAGCTTACCTCACAATCGTCCTCAGAAATTATTGATAATGTTAGCCGAGAAACCATTGTATCTGACCTTTCGGTGCTGCAAGAGGAGTTGAGCGGAACCCAGAATCTCCTTATAAGGTCTGTCAGAATCCTGAAAGTTACCATGGAAAACCTGAGCGCTGCGGATTCAACCATCCGCGAAACAAACTTCGCAGAAAAAATCGCTACCCTGATGCAGAATCGATTTCACGCCAATACATCTACCGCCAAGAAAAAGTGAATCAAGCCTTTTATCCCACCTTGGAAGATAAGCTTACAGTGTAAAACCTGGCTATTTTGAGTTTGTAATCGCCTCAATGATAAAATTATTTCCTGCAACTAAAATTCTTTTTTTATTTATAGTTACAGAGAATTCCTCCTTTTATACCCTCTCGAGTTTGCAAACAACTCTATAAACAAAACTAAAGTATCTTGATCTCGACCCGATAGGGCACATTAAGCAAGGTTGTATTCGGTTGGAGCCGGTTCAACCTAGACAAACACAAATTTACGGAGGTCTTACAGTTTAAGGCATGGGAATTGACTCTCATGTTTCAGGGTTAAAAGCTTGGAGGCTTGTTTTGGCAAGGATGCCGAAATAATAACCCGAAAAAATTCATTCATGGAGGATAACAATGGCAGTTCGAATCTTCAACAACATCCCTTCAATTACCGCCCAGAGAATTCTGGGAGTCAACAACAATCGTTTAGCTTTATCCGTAGAGCGCATTTCATCGGGTATCCGAATCAACAGGGCTGCGGATGATGCAGCAGGACTTGCAATCTCGGAAGGATTGCGTTCTGATATTCGAGCATTGAGACAAGCCGTCCGAAACGCGAGTGACGGAATTTCACTCTTGAACGTTACAGAGGGTGCACTCAACGAGCAATCCGGAATTCTCATTCGACTTCGCGAGCTGGCATCTCAGGCCGCAACCGGAACAGTAGGCTCCACAGAACGTGCGACCATTCAATTGGAATTCACCGCGCTTCGGTCTGAGCTGGACCGTATCACAGCGACGACAGAATTTAATGGTGCAAAATTGATTAATGGGAATCTCGCGTCTTCAGTGTCAACTACCAGTCACACTTTGATTCAGATCGGTATTGACAATTCGGCGAACAGCAGAATCGATCTGAATACCCAGGTCAACCTAAGCTCTATCGACTCAACTCAATTGGAGATACACAACCTCTCTGTTACCGCTTCCTCAGAGGCCTTGACAGCACTAGATAAAATCAATGAAGCCATTGGATCCATTACCGCGAGTCGGGGTAAGGTGGGAGCCGTACAAAACAGACTGACCCGTTCAATCGCTAATCTATCTGTATCTGTTGAAAACCTTACCGCCGCAGAATCGTCTATCCGTGATGCGGATATCGCAGAAGAAGTTGCCGAATTAACCAGAAACCAGATCCTGGTACAAACGGCAACCGCAATGGTAGGGCAAGCGAACTTGATTCCGCAGTCCGTGCTCCAGTTATTAGGATAAACGAAACTCGTTTGCGATATAAATATTAATCTACCAAGCAAATTATTTGATTTTTTGAAAACGGCTAACTAATTTGTGGAGGTGAAAAATGTCGACATCGATCCCGTTTGATACCTATGAACAACGTTTGACCGACAACAATGTTATCAAACCAAAGGGTATAAAAATCGGGCTTGTAGAATCAAATAGAAGCATCACAAAAAATGAAAGTACCCCCGATGAAGCACAGGGAAGTGCTACGGGGGAAATGCAAAGCAGTCGGATTGACTCGATCAATAGGAAAGTCGATTACCATATCGAACAAGATAGCAATGAGTTAGTTATAAAAATTCGAGATAAAGAAACCGGAAAAATCATTAAGCAAATCCCCGAGGAAGAGTTCCTCCGCTTAACGAACCGAATCTCTGACTTCAATAAGAGTATGCTAGATCAAACCGTGTGATTTTATAATATAGCCTTATCTCGAATTTTTGCCTTCAAGTTAAAAAAAATGCCCTCTAAAATTAGAGGGCATTTTTTATTTCCAGCACATCAAAGCATTTAAAAAAAACAACTTACCCCGCATCCCTTCGATTTATTGCAAACACAATTTTTCTGATCTCCTAAATAAGCTTTCAAAAAAATAAAAAAAAGTATCAAGGAAAAATTTCCGTATCCCGATAGGATCGTTGAACGAAAGGGAAAAACAAAAATTCCCAAAAAACTAAGTCTCGGAAACATATTTCAGCAAGGAAGCTGAAATAGAGTCAACCTAAATTCCTAATTATCAAGGAGGATAAGGAAAATGGCTGTTAGAATATTTAATAATATCCCCTCTCTCAATGCCCAACGCATACTGGGCATCAACAATGGTCGCCTAGCTCAATCAGTAGAACGTATCTCATCCGGTATTCGTATCAACAGAGGATCGGATGATGCTGCAGGTCTTGCCATTTCGGAAGGACTGCGATCAGATATTCGTGCTCTTCGCCAGGCCGTCCGCAACGCAAACGATGGGGTTTCACTCATCAACGTAACAGAAGGCGCGCTCAACGAACAATCCGGTATCCTCATTCGTCTTCGCGAGTTGGCATCGCAAGCCGCAACCGGAACTGTTGGTTCCACAGAACGTGCAACCATTCAACTGGAGTTCAGCGCGCTTCGCAATGAACTCGATCGGATTGCCCAGACCACTGAATTTAACGGTCAAAAACTAGTGGAAGGTTCATTAGCATCAGCCGTCGCATCAACCAGTCATATTCTTATTCAGGTTGGACTCGACTCAACATCGCACAGTCGAATTAATTTGAATACAGAGGTCAACTTGGAGGCGATAACTTCGACAGGGCTCTCGATTCACGAGTTGAGTGTTACAGCTGCTGATGCTGCTCTTACAGCCTTAGAGCAAGTGGACACAGCAATCGGACAGATAACCCGAGGACGAGGTAAAATAGGTGCAGTTCAAAACCGCCTAATTAGAACCATATCCACCATTTCGATTGCAGTTGAAAACTTATCAGCAGCAGAGTCGGCTATTCGAGACGCGGATATCGCCGAAGAAGTTGCTCTACTAACAAGAAATCAAATCCTGGTACAGGCGGCAACCGCAATGGTGGGACAGGCAAACTTGATCCCGCAGTCGGTTCTCCAATTGCTCCAGTAATTAATTAAAAACTATTTAACAAGTAAATTTTCCAAAACAAATATTGGCATGGAAGCCGATCGCAAAACGAAAAATAAAATTCGTTAGTAAAGTTTCAAGGAGGATAATTTATGTCACTAAAAATATTTACAAATCTTTCATCACAAAACTCCCAAAGGGCGATGTCAATAAATAACGCCAGGTTAGGGAGTGCTCTCGAACGAATAGCCACTGGCATACGACTCCAACGTAGCGGGGACGATGTTGCCGCAATGTCGGTATCCGAAGCCTTAAGAGGAGATGTCGCGGCACTAAAACAGGGTGCCAAAAACCTTAATGATGGGATTTCCCTGATCCGGACGGCTGACGGATCGTTAACTGAACAATCTAGCATCCTCATTCGGTTGCGTGAAATCACATCTCAATCGGCAACCGGCACCATAGGAGATACAGAAAGGGCCACAGTCCAGCTCGAATTCTCGGCACTTCGGTCTGAGTTTGATCGAATTGCGAGTAGTACAGAGTTTAACAGCCGGAAGTTGCTCGACGGATCTCTTGCAGCAAGCTCTAGTGACACCACGGTTCTACAGCTAGGACTTGACTCCAGCGACAATAACCGTTTCGATCTAAACCAGAAAATAAACTTGACCGCTGTAACATCGAGTGCGCTTGGCTTTAGTACCGATAGCATCGCCACGAATACCGGCGCATTGACGGCGATGGCTAACCTCACTACAGCTATTGAAAAATTGTCTACCATTCGAGGCAGAGTAGGGTCGGCTTTAGAAGGACTGGAGTACTCAAAAGCTGCTCTAGATTCAAACGTTGAAAATCTTACTGGTGCCGTTTCAACAATGCGTGATGCGGACTTTGCCAAAGAGTTTGCCAGCATGACCAAAAATCAAATTCTTGTTCAAGGTGCAGCTGCGATGATCGGACAAGCGAACTTGATACCGCAAGCAGTATTGACTTTATTGCAGGAACAGTAAAAAAGGCTGGTCTGTTAATTTGAACTTGTATAAGTAATAAAAAGTATTCTAAAGAGAAAACTAATGGAGATAGTAATTCTCTTTCGGACAGAAACTCAACAGACTGAAAGGCTTACTTGAGCATAGATGCCCGATTAGTAAAATTCCTTATATAGGCTAATCGGTTAAGATGCTGGGAAGGAAGTTCTAGGGGTCCAGAACATGTTTTCACAAAAACCAAATCGTTAAGATCAAAAGACAAAAGTATGGCTTTCGAAAGAATCAAACGAGATAGGGGCAAGGTGAGTTCTTCACAGAACTCACCTCCTTCGTCGTCACACTAAAATAATATTTTCGTTCCACAATCAAGAGTTACAACATCTCCTTAAAAACCCAGCCTTTAGATTTAAAGACCTTCGTCCAGTGATACAATACTTAAGTAACGCTTGTCCTAATTTAATTTCCTTTTTATCTAAAAAGTCATGAAAGTTTATAAAATCGGTCTGGTTGGGTGCGGGCGTATAGGAACTCTTTTAGAAAAAGATAAATTAAGGGGAAAACCGTGCACACACGCTGGTGGATTCAATGCTCTTTCAAACACCAAGATAGTTGCTGGATGCGATATTGATCGTTCAAGGCTTAAAGCTTTTGGAATGCACTGGGGTGTTAACCGCCTCTACGAAGATTATCTAGAAATGCTACATCAAGAAAAACTCGATGTCGTCTGTATCGCCACATGGACGCATCTGCACGCCTCAATGGTAATGGACGCAGCGCGATCAGGAGCCAAAGCTATCTTCTGCGAAAAACCTATCGCACTAAACCCTCACGATGGCCGCAAAATGGTTCGCTTCTGCAAAAAAAGAAATGTTCCACTAATCATCAACCATGAGCGACGTTGGGACAGCTATTACCAAAAAGCGTCCCAAATCATTAAAACTGGGAAGATAGGTGAAATCCGTACAATTATTGGAAACGCCTTAAGCTCCAAACCCGGCAAGCACCCTACCAGGAGTCATGGCGGGGGAGCTTTGTTTCATGATGGCACACATCTCATAGATCTCTTCTTATGCTTCGGTGGTCCGGTGGAATGGGTGTCTGGTCATGAAAGTAGACCTCATGGAAAAAAGTATGTCGAGGAAACGGCCTGCGGAATGTTTGGCTTTAAAAATGGGGCAATTGGATTCATAGAAGGTGGTGGTGCAAGAGAGTACTTCAACTTTGAACTAGATATCCAGGGATCAGAGGGGCGCCTCCTGATTGGAAATGATGGCCGCGAACTTTATCTAACAAAAAAAAGCAAACGATTTTCAGGGTTTCAAGAATTGGAGAAAGTATGTTTTCCAGAACCTAAAAGAATCACAAACCCTTTTGAAGGCGGTGCGAGAGAAACCTTAAAATGTATACGGACAGGTAAAGATGGGATATCGAGCGGTACCGATGGGCTTAAGGCGCTGGACTTAATATTCACAATTTATCGTTCGGCCCAACTCAAAGGGAAAAAGCTAAAGCTAAAATGAACCTATTAATTGAAAATAATCAATGAGAAATTTTTTTCATCCCTCACCACCAATATTCTGGGTTCAAGCTGAAACATTAAGGACAATCAACAACCAAAAGAAAAAATATCTTTCAAAAATTTCCTTAGTTTGAATCTTGCTCGGCACATCGTTTATCACAAAAAAATTAACTATTTTTAATTTGATAGGGTTCGTTTTCCTGTGTTATATTTCGTTTCCGAAACGTGACTTAGTCAGCTCAGTTTATTCGTCATTAAAAACAACTCTTCGAAGCGGAACCCTCAATACCACAACATAATCTTGGAAACCTTGAATGATCGAAGTAGAGCAACTTTCTAAATCTTACGGCCCCAGGGAAGCGATAAAAAACTTATCGTTTCAGATTGAAAAAGGAGAAGTCGTTGGGTTTCTTGGGCCAAATGGCGCCGGGAAATCAACAACCATGAATATCTTATCGTGCATTATGCCCGCATCAAGTGGCACTGCCAAAATTTGCGGGTTCGATGTCTTTGAGCAAGCTTTAGAAATTCGCAAACTCATAGGTTATCTTCCCGAAACGCCCCCACTTTACTCTGACATGGTCGTTTATGACTATCTGTCTTTTGCGGCAAGGCTCCGTAACGTTCCTTTAAAAAACACACAATCAGCCGTTGAACAAGTTATCGAAAAATGTTCTCTGAAGGAAGCTAGAGAACGGATCATAGGAAGATTATCTAAAGGCTATCAACAAAGAGTGGGAATCGCTCAAGCGATGGTGCACAACCCGGATATTCTGATTCTGGACGAGCCTACGATTGGGTTAGATCCAATTCAAATCATCGAAATCCGAAAACTGATCCAGGAACTTGCTTTGTCGCATACGATTATTTTAAGCTCGCACATCCTCCCTGAAATAACACAAATTTGCAAACGAGTGATCATCATAAGCGATGGCCAAATCGCTGCGGTCGATTCATTGGATGCTCTAACGACGAGATTACATAAGGGAGAAAGGTTACTTTTGGAAGTGCGGCAAAATAGCAGCGAAATACTTGAAAAACTTCGCGCGCTGAAAAAAGTAAATGCTGTGACTGAACACCAGCCCGCACACTTTACAATTGATTGCGAACCCAACGCTGACATCCAAGACAAAATAGCCCAACTGAGTTTGGATAACAAGTGGGGTATCGTAGAACTAAAACCTGTTTCGATGACTCTGGAAGATATTTTCCTAAAACTTACGCTTGAAGAAAACAAGGTCCAACAATGAAAAATATGTGGATCATAGCAAAAAAAGACCTCGGCTCGTTTTTTAGTTCACCTGTATTTTATTCCTTGACCTCGGTATTTCTGATTCTCAACGGATTTATTTTTTTTAATATTTTAAATTTTTTCAGTTTGCAAAGTTTTCAAGCACAGCAAATGCGTGGAGGAGGGATAGGATTGAATCTAAATGAGATGGTTGTTGAACCATCTTTCCATAATATGGCGGTGATTCTTCTGCTCATTATTCCATTGGTCACCATGCGGAGTTTTGCAGAAGAAAAGAAGTCAAAAACATTTGCTCTTCTTTTATCCTCGCCTATTCATCTAATAGAAATTATTGTAGGAAAATTTGTGGCCTGCATGATTGTGGTTGGACTTATGATTCTTCTTTCTGCTTATTCTACTGGATACTTAATACTTGTTGGAAACCCAGAAATGGGCCCGATCATTACTGGCTATCTGGGAATACTACTCATGACTGGGTGCTACGTAGCAATGGGCTTATTTGCTTCTTCTCTTACTGATAATCAGATCATAGCGGCGGTAATAAGTTTTGGTTTAGCCTTATTCATGTGGATCATTGGTTGGGGAGCTCAAGCGGGGGGATCGGGATTAGGACAACTACTGGAATACTTGTCCCTAATTACCCACCTGGAACATTTTTTAAAAGGATTGATAAGTTCTAGTGACTTGGTTTATTACCTTTCATTTATCTTTTTTGGGTTATTTCTAACCCATAGAGTCCTTGAGTCGTCCCGATGGAGATAAAATAATGAGAACTTCCTCTAAAGTCGCGGCATGGCTGGCTTCTATTTCTGCGATTTGTGGACTTTTTATCTATGCTATTGCACCAGATAAAACAATACCCGCTCTTGTTTTGCTAGTCATAACGGTTTTCAACACTCTCTTTCTTGGGGTGTCAGAAAGAAAAAGCCTTTTCCGTGCATTGAAGACACGGTCTGCGGTACATGGAACAAACTCTCTAGTCCTTGTCATAATCTTTCTGGGTATTTTGGTTTTTATAAACCTTATCGCCTTTCGCCATAACCAACAGTTCGATTTTACGGAATCTGGTTTTTATACTCTTTCAGAGCAGACAAAAAAAATCATCGCATCTTTGCCACGCGAAGTCAGGTTGACTGCTTTTTTTCAAATCGATTCGCCTGAAAAAAAGTTGTTTCAAGATAGAATGCAAAGCATTTTAGAGTCATCAGACAAAATCAACCTTTCATTTATCGATCCTGATAAAAATCCGGCCATTACAAAGCAATATGGCATTACCACTTACGGCACCGTTGTTCTTGAAAGTGGAAAAAAGGAATCCAAGGTTAGGGATCCTGGTGAAGCAAACCTAATCAACGGAATTCTTAAAGTTATAAAAGACGAACAAAAAGTGATTCGATTCTTGGAGGGTCATGGCGAAAAACGCGTTGATGATTTTGAAAACCAGGGTTTCTCCACAGTTAAAGGAGCATTGGAAAAAGACGGCTTTAAGGTTGAGAAATCTCTGCTTCTTCAATCAGGAGAAATTCCTTCCGATACAGAACTTCTTGTTATTCCAGGACCCGAGAAACCAATTCTTCCTGAAGAACAAAAACTCATACAAGGATATTTAAATGGAGGCGGCTCTGTTCTGCTGCTTCTAGACCCTCAATCAAAAGCGGGAATGGAAGGCTTTCTAAAGCAATGGGGGATTGATGCTCCAGATTCTTTTGTTATAGACCCTATGTCCAAGCTATTCGGTGGAGACTACGCGGCTCCTGTGGTTAGCCAGTACGTTGCTCATGAAATCACGCGTGATTTCACACTCCCAACAATCTTCCCACTTTTACGAACCGTAACAGCCATAAAAAGTACCGACGCAGATACTACGGAATTTCTATTAACTGGGGCCAACAGCTGGGGAGAAACAAATTTAGACGTTCTTAAGGAAGGGAAATCTCAGTTTGATGAAAAATCTGACATCAAGGGTCCGGTCTCAGTAGCGGTTATCTCCACTCGGGAAGTTCCTACTGAAGAAGTTAAAGAATCCGAGAATAACAATAAAAAAGACCCCACCACTGAACCGAAAAATATCAAGAAGGCTCACTTGACAGTCATAGGCGATTCGGATTTTGCAGGCAACCAGTATTTTAATTTTTCTGGTAATGGTGACTTGTTCCTTAATGTTTCGTCTTTTCTCGCAGAAGAAGAAAACCTTATTTCCATCCGACCCAAGGAACGAAAAAATAGCCCATTGTCCCTGACGAGCGACCAAGGAATGCTTATTTTAATGCTAGGGGTCTTAACTCCGTCTTTCGTTATTTTTATTGGTGTAAGAACTTGGTGGAGGAGACGCCGTTTATGAGATTTAAAGGAACGGCTTTGCTGGCAGCTGTGCTTGTCGGAATTGTTTCTTACTATTTCCTGATAGACCTCCCTTCCGAGAAACGAAAAAACAAAGAAAAAGACCGAGCAGAG
>JALPWY010000018.1 GCA_023271875.1 Nitrospinaceae bacterium | reverse complement strand
GTGGTGTTTCCGGAGCCTGGGAACAATCTATGGAAGCCTTCAATATATTAAACGAGGTCGGCGTAGATTTTCTTATCCAGATGTCAGTATCTGACATGAACTATAAAGAGATTCCTGATGTAGTTGCATTCACAGAAAAAATAGGCGCAATTGCATTCAATCTGTATTTCCTGGTTTGCACTGGAAGGGGACAAGGTAACACTGATATTTCTAATGAGGCGTATGAGGAAGCTCTCAAAATGCTCTATGAGGAGCAAATGAAGTACAAGGGCCGCCTAATGATAAATTCAAAATGTGCTCCCCAGTATAAACGAGTTGTTTATGAGAATGATCCTGATTCAGTGTATACACGCACCTACTCAGGAGGTTGTCCAGCCGGAACACACTACAGTAGAATTTCCCCCGAAGGTAACATGACCCCCTGCCCTTTCATTGAAGAATCTATTGGCAATTTAAAAACCTCCTCATTTAAGGAACTGTGGGACAATTCTCCTTTAATGATTCAGTTACGCGATCGCAAACAGCTAGAAGGAAAGTGTGGAACTTGTGAGTTTTCTTCCATGTGCTCTGGATGTCGTGCACGTGCCTTTGCAGAATCAGGCAATTATATGTCCGAAGACCCCTCATGTGACTACGAACCAGGGAAACATGGCGGTAAAGAAATCACCCTTAAAGTGGAAGATACTCTAGGCCTAGAAGTTGAATTCCATGCTCAATGGAGTCCAGAAGCCAAACAACGGTTGGAACGGATCCCCTCCTTTGCAAGAGGAATGGTCGTCAAAGGAATTGAAAGATTCGCTGAAGAAAGAAATATCACCCTCATAGACGAAATGGTTGTTAAAAAGTCACGCGAAGAGATGATCGAAAAACGAGGTGCGATGTTCCCCTTTCTGAAAAAGTTCATCAACTCGGAAAAGTAACATCTTTTTTTAATCGACAGACCCAACAAATAACCTGCTTCAGCACCACTGACGGTTACCTATCTTTTTTTGTATAGATCCCCAACACGAAATCCGTCACGATCTTCACGTTCGATCTGTGTCTGACGTGAATCCTCAACATCCTGTTTACCAAGCGCCTCGGAAACTTCTTCTTGGTAGTCCTTAACTTTCCTGTAAAGAGGATGACTAATGTCCAATTTTAAATTGGAAAGTGCTGCGGTAAACTCACCCGTCCCATCAGGGGTCAGCTTACATACCAGTTCGCCTGACTCATCATCACGAAAAATATCAAGCACTGTGAGAGGAGTCTTATTTTTAACCGCAAACCCCATTTCACGGAGCAACGTTAGCACAGCCCCTCTTCCGTAAACACGCAACGGCAGACACCCCAATAAATCATTTAATAACTGCTGCGCGCTCATAAAAACTCTCCACAAAAATTATTCATAAAAACATATAAACTATAATTAGTAGTTCCTGTAAATAATTTGTAAAAAAAACCCAGGAACAAGATGTCGATAACTAGGCTAACATATTCAAGGTCGCCCCTAAACAAGTCCATTATTACTGATGGGCTTTATCCAATATAAGCTGACGCATGACCCTCTAAAAAATAATCTGGACTAGGATATCTTTTCGAGGATAATACGATTGTGTTTAAGAAAAAAACTCTTGACTGTCTCAAGATACACTATTGATGGAAGGTTTTCGTATGGAAAAAGTTTCAGTTGTTGACTACATTAAAAACTTACCTTTCTTTGAAGAGTTTACTGACAACGAAAAATCTTCACTCCTCGAAAAAAAGGGGGTCTTTGAAAAATATCAGGAAGGGGAAACAATCATAGAGCAAGGCGCTGTTGAATCTTACCTGTACGTTATCTTGCTGGGCAAAGTATGTCTTTATAAATCAATTGACGACAATGTGGCAGAAGGACGCATATCACTTACAGATTCTGAAGAGATCATGGTCAAGGAGTTAGAAATAGGGTCCATATTCGGGGAAATCTCTTTGATCACTGGCCGCCCTAGAAATGTCACTGCACGTGCCGCATCGAAAGATGTTTCGGTTATAAAAATAACAAAAGAAATTCTAGAAAGTTTTGAGCAACCAACTCAAATGAAAATCCAGAAGCAATTCCTCACAAAACTTGCCGAAAACTTGGATGATATGAACACCGAATGTATTAAATTAAAATCTATTATCAAGGAAAAATTAAAGCCCAAAGTATGAAGACAAAAAAATTATTTTTGTGTATCGTGATGGTTGTCGTTGCATTGGCTCTATTTGAATATGGTAATGCAGAACTGGAATTTCGATCTAACTCAAAAGTGTCGTTACCAGATCCCACCCCTTCTGATGTAGGCTCTGAACCCTCTATCCCTATTTATCAATCGCCCCAAAAAAATTCTATTAATTCCACACCAAAGGGCATTCAACTGCATTTTCGAGACTATCCACTCGGTGAGATTTTAAAAAATATACACGACGAAACAGGCATTCGTTTCAATCTATCATCCCGGATGGCAAAAAAACCAATCAGTATCGATATTGAAGCAAAACACTGGAAAAATTCAGTTCGAAAACTGATCGAAGATTTTAGTCGTGTAGAAGTTTGGACTAATCAACCCAAAACCTCAAAAATTTGGCTCGTCGAAAGTAATCCCTATAATTAATTTCGATTCTCATTCTATCTCCCGGTCCACTCTAATGCAGTTAAATCTACCTAAATCTCTTTTTTTATAAAGGATTTTGCTAGTTTTCCCGTAAAGAAGGTGTTGGTTTTTATCCACTGGGGAGATCAAAAGTGACGCATCAGCTAGAAGTGAGTCAATCTACTTTAAACAGTTTCCAAGCAAGTAGCACTAGGAATGATTTTGGGCAGTACCTGCTGGGATTGTTGATAAACCCAAATAAATTCATAAGTTTATGGGTAAAAAATCTAACTTCCATCAGTCCCGTGTATAGAATTGTTTCCAGCCTCAATATAATTTTTATTCTCGCAATCCTGACTTTAACTACCTTTGGTGTTCGAACCTGGATCTACCCTAAACACCCAAATAGAGTGAATGGAGAAAACCAAATGAGTTCCTCTCGGGAGATAGCGCCTCTAAAAATTAAGCGTCAAACTATCACACCGCAAAGCGTCAACGAGATAGTCAGTAAGAATTTATTCAGAAAAGAAAGAATCGAATACCAGCCTCCTAATTCACCACAACCTACATCTCAGACGGCTAAAGTCGCCCCAAAGCCAGAGCTTCCAGCCCCAGAGCTTACTCTTAGAGGAGTAATGCTTCTGGGTAGCACTAAAATTGCTATTTTAGAGGGTTCGCATCCAGTCACCATAGAGGGAAAAGTAGAAAATACCCCAATCAAGCGAAAGGGATATCACCTTGGCGATAAAATCGGCGGTTACAAAATATCTAAAATAAGCAAAAGGGAAGTGATACTTGATAATTCTGCAGGGCAAATAATCGCGGTAAAGCTAAAAAGAAGTATGAACAGTACAGATAAAATAGCGAAACCCAAACACAGTATAGATGAAATATCAACACCCAAACAACGTAAATCAACTATCACAAGTACGCGGCCAGTTACAAAAAAAAGACCTCAACCGACTCCACGAATTTCTGGGTCTCACTTAACACCGCTACCAAAAACACCGTTATCAAAACATATTTCTGGTAGGTAAAATCTTTTATGCTTAAAAAATCAGATCCCGTAGAGCGAATCCTGCTGAGAAACAATAAGCTTACCGAAAAAACTCTCGGAGAAATAAAAACAAATCAACTTCAAGTTGGGCGATACCTTGGTAAAACACTTGTGGACCACGGTTATATTCACGCAGATGTCTTACTAGAAACCCTAAGCAAAGAGCTAAGCTTACCTTTTATCAGTCTGGAAGAGTATCCAAAAACTCAACTACCGATAAAAGAACTAAATATTTCTGAAGCTTTTTTAAAAGAAAAAACGATATTCCCTATTCAAATAAAAGATGAAACTTTAACCATAGCAGTATTCGATCCCTTCGATCTGCATACCATAGAAAATCTAAAAATTTCACTCGGGAAAAACATCAAAATACTTTTGAGCACTGAGGAAACCATTGTCGAGGCAATCGAAACTTACTATGGCGCAGGCGATTCAACCATGGGGAGAATGGTCGAGAGCATCAAAGACGACGAAAATAGTTTTACTGATACAGACCTAGATACCGAACACATCCGAGATATGGCTTCGGAAGCACCTGTCATAAAGTTGGTGAATCACATCATTAGTAAAGCCACTGAAATGGGGGCAAGTGACATTCATCTGGAACCATTTGCGGAAGATTTGATCCTGCGTTACCGGATAGACGGAATTTTACATAATTTTGAAGCACCCCCTAAAAAGCTAAACTCTGCACTTTGCACGCGAATAAAGATTATGGCAAAACTGGACATTTCAGAACGTCGCCTACCTCAGGATGGACGTATAAAATTAAAGGTTCATGGGAAAGATATTGATATGCGTGTCTCTACTCTTCCAACACTCTACGGAGAAAGTTTAGTCATACGTATCCTTGACCGTAGCAATCTGACTATTGATTTAGAAAAAATGGGGTTCCCAAAGCAGGAACTGGAACAGTTTCAAAAATTAATTCATAAACCATATGGAAAGTTACTAGTTACTGGCCCCACTGGTAGCGGAAAAACAACCACTCTTTACGGGGCCTTACAAAACATAAATACCTCCGATAAAAAAATAATTACTATCGAAGATCCGGTCGAATATCAAATAAGAGGGATCAACCAGATCCATGTAAAGCCACAAATAGGACTGGATTTTGCAAGTGGTTTGCGTTCGATTGTTCGACAAGATCCGGATGTAATCATGGTTGGTGAAGTACGTGACGCACAAACTGCAGATATTGCTATTCAGGCGGCTCTCACGGGACATCTTGTTTTTAGCACAGTTCATACAAACGATGCTGCTGGAGCCATTACGCGTCTATTAGATATGGGTGTAGAAAACTACCTTATCTCTTCTGCTCTTCTAGGTATTCTGGCACAGCGACTGGTTCGAGTTATCTGTAGAACTTGTATAGAACCTATCGAGGTTGCCCCAGCATTGATAGCGGAAATCGACAATCCTGGTCAAGATAGTATTAAGGCTTTCCATGGAAAAGGATGCAAGGAATGTAACCACACTGGTTTTAGTGGTCGAGCGGGAATTTATGAGTTACTTGTAGTGGATGACGCAGTACGGCAACTTATATTAACGAAAGCAACTTCACAAACAATTCGTGAATCAGCGCGTAAAAAAGGGATGACCACTTTACGCGAAGATGGGTGGAAAAAAGTCGCCAAAGGGATCACAACGGTAGAAGAGGTATTGAGGGTTACATTAAACGAACAGACCTAACTAGTAATAAAAAAAACTATTTATCAGCTAAAAACTTGTACAACCTGACTTGAGTTATGAATACTTTCTATTACAAAGCAACAGATCGACTAGGAAAACCCATCGAAGGTAATCTCGAGGCACATGATTATCAAAATGCTGTCACACAATTACGAGGACTTAATTATTTCCCAATCCAGGTATCGGATAACCAGCCGGATAAAAATTTTTCTATAAATCGACTACTTCAAATAAATGGATTACAAAAAAAAATATCCGCAAAGGATTTAGTCTCTATTACCCAGCAACTTTCAACGCTTGTGGATTCAGGGATCACACTTGACAAGTCACTGTCCATCCTTGTGGACCTTGCAGAAAAACCACAAGCTAAAGAAGTCCTTACTGAAGTACATAAAAAAGTACACGCTGGCAGTTCGTTTGCCGATGCGTTGGCAGAGTTTCCAAAAGCATTTTCAAAGTTGTACATAAATATGATTCGAGCTGGTGAAACCGGGGGAACATTAGCATTTTCTCTGAATAGCGTTGCTAGTTTTCTTGAAAAAAGTGAAGAACTAAAAGCAAATATAAGATCCGCCATGATCTACCCAGCAATCCTTAGCTCTGTAGGAGGGTTTGCTATATTGGTTCTTTTTACAGTAGTAATCCCGAGATTTTCTAAGTTGTTTGACGAACTAGGCGCAGCGTTGCCTCTCCCAACAAAAATAATGTTATTCCTAAGCTCTTCTATAACAGATCACTGGTTGGCTATCATCATGGCATTCACCCTATTGGTGGCATGCTTTATTTTTTATCTCAGGCAGGAAAAAGGTCGAATGCACTGGGATGGTATTGTGTTAAGACTTCCCTTATTTGGTTCCTTGGCGCAAAAAATAGAAATTTCCCGTTTTAGTAGAACCATGGCCACTCTGTTATCCAGTGGTGTAGCCATTCTAGGGGCTTTAAGCATAACCCAAGCAATCCTTAGCAACCGCATGATAATGGCAACTATGGGCAAACTCCACCAAGGGCTTAAAGAAGGAAATGGTCTTTCACGGCCACTTCAACAAACGGGAGTCTTTCCACCTCTTGCGATTCATATGATAACGGTTGGAGAAGAAACCGGAACACTTGGTGAAATGCTAGCCAAAGTTGCGAACACCTATGACCGTGAAGTTGAGCGTTCCATCAAACAACTTATATCACTCATCGAACCGTTTATGATTCTTAGCATGGCGCTAGTAATTGGTTTTATCGTTATCTCTATGCTGCTGGCAATATTTAGTATTAATGAAATCAACTTTTAAAAAAAAATAAAACTTAATTAGAAGGACTAGGCTTGCATGAAAAAACATCCAATAATTCTTCGAGTCAAAAAATACCTACAATCGGGATTCACATTAATCGAGCTGCTGGTTGTCATGGTTATCATTGGACTCCTTGCGGCTTTAGTTGTCCCAAAATTTTTTGGACATGTAGATAAGGCTATGCAACAAGATGCCAAAGTCCAAATTGAGTTACTCGGTCAAGCTCTAGATTTACACCGCCTTGAAAATCATAAATATCCAAGTACCGATGAGGGCCTTAAAGCAATTGCTTCATATCTTAAAAAAGAGGTCCCAAAAGATCCATGGGGAAACAACTATGTATACACCTCTCCAGGGGAACATGGAGAGTATGACCTGGTTTCATACGGAGCTGACAGCGTGGAAGGTGGTGAGGATATCAACAGAGATATTGTAAGTTGGAAATGATAAAACCTGTGGCTTATCTAAAAAAAACTGGTTGTTTGGGGTTTACCCTGCTCGAGCTAACGCTTGTTATGTTCTTCATGGCAATTATCGCTGGTCTGAGCACGCCCTTTGTCATGTCAACGCTAGATCGTATGGAACTCCAAACATCTGCACGTAAGGTTGCCTCTGCCCTGCGATACGCAAGAAGCGAAGCTATTGCTTCTAAAAAACCGGTCGTGTTTTCAGGGAACCTAGATAGAAACCAGTTTTGGGTTACTCAAGGATACAACAATGAAACTCCAAAAGTCACATCCTTAACAAATCCTATTCGTTTGGATCACTTTATAAACGAAGGTGAAGATAATCTTTTCAGAGATAATGAGTTCACGGTCACTTTTTTTCCACAGGGGAATTCAAGTGGCGGGTTGATAGGTATGAACATTAATGAATATAGAAATTCGGAAAACTATTATGTTGTTAGCATTGATCCCATTACGGGAAAAACTAAGATTAAACAAACCAAATAACGACGGGTTTTCACTTCTCGAAGTAATTGTTGCTCTCGCTATTATGGCGATGGGATTTGTCACTGTTTTACAGTTATTCTCTGGAAGTATTCGTTCAGTTAGCCTTTCTGAACAATATCTCAAGGGTACTACTCTCGCTCATTCAAAACTTGGAGAACTCGAGGTCAATAACTACCGTGTTACTGAGTTTGAAGGAATCTTTCCTGATGAAAAAAACTATCGGTGGCAACTTCAGGTATCACCCCACACCTCCCCTCTAAATAGTAAAGAGAATAACATCCAACTTTCAGAAGTAACATTAAATGTCCTTTGGGAGGACGCCGGAAAAACTCGTGACATTGCAATGAGCACCCTAAAAGTTGATGGTGCTACACACCCTAGTTCAGATTCATTCCTAGCCCAATCTTTTGGAGGGGGACCAAGATTTATTAAGGCGAGTGAAAAAGAGGAAGCTGCTCCTCCACCTCCTGAGAATTATCAGGTTATTTCGGGAGTTAAAGTTTTTTACAGTGGTTATATTAGTGGATCTGCTACACACGTTTCAGGAAATTAAAATATGCAATGTTTACGCGGGTCAAACCAGGGGTTCACTTTATTAGAACTTATCCTCTCTTTAGTAATTATAGGATTCATCGTAACTATCTCACTTGGGGCGATAAGGCTTGGAGCTTCTGCGCAAGAAACTGGCCAATTAAAAATTGACACCTTTCAACGTTTACGACTAATTCAAAACCAACTTGGACAAAAAATAAAATCTAATTATCCCGTATTTACGTTTCGGGAAAAAACTATTTTCGCACCAAAAAACTCACAAGAAAAACCAAAAAGATTACTTTCTTTTGAAGGAAAAAATAATTCCCTGCGATTCGTAACTTTTTCCTCACCGCTCACAAGCCAGGGAAAATCTCCATGGTTACATGAAACTATTTTTTATGTCGGCGAACATCCCAAGTCAGGAAAATCTGGAATTATAATGGCTGAGCGAACCGTAGCACCAAAAAAATCGACGGGCTCTGTATTTAACAAAATTGATAAAGATCGCTTGTTCCTTCTAGCTGAGGACGTGGATTATCTTAAATTTCGTTATTACCAAATGAGAAAATTAAGCCCTGCCGAAACCAAACTACTATTAGATAAGTCGAAAAAATATGAAGGCCATTGGGTAACCTCCGTTGGACACAACGCCTTTAAGACAAACGCAGGCGAACTAATCAAGGAACAACAGACCCGCCTTAATTTCGAAGAAAACAATAAAATGACTCTACCCAGGGCCGTAGAAGTTACACTAGCCTTGAAAGAACTAACCCGATCAAGCTCAAAAAAGGAATCACGGATAATTTTTTCTCCTCCCATCATAATTCCTCTTTATTCTGGAATGAGATTTGCACTGCCCTTAGAACATAATGAAAATATTTAAACATCATAATAACCAGAATGGAGTTGCGCTGATGGTCGTGCTATGTGTTCTGGTGCTTCTAATAGCGTTAGCCACTGAATTTGCCTTCTCTATGAAGGGCGAAGTCAATACAACCCGTAACTATAAAGAGGATATCCAAGCATACCATCTTGCCAAGGCTGGAATTCATATGGCGATGGCGGAAATCCTTTATCCATCAAGCTTTCATGCTTCGCATCAAGATTTTGGATTAATAATAGGAGATTCAACTAAAGGGTCTGAAAGAGATTCTACCCAGTCAGATAAAACCGCATATCGGACCTCAATACGCCAAGAGATTGAACTAGGGTCAGGGCTAATTACCTATTCACTGCAAGACGAAAACAGCAAGATTCCAATCAATAAAACAACACGAAACACATTAGTCAAGGTTTTGACAAGTGCTGGTATAGAATCAAAAGAAAAAAAGGATGTTATTGCGGATTCAATACTCGACTGGATCGATGCAGATAAAAACCATCGATTAAATGGAGCGGAAAATGACTTTTATCAGAATTTGATTCCCCCTTATTTTGCAAAAAACGCGCCCATAGAAAACCTTGATGAATTATCAAAAATTCGTGGAATTGATGAAAAAATTTTATATGGCACCAATCAACGTAAAGGATTAATAAATTTTTTTTACTACATATAACGTTAAATTGGTAAACCCTAATACAGCTTCACCGGAGGTACTTTCGATCATCTTTTCAGAGTCTCAGGCAAAATCGATTATGAAAGAACGGGAAAAAAAGGGGTTTTATGACAATACAACCTCTGATTATTTCAGAATTAGATCTACAGGAGATGTTGAGGGAAGTCCAACAAGTCACACCATAAACACCGTGGTTCAAAAGATCTCTGAAAAAGAAGGTCCCATAATATTAACGCATTATTGGAATGATAATAGCTTGGAAAATCTACACAAAAGAGAGCTAACAGATAACTGATGAAAAGTTTTTATCTAGAAAAAGCACTTGGAATCGATATTCGTGAAAATTCGGTTTGTTTAACCTTGCTAGGGAAAACCCTATACCGCGTAGATGTATTAGCAAGCAAATACATAACGATTCAACCAATAAGTAAAGGGGATGAAAAAGCTGAATCCATTTTTCTGGAACAAGTGAATCGCTTTATAATCGAACATGATGCTTGGACAGAAAACGTGATTGCCAGCATTCCACGTTCCAAGATCACGCTTCAGTCATTTGAACTTCCATCCCCGGACCGCAAGTCTGTGGATTCTATGATGGGATTTGAACTGGAGAGGCATTTCTCCTCAAGCTTAGATAATTTTTATTTCTATAATCATATAACTACTAAAAAAGAAAATCAGTACCATATCGTATGCGCCGCGATCAATAAAGAAATTGCTACCTATTACTTAAATTTACTTAAAAAGCTCAACCTTAATGCATCGGTTCTCGACATTTCTACATTCGCCAACCTCAATCTATTGCTGTCAAACGGTGAACACCAGGATCCACTTTCAGTTTTGATAGATCTTAGTTCTGACTTTATTGATATTTCAATTCTAATAAACAGAAATTTGGAGTTTTCTAGAAGTATTCCAATTGTAGAACCAGAATACCAAGAAACATTTCTCAATCCAAAAAATCAAAGGAAAGCACACCAAGTATTAGCAGAAAAGGTTGCACAAACCTTAGTAGAAGAAATCAAAAACGCTTTGGCATCGTGCAGAAACATAGATGACTCTATGTCTGTGGACACAATCTTTATTTCAGGAGGTGGACATTTAACATCACATCTTACTTCAAGATTAGAACTGGCAGCAGGAGTTCAGGTTTTCGAACTACAATCTCCAGCAACCATCAATCCAACGGTCCCAAGAAATTTCTCTACAGCATTTATGGCAACCTCTCTTGGGCTTGCCCTGCGCGAACTAAAACAAAACCCAATAGAAGCAAACCTACTACCAGATAACTTAACAACGACTAAGAAAAAGAAAGTAAACCTTAAGAACACTGTGGGACTTGCATTAGTAACAGTGTTATTCATTATTGGATTCATGGTCAATCAAAGCATTCAAAATAATAAAATTCTAACATCCTTGGGCAAACAGTTAGACGAAATCAAGATCCACATGGGACCTTTGGAGAAAGTTGACCTTGAATATGAAACGCTCCAGAAATACACGAACGCACTAAATAAAATAGATGATCTCAATCCAACAAAACTTCCATTACTGGTTGAGTTGAGTAAAGTTATCCCGAAGGATACCTGGGTAAAAAAGATCCGGTTCAAGAAGAAAAACATTGAACTTAATGGAATTTCAAAAAACGCATCCCAGTTAGTACCAATCGTTGAAAAATCAGGTAAATTTCGCGACACCCATTTTGTCGGCACGATCCTAGCTGAATCAATAGGTGAGAAATTCACAATTAATACTGCTGTAGGGACAAAATAATGATTCAAATAACATCTAGAGACAAAAAAGTGTTGTTTGCTGGCGGGACTTTTATTGTTTTCTGGCTCCTTTTCACATTCGTTGCTCAACCGGTGTATCAGGAAAATAAAAGAACAAATCAAAAAATACAAGACAAGTTACTCTTCATTCAAAAATGCTATGAAATTTTGAATCAGAAGTCATATTACAAAGCAAAAAGCAAAGAAAACAAGTTAATACGCACTACTCTCGACCAGCGTTTTTTCAATCAAACTAAGCCAGCCTTAGCGGCATCGGAACAACAGCATCTAATAGAGAATCTTTCAAACCAAACAGGTGTAAACATTATACGCTTTCGAGTCGATAAGCCTAAATATCTGGAAGGTTTATTAACCATATCAACCAAAGTTACCACTCGATCAAAGTTTAGAAACTTTACCAATTTTATACACATGCTAGAAAGCAATCAGAAATTCATGGTCATCGATGATATGGCCATTCAACGAATTAACGATACAGATTTAGAAGAATTACAGGCTCAGCTCACTGTCAGTGGATTTATCCAATCAATGGAAACAGGTAAAAAGAAAACAACATGAAAAAGATCTTCTTATCGATTTTAATATTAAGTGTATATTTTTCATCAGGTTGTCTAGGTAATAGAAAATCTGCCCTTGAGAAATTTAAGGAAAAGAATCCGATCGACGGGATGCTATTTTCAGAAAAAAACAAATCGAAGACGCCAAAACCCACTCAAAGAGGCTCCAGCAAAAATAAATATGCTGCTGCCTCGGTAGACCTAAGTGGGATAAAAAATATTCCAGATCAACCTATAAACCGACTGATTAAGGTATCTGGCGAAAAGGTGCCTCTTCGCAAAGGACCGGGGAGTCAATACGGGAAATCAGGTACGGCAGAAAAAGGTCAAATTTTTTCTCTTCTTCGAACTCAAAAAAATATTCATGACAACCAAACGTGGTATTTAGCAGAAGATGAAAATAAAAGTAAATTTTTCATATCAAGCCTGTCATCTACCCTGATTGAGGTTAGCCAAAAAAATACTACTCAAGCAAAAAACAACAAGTTGGAAAACAAAATTCAAGCTACAAAAACATCACTTCAAGACCGGAAGCCGTTCTCCTTAAACAGACTAAAAACGGTTATTAGTCAAGAACCACCCCTTCCAAAGGAGCTTATAAAGGCCAAACACATTACCTTGAACTTTGAAGAAACCGAGTTATACGATGTAATCACTACCTTCAGCGAATTATTAAAAATTGACTACGTCATAGAAGGTAATGTGAAGGGGAAAGTGACCCTGCAAACATTCAATAAAATTCAAGTCGAAGATTTATATTCTGTACTTGAACAAATTTTAGCCCTACACAACGTAACTGTCACAAAAAGTGGGAATTTTTATCGATTTCTTGGAGTAAAAGAAGCCGCAAGGAAACCCTTAAGCATACATTACGGAAACGACTCCAGCATCCCCGGAAAAGAACGACTGATCATCCAGATCATTCCACTCAAGCATATCTCTGTCGAATCTATGAAAAAAATCATAACTCCCCTACTCTCGCCTAATGCCAGTTTTATAGAAATCCCAGAAACAAATAATCTGATGATGATAGAAATGGCCAACAATGTTAGGCGTATAATAAACGTAGTCGAAGCATTAGACGTAGACAAACTCGCATCTTCCGACATCCAGTTATATAAGCTTAACAATGCTGAATCAGACAAAGTTGTTAACGAAATGAATGAAATATTTTCTTCGATGGGCTACGCCGATTCAATCGGTGAATCTTTAACCTTTCTTTCACTTGGCAGACTTAATTCGATTTTAGTAGTTAACGCATTCGAAAGAATTTTACCCACAATCGAATTTTGGGTTAACAAACTAGACCAACCTGTTTCAGAAGGAGATGTCAGCACATTCGTATATTATGTCCAAAATGGAGAGGCTGGAAAAATGTCGACTCTTCTTAGTTCATTGTTTCAACCAGAAGGGTCGGATCAATCTAAATTGAAAAAGTTTGATGGTTTGGCTAAAACCGGAACATCTCAAGGTGAAACATCTTCCCAAACCAAACAACCAGAAATTCTAGCAAAAAGCGATGACGCAAAAAATAAACAAATAAAACTAACCGGCGGAATAAATGAGGATATTAAGGGCGAAGTCACCATACTACCTGACGAAGATACAAATGCACTCATTATTAGAACCAGTCCTAGAAACTATCCTGCGATTCTAGAAGTTATTAAAAAACTAGACCTACTTCCTCAACAAGTACTAATTGAGGTTTTGATCATTGATCTTCAGGTTGATGAAACAACTCGTAAGGGAGTCGAATGGATTTTAGAAGGAGAAAGACTGGGAGCAACTACATTCAATAAGGTAGGTTCTTTAGCAACATCGGCAACTACTAATACCATTCTAGGGACTTCTTTAGCTGGAGCAACTGCAAGCCTGATTCCGGGGGGCAGTCTTCTTCTGGAGAATTCAGACCGACTAAAGGCTAAATTGGAACTATTTGCATCAGGTGCAGAGGCTGATGTACTGGCAAACCCTATTCTGGTTACATCTGACAATAAAGCCGCCAGCATCTCGGTTACAGATGAGATCCCTGTAGCCAGTGCTACCATGGTCACCAATTCAGCGACACCTGTGACCTCAACATCTGTCGAATTCAAAAAAGTAGGAGTCAAACTGGATATTTTCCCGAAGATCAACTCCGATAACTTTGTGAACATGAAAATCCGGCAAGAAATCAGTTCAAAAGGCTCAGATGTTACCTCTGGAGGTATCACGACTGCTTCTTTTAATACCCGTGAGGTCAATACCGAAGTTGTGCTTAAGGACAACCAGGTACTCGTTATGGGCGGATTGATGCGAACAGACACATCTCAAACGGTAGAAGGGGTTCCGGGTTTGATGGATATTCCTTACCTGGGGAAACTATTCAGCAGTGAAAGTACAACTAGCAAAAAAACAGAGTTGATGATTTTTATTACTCCGCATATCATTTCCACTGTTGAAGATTCAAATATTGCCACTCGAGAGATAAGAAAACGCTTAAGCAGCATCAAGGATAATAACCCGCGCAGTTAAAACCGCTTTAAAAATCATAGGACAAGAAGATTTACCTAGTCACCTCCCTGCTAAAATATCACCCCATCTAACACAAATTATTTTTTAAAATAATATTTCGGCCATATCCCACAAACAACTCTAAATATTAATAGTTAGGTATTTCCATAATGAAAAGGTTAAGCCAGCATCTAAAAACGGAAATTATAACTATGATCCTTAACTGTCCAAAGCTAAGCCTAAAACTAAATTACATAACAAGTATTTCATTAGCAAACCAGAAAACCCCCTAAACCACAAGTACTTATAAAGTTGACTTGAGACATATCCATCATTTATAATTTCTAGTTTCCCGGAATCTTTGTTAAAAAAACCCATGACAACAAATTCTCTCATTCAGGCCAGACATAGTAATAGTTTGCAGCTAGTTGGTGCAACGCCATTAGTCAAACTAAATAACATCGCCACAAAAAGTGGGGCTAACATTTATGCCAAGCTGGAGTGTTTTAATCCAGGTGGAAGTGTCAAAGATAGGATCGCCAAAGCAATGGTTGCAGATGCCGAAGATCGCGGCATATTGAAACCGGGTTCCACAATTATTGAAGCCACTAGTGGCAACACAGGAATTGGTCTCGCGATGGTCGGAGCGGTGAAAGGTTATCAAGTCATTCTCGTCATGTCAGAGAATATGAGTGCTGAGCGTAGAATGATTCTTGAAAGTTTTGGAGCAAAAACAGAATTAAGTCGTGCCGAATTCGGAATGGAGGGGACTATTGAAAGAGCGGAAGAACTTCTGGCTCAAAACCCAGATTATTTTATGCCAGAACAGTTTAACAACCCGGCTAACCCTGAAATTCACCGAAAGACTACTGGGCCCGAAATAGTCTCTGCCATGCATGGAGAGAATGTTGATGCTTTTGTGGCTGGAGTTGGTACTGGAGGAACCATTACGGGTGTTGGAGAATTCCTTAAACAACATAATAACGATATAAAAATAGTTGCAGTGGAACCTGCAACATCTGCCGTTCTCTCTGGAAAAAACCCAGGGCCACATAAAATACAAGGTATCGGAGCTGGTTTTAAGCCAAAGGTTTTAAATATAGATATTCTCGACTCAATTAGACCGGTCTCTGACAATGACGCATACCAGTGCTCCAAAAGACTAGGAAAGGAAGAAGGCGTTTCCGCTGGAATTTCAGCAGGTGCTGCCTGTTATGCAGCATGCAAAGTAGCCGAAGAATTAGGGCCTGGGAAGAATGTTGTTGTAATGATCCCTGATACCGCTGAAAGATATTTTAGTTTTTACCAATATTTTTGAGGAAGTTGTTTGATGGGAAATGTAAAAGGATTGAAATGTAAAGAATGTAAGAGGGAGTTTCCTAAGGAGCCGATTCATGTATGTGAATATTGCTTTGGCCCTCTTGAGGTTGACTATGACTACGAAAAAATCAGCACGAAAATAACGCGTCAATCTATACTATCAGGACCTCCTTCCATGTGGCGCTATAAAGAGCTAATGCCATTGGATGAAGAGAATAAAGTCGGTGATCATGTAGGATTTACACCGTTGGTACATGCAAAAAATTTAGGCAAAGCGCTGGGCCTAAATAATCTCTATATCAAAAATGATTCTGTGAATCACCCTACTTTTTCATTCAAAGACAGAGTAGTAGCAGTGGCAGTATCTAAGGCAATAGAATTAGGTTTTGATACGATCTCATGCGCATCTACTGGTAACTTAGCTAATTCAGTTGCTGCTCATTCTGCTGAAGCTGGTCTAAAAAGCTTTATATTTGTTCCAGTGGGGTTAGAGTCTGGTAAAATTTTAGGAACTAATATTTATGGAACTAATTTAATTTCAGTCGATGGCTCTTATGATGATGTAAATAGACTTTGCAGCGAAATCGCGGTAAATCATAAATGGGCTTTTGTAAATATTAATATACGTCCTTATTATGGAGATGGGTCCAAATCCTATGGCTACGAAATAGCTGAGCAGTTGGGCTGGAAGACCCCAGATAATGTAATTGTTCCTGTAGCAGGAAGTTCGCTCATAACAAAAATTTGGAAAGCATTTCATGAATTTGAATGTCTGGGTCTTTTAGATGGAAAAGTTCAGTCAAAAATTTTTGCAGCACAGGCTACTGGATGTTCCCCAGTGACTACCGCTATAAAAAATGGAACTGATGTAATTACCCCAGTAAAACCAAATACCATAGCAAAGTCTATTGCTATTGGTAACCCTGCGGATGGCTATTATGGTGTAAAAACCACACAAGTTAGTGGGGGGTATGGCGAAGATATAAGTGATGAGGAAATTGTATTAGGAATGAAACTTATTGCAGAGACAGAGGGTATTTTTACTGAAACTGCTGGCGGTGTAACAGTTGGCGTTACAAAAAAATTGGTTCAGCAAGAACGCATCAAACCAGATGAGACTACAGTGATTTGCATAACAGGAAATGGTCTTAAAACAGTAGAAGCCTTAAATGGACAGTATGCCGACCCTGTTATAATTGAACCCAAGCTGAATAGTTTTGAAGAAATATATTCGAATCGCGTATCAACCGCATAACAGTTTTAAGGAGATTTAAATTATGACAATTAAGGTAAGAATTCCCACCCCTTTAATGAAACTGACGGATAACCAGTCTGAAGTGTCAGCTGAAGGGGAAACTATTTCTGAAATTATCAATAACCTAGAAAATCAATTTAACGGAATAAAAGATCGGATTTGCGAAGAAAATGGGGCACCCAGACGATTTATAAATATTTATATAAACGAAGAAGACATCCGTTTTCTCGAAGGTGAAAAGACAGCCGTGAAAGATGGGGACGAGATTTCAATTATCCCAGCTATTGCAGGTGGAGTTGAGGCTTAATGATCGAATTCACCGACGAACAGATAGAGCGCTACAGCCGCCATATCATCCTTCCTGAGGTAGGTGGTTCCGGCCAACAAAAAATGTTGGAAGCAAGGGTTCTACTTTTGGGTGCTGGGGGGTTAGGTTCGCCTGCTGCGTATTATCTTGCTGCCGCAGGCATAGGCAATCTTGGGATTGTTGACTTCGATCAGGTCGATCTTAGTAATCTCCAAAGGCAAATCATTCATTCGACAGAGCGCATAGGTATGCTAAAAACCGAATCTGCAAAAAAAACTATCCAAGCGCTTAACCCTGATGTAAACGTCACTCTCTATAACGAAAAGATGGATTCAACTAATATTATGAGTTTGATAAAAGAATATGATTACGTTGTGGACGGGTCAGACAATTTCCCAACACGGTACCTGGTGAATGATGCTTGTGTTATGAAAAATAAAACTCTAATTCACGGGAGTATTTATAGGTTCGAAGGACAGGTCACCGTTTTTAAGCCAGCTGATGGGCCTTGTTACAGGTGTTTATACCCGGAACCCCCGCCCCCAGGCATGGTTCCAAACTGTCAAGAAGGTGGAGTTTTGGGGGTTTTAGCAGGGGTAATAGGAAACCTGCAAGTTGTCGAAGTCTTGAAACTTATACTTGGAATTGGGAAACCACTTGTAGGCAAGCTCCTTATATATGATGCTCTCAACACAGAGTTTAGGAACCTACGATTGCGCAGAGACGCAAATTGCCCTATATGCGGTGAAAAACCAACTATCAAAGAGTTGGTAGATTATGAAGAGTTTTGTGGGTTGCAAAGATAAAAATAAAATACATCAGAAACCGGTCCATTTTATCTGAGACGTTTTTTTTATTATGACATCTAATTCTCAATGTCAAACACCAAGATGAAACTATCACTTCCAACAGAAGTCCAAACTCCTACTTGTCCAGTCATCGCTGACACTTCAGTACTTAAGACAATAGGTAACACTCCTCTAATTAGAATAAAAAATATTGGCAACGAATTTAAAGACGTCACCATCTTTGCCAAAGCCGAATGGAAAAATGCAGGGGGATCAGTTAAATCACGTCCCGCCCTCAAGATGATCGAGGATGGAGAAAAGTCAGCTAAGCTAACAAAGAACAAAATTATACTCGACTCAACATCAGGAAATACCGGAATTTCTTATGCCCTTATTGGGAAGATAAAGGGCTACAAAGTAAAGCTGGTGATGCCTGCTAATGTTTGCAAAGAAAGAAAAGGCCTAATGGCAGATTTTTACGGTGCTGAGATTGTCACATCTAGTCCATTTGAAGGCTCTGATGGAGCAATTATTCTTGCAAAAAAAATCTACCAGAAAAATCCTGATATCTATTTCATGCCAGACCAATACAACAACGACTCAAACTGGCAAGCTCATTATGAAACTACAGCAAAAGAAATCTGGGTACAAACAGATCATAGGGTTACCCATTTCATAGCTGGAATTGGGACAGGAGGAACCATAATGGGGACTACTCGAAGACTAAAAGAACTTAACCCCAACATTCAAGGGTACGCACTAGAGCCAAAAGAAGAATTACACGGACTAGAGGGTTTAAAACATATGGGAAGCTCAATTATCCCGAGAATATATAAAGAGGAACAACTTGATGGAAAAATAAGTGTCTCAACAGAGGATGCATACGACATGGTAGAAACTCTTGAAAAAAAAAGAAGGGATTCTGGCCGGGCAATCATCAGCGGCAGCCCTTTGTGGTGCATTAGAATTAGCGCGAAGAATCAAAAAAGGAGTGATTGTAACCGTCTTCCCTGATAGTTGCGATCGGTGTTATGTGAATTTCGGTAAATTCAAGGAGTACTACGAACAAAATCAATCTCACAAACTACCTAAGGCTGATGGATAAAAAAATCACATATCATGCCTCGATTTCAAAAACACATCTTTATCTGCAACAACAAACGTACAAAAGATGATCCCCGCGGTTCATGTTCTGAAAGAGGTTCGGACGACCTATTAGATCATGCTAAAAAACGTATTCATGAATTAGGGCTAAAGGGGGAAATCAGGGTCAACAAAGCAGGGTGCCTTGATGCCTGCGCCCATGGGCCTGCCATGGTTATCTACCCGGATGATGTCTGGTACTCTCCAAAAACAAAAAATGATATTGAGATGATTTTAGAAAGTATCATTCAAAATAATCTCCTTGCGGAAAAATTGGTTATTGATTTTAAAAAAAACAATTAAGGCAATTACGGGAAATTGTGCACCGTAATTCGAACCTCTAGCCCATCCTGCAACCAACCGATATTGCTGTGTCCCGCAATGGTGGTTATCACTCCATTAATATCAACTTTTCGGATACGGTTGTTGTCTCGATCAGAAAAATAAAGGCTCCCTTCCTTATCAAAATCCATGCGAAACGGACCTTTAATTTCCGCTTTAACTGCAAGCCCTCCGTCACCGGAAAATCCATATTTACCGGTACCTACATATCCAGTAATAATCCCATTTGAATCTATTCTGCGAATACGGTGCGTTGTCTGCTCAGCAATATATAAGAATCCATCTGGCCCAATTGCTAGTCCCCCAGGTGATCTAAGACCAGCTTCCAGAGCTAGCCCACCATCACCGTGATCATCAAAATCACCAGTTCCAGCGATTAACGTGATAGTGCCACTTGCATCTATTTTGTAAACTTTGCCGCTCCCTGAATCCGAAAAAAAAATACTGCCTGCTTTGTCGACCACAATTCCATTTGGATGAACCTCTGTCCCCAGTGCCTCTAAGCTGTCATCGGCAAACGTAGAAATGATTCCCCGCTTATTGATCTTACGGATATTCCTGTTGATTGAATCCGCGACATAAATATTACCTCTCTCATCCGCGGCTATGTCACTGATAGTATGAAATGAGGCTTCTATAGAGGGCCCTCCATCTCCTATATTTCCTTGCCTCCCATTGCCAGCAAAATGTGTAATAATTCCATCAGGATTGATCTTACGGATGATCCAAGCATTCCCAGAGCGTTGAGTTAAATAAAGATTATCTTCATGGTCCATTATTAAAACCTCCGGAAGGTGAAGCGTTGCCTCAATACCCAGCCCCTCATTGCCTTCATTTCCCTGCTTTCCATTTCCTATGACGGTTTCAATAATGCTATTACTTCTCCCAACCTTTCGTATTCGTTGGTGCAAACGATCAGCAAACAACACGTCCCCTTTGCTATCTACAGCAATTCCTGATGGTGCTTCCAAAGTAGCACCACCACCCGGGCCTCCATCTCCTCTGAATAAAAATTTTCCATTACCTGCTACTGTTTCGACTTGATTATCTTGAAGTCTAACCTCTCTAACTCGAAAGTGATTACGATCCACAACCAACAAACGATCTTCTCCATTAAAAGCCAACGCAAAGGGGAGGTGTAAAGTTGTTTCTGCTGCAATTTCATTGTCCCCGTTAAATTCTACCTGATTTGTTCCCATCAAAGTCGTAATAACGCCCAACCGATCAATTTTACGCACACGATTATTATTACGGTCAGCTATATAAACTACTCCCAACGAATCGACGATTACATCAGTTGGAAATGCTAGGCTTGATTGATTTGCTGGACCGTAGTCTCCACCAAATGAATGGGTGCCATCCCCAGCTATGGTGGTAATGATCCCCCTCTTGTCAATTTTACGCACACGGTTATTACCTCTATCTGCAATGTAAATATTCCCTTTACTATCAAGGCTGATACCGAACGGGTATTTCAAGAGTGATTTCTCCGCTGGACCAAAATCACCCCTATAACCAGGTTCTCCCGATCCAGCAAAGGTGGTAATGATGCCTTCAGAATTAACTTTCCGAATACGATTATTAGACCGGTCTGATATATATAAATTTCCTTCTAAATCGATATCAACATCTGAAGGAAAATGAAGATGTGCCTCTTTGGCAAGACCATTATCGTTGCAGCACCCTGGTTTTCCTGTTCCGGCAACCGTAGTAATGATTCCATTCGAATCAATTTTTCTTATGCGATGATTATTACGATCAGCTATATAAAGGTTCCCATTTTTGGAAACCAAACCAGCGGGGAAGCTTAAGGAAGCGTCCAAAGCAAGTCCACCGTCACCAGAAAACCCGGCAATGCCATTACCAGCAATGGTAGTAATGACACCATCTGGACTAACTTTACGGATACGGTTTTGAGAACGGTGAGAAATAAAGATATTCCCATCTGAGTCAGTTGCAATACCATCTACCAGCGTCAAGACTACGTCTGTCCCTAATCTGCCATCACCGATGAATGGGTACGGATATAGTTCTGACGCCTGAACCGACATAAGAACACACAACTTAAACACCAAAATAATTGGTACGATTAATTTTCCTATCAGAACCATAAGTTCAGTGTGGGCGACTCGCTTATCGCTAACCAAAATCTGCGTGTGTTAAGGATAGGTACTTTAGGCTACTTAAATTTAACGAATAATAATTTGAATTTTTTTCTTTTTTCGGTACTCAAAGGCAGTAATTGTTGTTTCTTCACTCAAGTGATTCTTCACCATATCGAGAGTTTCAAGATTCGGAAATGAGTTCGATTTAATCAGGGCTATTGCCCCTTTATCTGTAAGATTATTTTCACCAATATAAAAAGACTTTAGGTTAACGAATGATTTTGAACGAGAAAACGCAAAAGCGCCCTCGTCTCCAATTTCGTTACGAAACACATTTAGTGTTTCCAATCTAGGAAATACATCCGGATTTGCCAAATAAACCGCTCCAACTGGAGTAACCATATTGTCGTTTAACATAAGAGTCTTCAACTGTTTAAAATTAGAAGACTTAACCATTAATTCCAAACTATCGTCCCCTATTTCATTTTTCCAGAGTTTGAGCATCTCCAGCCCCTTTATATAACTTGACTCGGAAAGTACTTTTAACCCCATATCTCCAATCATATTGCCCCATAGATCAAGGTGTTTGAGATTGACAGAGTGGGGCGATTTTGCAAGTGATTTCATTCCTGCGTATTTGATCTTGTTTCCTTGCAAAAGAAGTGTCTCTACATTCAAAAGCAGACTCATACCCGCCAAAACTTTAGCTCCACGAGTGCCGATATTCGTTCCACTTAAATCCAATGTCTTCTTATCTGCACTCAGCCTATCGCGTATCAACTCTTCAATGGGGCCAGCCGCATAACAAAAATTTGGAGCCACCCAAATAACTAGTACCAAGAAAAATGCGGATTTTAATTCTGACAAGGATTTTACAGGATAGGGAAACATCTACACTCAGCTCTAAAATTTATAATACTTGAGTAACTAGGTTAACAAATATTTAAATATGGTGAAGATTATTTTAATTCCAGCCTTAAAGGTTCCTGATATAGTCCCAGTAATTTTAGATACCCCTATCCGCTTTCTGTAATGGACTGGAATTTCCATAATACGCAAACCATGCTTTACTGCCTTTATTTGCATTTCAACTGTCCATCCAAAGTTTTTATCAACCATATGTATTTCTTCTAACGACTTGTAACGAATTGCTCGAAATGGCCCAAGATCAGTAAATTGATGTCGAAAAAAAAATCGTATAAGGAATACTGCCAATAGATTTCCATATCTGGCCTGAGGTAATAAAGCAGCTCGACTTTCGGGAAAAATCATACGGCTCCCTAACACAAAGTCTGCCCGATTTTCGATAATTGGTTTAACCAAATTTTCAATTTCTTCAGGGAAATCACTAAAGTCACCATCAACAAAAACAATTATCTCAGGATCATTAACTTCAGAAATTCCTTTAAGGCAGGCAGCACCATAACCACGATAGGCCTCATCAACTACCCTAGCACCATGCTTTTTTGCAATGTAAGCAGTCTTATCAGTTGAACCGTTATTAACAACAATAATTTCTTTTATTTTATTTCGAGGAAGACCTTTAATAACAAGCCCGATAGATCTCTCTTCATTAAAGGCGGGAATGATAACAGAAATCACAGGAGTGGGGCGATAGAAAACGCTAATTTAACAGGGATCACTAATGGCTTGTTTTATTGAACTAATAAATTCGGCTAATTTTTTATTTCTTTGAATAGGATCAGAGTTGCTTTCAATCAATTTTACAACAGCACTCCCAACAATAACGCCATCAGAAAACTTGGTCGCTTCTCGCGCCAAGTCGGGGTTTGAAATACCAAAACCGATAAGAACTGGGATGTCTGAACTTTGTTTAATAGATGCCACTTTATCACCTAAGCCCTCTGCCAATTGCACGCGTACGCCAGTAGTCCCTGTAAGAGAAATATAATAAATAAACCCTCGTCCCTTTTTAGCAATCATCCGTATTCGTTCATCTGGACTAGTAGGTGCTAACAGATGTATCACATCAAGACCCTTTTTCTCAGCATAAACGGAAAATTCAGCCGCCTCTTCAGGAGGAAGGTCTGGAATAATAACTCCATCAACCCCAACAAATACTGCATCTTCGACAAACTGTTGTTCACCGTAGACGAATACAGGGTTAAAGCTTGTCATTAGAACAATGGGAAGGTCTCGAGTTTTGCGAATTTCCTGAACTAGGGAAATAATTTTCTTTAAAGTTGTTCCACTTTTAAGAGAGCGTAATGATGCAGCCTGAATTATTGGACCATCTGCTAGCGGATCTGAGAAGGGAACTCCTAATTCAATGATATCTGCTCCGCTATCATCTATAATATCAAGAATGCTTTTAGTTTCCTCAAGGTCTGGATCTCCCGCAGTAATGAAAACTACAAGAGCTTTTCGTTTTTCATTTTTTATTTTTTTAAAACAGTTTGTTATGCGATTCACAAACCCATCTCCATGCGATCGGCTATCTGATTTACATCCTTGTCCCCTCTCCCAGACAAACAAACAACAATAATCTCTTTTTTATTCATTTTTGGAGCAATTTTAGCTACGTGAGCTATTGCATGTGCGGTTTCTAGCGCCGGTATTATTCCTTCTTTATGCGACAATAGTTTAAATCCCTCTAAGGCTTCTTCATCTGTAATACTTTCATATTCAGCACGTCCAGTTAATTTAAGATAACTATGTTCACATCCCACACCTGGATAATCTAAGCCCGCGGAAATCGAATGTGCCTCCTGCACTTGTCCATCATCGTCATGTAGAAGATAACTCATCATGCCATGCAGAACCCCGGTACTACCGTGACTTAGAGTTGCCCCATGCTTCCCTGTTTCAATGCCAAAACCAGCCGCCTCGACCCCCACGAGTCTTATTTTTTCATTTTGAACAAAAGGATAAAAAAGTCCCATTGCATTACTACCACCCCCCACACAAGCTACACAAAGATTAGGCAATCGTTTTTCAATTTCCATAATTTGCTCACTCACCTCATCGCCTATAACTCGCTGAAAGTTGCGGACAATCATAGGATACGGATGAGGCCCAACTACGGATCCAATAATATAATGAGTAGTTTCTACAGAAGTAATCCATTCACGAATAGCTTCACTAGTAGCATCTTTTAAGGTACGCGTTCCTGCTGTAACAGCTATTACTTTAGCCCCTAATAGTTTCATACGAAAAACATTGAGGGCTTGTCGTTTTATATCCTCCTCTCCCATAAAAACATCGCACTTCAACCCAAAAAGAGCTGCGGCTGTCGCTGTGGCAACTCCATGCTGTCCGGCACCTGTTTCAGCAATAACCCGTTTTTTCCCCATTCGAAGAGCTAAAAGAGCGCTTCCAATAGTGTTATTAATCTTATGCGCCCCGGTATGATTTAAGTCTTCACGCTTAAGATAAATCTTTGCTCCACCTAGATGTTTAGTGAGTCGTTCTGCAAAAAAAAGTGGCGTTGGGCGCCCCACATATTCCTTTAGATAATATTTTAAGTCACTTTGAAATTTCGGATCGTTGTGAACTTCTTCGTAAAGACGCTCTAATGAATCCAATGCGGGCATCAATGTTTCTATTACATATTTACCACCGAATGGTCCGAAATGGCCCTGCGCGTCAGGGAGTTCCATACTTTTGGTGTTATCATCCATTATTTTATCTAATTTAATTATATAGACCGTTAATGAAAAAACGTGCTTTCTATAAAAATATTTTAATTAATTAAATGCATTAAATTTTTTAACGAAATTTGCGAACAGACTTTATAAACTCATCTATCTTTATAAAATCCTTGACTCCTGGAGACTTCTCAACACCGGAGCAAACATCCACACCATAAGGCTTCACTCTGTGAATGGCCGTATAAACATTATAGGGGTTAAGTCCACCGGCAAGTATTATTGGCCCTTGTTTTTTTGCTCTAAGAGCAAGATTCCAATCAAAAACTTTCCCTGTACCCCCACGACTCTCATCGTTATAGGAGTCAAGCAAAAACCCACTGACATCATAATTAGATATCTCTTTGAATGAATCAGCATCTTGAACTCTAAATACTTTGATCACACGTCTCTTAATACGACGGCAAAACGCTGGAGATTCATCTCCATGAAGTTGAACAGCTGTCAGTCTGCACTGCTCTGCAACACGATTAACTTTATCCGATGCCTCGTTAACAAAGACGCCTACAGTTTCAACAAAAGGTGGTAATTGCACAACAATATCCTTTACTTGCTTTTGAGATATGTAACGCGGGCTTTTCTTATAAAAAATAAAACCCAATGCATCAGCCCCACTTTCAACTGCAAACAAGGCATCCTTGAGACTGGTCGTGCCGCATACTTTAACTTTAATTCGTGGTTGAAATTTTTCTATCACCTATAAACTCCCTCAACTTGTCTCCAATATTTTCGGCGATCATCAAACTTTCTCCAATTAAAAAAGCATGCGCCCCTAGACTTTCAAACTCTTCTATTTCACTCCTGGAATGAATACCACTCTCGCAAACTAACAGATTCTCAGGTACTTGAAGCGCAAGCGGAATCAATCGCCTCGCGATATTTAAATCCGTTTTCCCGCTAGTCAAGTCTCTATTATTAATACCAAGAATCGAAGCTCCAGCTTCAAAGGCCTTTTCCATATCATTTTCATTGTGTGTTTCGACTAGTGCAGAAAGTCCTAACTCCTTCCCTAGAGCAAGAAGGTCGGCCAATTGATTTTTATCCAACCAAGTAGCTATCAGTAGAAATAAATCTGCACCAAAAGCTCTTGCCTCATAAACCTGATACTCGTCAAAAATGAAATCTTTCCGCAGGAGAGGAATATCTACACACACCCTCGCCTTTTCTAAAGTTGAAAGACTGCCACCAAAATAACTCGATTCTGTAAGAATCGAGAGAGCAGAAGCTCCATTATCAGCATAAGTTTTTGCTAGATCTACTGGATTAAAATCTTTTAAAAGTTCGCCTTTAAATGGGGTTCGAGGTTTGATTTCGGCAAAAATAGATGATCTCGTGGTAGATTCAAGAAGCCTTCTAATATCACGAATTTTATAATTATTATTTGCGATACGCATTTTAACATCTGGCAGAGCAAGCTTGCGCTTTACAGTATCTAGCTCGATCTTCTTATCACAAAAAATTTTATCGAGTATGTCGGGCATTTTAGTTACAAAAATCAAAATTTTAATTAAATTTTATCAAACCCACTCTACTTACTTATGGCTTAAACGACAAAGGTCCTTGAGTTTTTTCTCAGCTCGACCGGTGTCTATTGACTCCCGGGCAAGACGCATTGCACCTTTTAAATCTTCTGCTATTTCTCCAGCACAAATTGCTGCTGAGGCGTTCATCAGGACAATATCTCGCTTTGGTCCTTCCTCTCCTGATAAAATATTTTTTATAATATGCGCATTTTCCTCTGGTGTCCCACCGTCAAGGTCTTCAGCCTTACAGGCAGACAATCCAAAACTGTCTGGTACTAACGTGTATTCTTTTATCTGACCATTCGTTAATTCGCAAACCTTGGTCTCGCCTGTCAGGGTAATTTCATCTAAACCATCGTTTCCGTGAACAACAAACGCGTGGCGAGTCCCAAGAAGTTCTAATACACTCGCGATTTGTTTCAATCGACTGGAATCGTAAATACCAATTACCTGAGCATTTGCTCCTGCCGGGTTTGTTAAAGGACCCAATAAATTAAAAATTGTTCGAAACCCTAGTTCTCTCCTCACTCCCGCGGCATATTTCATAGCTCCATGCATCATAGGTGCAAAGAGAAAACCGATTCCTAGTTCATCAAGGCATTTTTCAACCGTTCCTTTATCTGCGTCTATATTTACACCCAGACATTTCAACACATCAGCACTACCCGAAAGACTGGAAACAGCTTTATTACCATGCTTTGCAACAGCAAGACCACAACCAGACACAACGAAAGCGGCCGCTGTGGATATATTAAAAGTATTCGCGCCATCACCCCCAGTACCACATGTGTCTACAATAGGAGCTGTTGTCGCTACCTTAACCTTTTCTGCCTTATCTCGCATAACAATTGCTGCGCCAGCAATCTCTTCAATACTCTCCCCTTTAATGCGTAGAGCAGTAAGCAAAGATCCTAACTGGGAATCTTTCGCCTGACCCTCCATAATTTGAGTCATTACCGAAATCATTTCCTCTTCTTTTAAATCTACTTTATCTAAAACTTTATTTAAGGCTTCCTGAATTTTCATAAAATATTAGCTGAATATGATTAATCCTTAGGCATATTTAAAAAATTTTGCAGCAGGTCTTTACCACTAGTAGTTAATATTGATTCTGGATGAAACTGCACGCCCTCAATAAATATGTTTTTATGCCTTATTCCCATAATTTCGCCATCATCACTCGTCGCGGTTACCTCGAACTCGTCGGGAACAGTATTTTTATTTAATACTAATGAATGGTATCTAGTAGCTTTAAAAGGATTAGGCAACCCTTTAAAGAGGTGCTTATTATCGTGAGTAACCATTGATGTTTTTCCGTGCATCAATTTTTTTGCCTTAATGATTTCTCCCCCGAAAGCACTAGCAATCGATTGATGCCCTAGACAAACCCCTAGGAGAGGAATCTTCCCACCAAAATAGCGTACTGTTTCTATAGAAATGCCTGCTTTTTCTGGAGTACAGGGCCCGGGAGAAATAACAATTTTTTCCGGATTTAATTGCTCTATATCTTTAAAAGTTATTTTATCATTACGGTGCACGACAACATTTGCTCCTAGTTCTCCTAAATACTGAACCAGGTTATAGGTGAACGAATCATAGTTATCGATCATCAAGATCATCTGATGAGTCCTTTCTCAGCTAGTTCGATTGCCTTGAGTAAGGCTTTTCCTTTATTCATGGTTTCTTCAAATTCATTTTCCGGTACGGAGTCAGCGACAATCCCAGCACCAACACCCAAATAAACTGTATTATTTTTTATCAAAAGCGTACGAATGGCGATGGCAGTATCCATGTTACCGTTAAAACTAATATACCCAACAGCACCTCCGTACAGACCCCTTCTAGTGGGTTCCAACTCCTCAATAATCTCCATGGCTCTTACCTTAGGAGCGCCAGACAAAGTGCCCGCTGGAAAAGTAGCGGCCAAAACATCATAACCATCTAAACCTTTCTTAAGCTCACCCTGCACGTTCGAAACAATGTGCATAACGTGCGAGTACCGCTCAATGGTAAACTTCTCGTTAACTGAAACAGAATTGGTTTCTGCCACCCGACCCACGTCATTACGCCCTAGATCTACCAGCATAATATGTTCCGCTAATTCCTTTTCATCACCAAGGAGATCGTTCTCTAAGG
>JALPWY010000017.1 GCA_023271875.1 Nitrospinaceae bacterium | reverse complement strand
CTTATCAAGCAAAAACGATATATTTATCTTTGTACAAATGCGCTTTTGCTTAAAAATTTTTTTGGCAAGTTACCAATATCACCTTTTCTTACTCTCTCTATTCATCTAGATGGCCTTGAAGATGACCATGATCGTATTGTTGATAAAAAAGGGGTATTTAAAATAGCACTAGAATCTGTCCGAGAAGCAAAGAAAATGGGGTATAGGGTGACAAGCGCTACCACATTTTTTGAAGGAACCACCGTTGAACAAGCAGAAACCTTTCTTGATTTTCTAAATCCTCTTGGATTAGACGGCGTGACCTTATCTTCTGCTTTCAGATACCCTGATGCACCAGATCAGGATCATTTTTTTGGTCGAAAACGAACTCAGGAATTTTTTAAAGAGTTACTAGGGAAAAATAAAAAAGGTCGATGGGATATATCACATTCCCCGCTTTATTTGGAGTTCCTACAAGGTCGACGTGATTATGAATGTACTCCTTGGGGTAATCCCAACTATTCCGTTCTTGGTTGGCAAAAACCATGCTATTTGCTGGATGATGGTTATGCAGAATCATTTAAAGAATTGATGGATACAACGAATTGGGATAGTTATGGTCATAAGAACAATCTAAAGTGCGCTGATTGTACAGCCCATTGCGGTTATGAAGCAACGGCAGTCAAAGATGCCACGGCCAACCTAAAAAATATGTTTGCCTCCGCACGTGTAGCAATGCAATAAAATATAAATATTATTTTAATGAATCTGGAAGTTTGGTCGTTTCGTTTGTCTGGGCTTGATCAATTTGTTTCTGGGTCAAGCCATCGGACATTTGCAGATTAGTACCAATCAAATTTGTTTCTTTAAAATTTGATTCATGAAGATCAGCTCTCATTAAGTTGGATCCAGATAAGTTTGCTCCTTGTAAATTAACCCAGCGAAGGTTAGCACCGCGTAAATTGGAATTTGAAAGATTGGCTTGTTCAAGGTTTGCATTTTTTAAATAGGCCCCGTAAAGGTAGGCCCCTTGAAGATTAGCTTTTTTTAAATTTTCTCCCAAAAGCACTACACCACGCAAATTATATCCTGCTAGGTTTGCTGGCTCACCTTTTGTCTCCCCAGAACTGATCCACAGAGAATGCTTTGTTAGAATGTTTTTTAATTCGTTCCTAGAAACTTCATGTAGAGCGGTTAGATTATTGGTTTCTTTTTCCATCAAATTAATTGGATCATTTGATTATGTAAATTTATAATGCAAGAATTTTTTTTCGGGACTCCTGGTATGCCAGATTCTTGGGAGAAAACTCAATGGCTTTTTCAATAAATTTAAGAGCTAAATCCCGATTTTTCATTGTTAAGTGAATCTGTGCTATTTGATAGTAAGCTTCGGTGAGGGCAGCATTCACTTGGATAGATTTTTTAAAGGAGTCTAGCGCTTTTTTATTTTCCTTAAGATCTTTATAAACCAGACCTAGGTTGAAATAAGTTCCCATTCCCGCAGAATTTAATTTTAATGAATTTTGGAGAACTTTCATGGCTTGGTCCAGTTGACCATTTAAACGAAACGTATCGGCTAGATTGTTCATATACATTGAATTGATGGGGTCATTTTTCACGGCTAATTGATAACGTTCTATGGCCTTATCATAATTTTTTTCTTCTTTATACAGGTTAGCTATATTATTTATTGCTTTTGAATCATTATCATCCGTTTTCATATTGATCGACTTTTCCCACAATTTCTTTGCATCACCTTTATCTCCGGTGCTGTATTTAACCATACCTAAATTGATATAAGCTTGTACGTTTTCTGGATCAAGAGAGATTACTTTTTTAAATAACTTTTCAGCCTCGACATATTGATTGAGCCCAAAGAGTACTAATCCTTTTTTTCGATAAGCGTTGATATTCCCAGGGTCAAACTTGATGGCTAAATCAAATTCTTCAAGTGAATTTTGGTAAAGAGAATATTGAGCTAATTCCAGCGCAAGGTCATAATGGGTCTTAGATTTAGCTGGGTCAACCTTCGTTTCCTTTGAACCACAAGAAGATAGAGTAAATAAGGCAAAGATAAGGGGTAAAAAATATTTCATTATTAGAATCCTTTTCAAAAATAAGAACTATAAAAACTTAAGGAAGTAAAACGATAAATTAGATGAGGAAAAATCAAGTTGTTCTTGAGATTAAAATAATTAGACAGTGGCTCCGTTAATTTGGTAAATAATTTTAATTAACCGTTAAATAGAAATTTACTTTCCTTGATCCGCAACAGTATTAGCAGCCTTTCTAACTGTTTCGGAATCTCCCAAATAATAATGAGTTTTTGTAGTCAAATCATCATTAAGTTCGTAGACAAGTGGAATACCCGTTGGGATATTAAGCTCAATGATGGAGTTCTCGCTCATATTATCGAGATATTTGACCAAAGCGCGAAGACTGTTACCGTGAGCACAAATAATAATATTTTTTTTTAATTGCAAAGAAGGCACAATAGTATTCTTCCAGTACGGTAGAAATCTCTTCACCGTATCACAGAGAGCCTCCGAGCGCGGGAGGTTCTTCGAGGGAACAAGCGCATATCGTGGGTCATTGTCTGGAAGGCGATCATCTCCATCATCCAGACTTGGAGGAGGAATATCGTAACTCCGCCGCCACACCTTAACTTGATCAGCACCATGTTTGGCAGCCGTTTCTTTCTTATTGAGCCCTTGTAACGCACCGTAATGCCTTTCATTGAGTCTCCATGATCGATGTACTGGTATCCACATCAAATCCATCTTATCCATGACAATCCATAATGTGCGAATAGCTCGTTTCAGTACCGATGTATATGCAACATCAAAATGATATCCTTCATTTTTAAGTAGAATTCCCGCATTGCCGGCTTCCACCATTCCTTGAGCGGTAAGATCAATATCGGTCCATCCAGTAAACCTATTTTCAAGATTCCATTGGCTTTGGCCGTGGCGTAATAAAACCAGCTTATGCATTGAATTTTTCTCCGTTAATAACTAATCCGAGCTTCAATTGACTAGGTTTAAAAGTATGGGCTAACGTTAAATATTGATTCAGAACAGAGATATTTTCCGGAAGCACAAAAAATATTGCCAAAATCGTATCATAAAAAGTTGTGCAAAAAAAATTACGATCAATATTAACCTTAAGTGCATCATGGTTTCCATAGATAATTTAAGAATTCCAAAATAGTATAGAAATAGTGATATTATGATTTACCCGAATTACTTTGGAGCATAACAATGTATGTCGATGTAGAAGAGAACGAAAACATTCATGAAAACTTTAGTATGCTTTACCGCGACGTCTCGGTATCGCGAGAGGTTTACTGCATAAAATATAACTTGGAAGGAGAAGAATCTCCTGTTCAGGTGATAGGTTGGGATAAAGAAACACAATCACCTTGTGCCGCTTATGCATGCCAGATAGAAGAATCAGGAGATGGGGTTGCTATTCTCATACATGGAGGTACCGGTGGGATTCGAATCAAACCGTTGGAAGATGAAGCAGAGTGGAAACTTGGAGAATCCAAACAAAAGGGGGCCACCCACCTTGTCTATCCACGTGACTGTTTTATAGTTTATAAAGATGAAATATAATGTGTTCAAAAAAATTAAATAATTCGACGCGTTCGTTTATATACGTTTAACATGTTTATGTATTGATCATGTTACGAATATGATCGTCTTCGATTGTTTTAGCATTTTCTTTGCTCAGACAGTGGATCAAAAATTCACGATTTCCCTTTTGGCCGGTTATGGGTGAGGTGGCTATATTTGTTATGGGCCAACCTTGTTTTTTCATAAAAGCATTCAATTCAATGAGCACACCGAGATGTTTTTTAGGGTTTTTAATGATTCCCTTATTCTCAACTTCTTCTTTTCCAACTTCAAATTGTGGCTTAACCAGAGCTATCAGATCTCCCACTGGTTTCAAAACATTGATTGCAGGGGGAATTATAATTTTTAACGATATAAAAGAGACATCTATAACGACTAAGTCAACTAACTTGTTAATATCACTTGAATTCAACTCACGGGCATTTTTTCGATCCAGAGAAACCACCTTTGGATCGATCTGTAATTTCCAATCTAGTTGTCCATAACCTACATCGACTGCAAATACTTTCTCGATACCATGCTGCAGTAGGCAATCAGTAAATCCTCCGGTTGAAGCTCCTATATCAACTGCAACTTTTTCTGAGAGAGAAATATCAAACTCTCTAAGCCCATGTTCAAGTTTAATTCCACCACGGCTAACGTAAGGATGCACATCTTCGATGACTCGTACCGTAGAAGCTTCATTATAAATACGGCCGGGTTTGTCAGCTATTTCATCAGCTACTCTGACTTTACCGGCTAAAATTAAACTTTTTGCGTGCTCTCGTGATAAAACAAGTTTTTTTTTAAGAGTAAATGATCCAATCTAATTTTTTTATTCCGGTTCTTCATTTTTATCATCCATAGGAAAAAGTTCTGTAATCAAATCCCCCTTTTCCCCTTTGCTAAGTTTTTCAATTTTTGCTTCTGCTTCGTTAAGTTTCTTAGAACATAATCGTGACATTTTGATGCCCTCTTCAAAAATTTCAAGAGACTTATCAATGTCCAAATCGCCACGTTCCAATTCCTCTACAATATTTTCTAATCGGGTCATTGCTTGTTCAAATTTTATTTCAGACATAATGGCCTCTATTAAATTTACTTATCATTGTTTTTCTTGAGATGGAATAACTTCATCAACCGTACACATTAATTGACCTTTGGCTAGACGGATCTTTATAGAATCTCCTTCCATAATTCGATCACTTTGCGTGAGAGCTTTACCTTGAAAATTTGCAATACTATATCCGCGATCCAGAATAGATAGTGGGCTGAGCGCGTTGAGATTTTTTAGAACGCCATCGAATCGCTCACGATCAAAACGAATTCGGGAGTGTATATTTTGGACTAAAAGGTGATGAAATAGGGCTTTTTTCTCTCCTAATTGACGAATATTCTTTGCAGGGGTAAGGTGAACAAGTTGGTGGATCATCCCCGAAAATTTTTGTCCTTGAACTAAAATCCATTGGCCTAATCCACGAAATAGACGATTATTCAAATCATCCAAACGTTGAACTTGCGGTTGCATAATATACATTGGGTCTTTAAAAAATCGTCTCCCCATGAGACGTTTTAGCAAATCCTCATATTTTTGGACTCTATTATGCAAAACTACTAAAAGTTGCTCCGCCATCATATTTAAATTTCTGTTTTTTTCTTCCAACATAGGGACCACGAGCTCTGCAGCTGCCGAAGGTGTTGGCGCACGCAAGTCTGCAACAAAATCAGCGATGGTAAAGTCTATTTCGTGTCCAACAGCTGATACCACGGGTAGGGTAGATTTTGATATGGCACGAGCAACAATTTCTTCATTAAAAGCCCATAAATCTTCTATAGAGCCACCACCCCTTCCAACGATGAGAACATCTAAATCACTGATCTTATTCATTTGTTGGATTGCTTCCGTTATTTCTTCCGCAGAGCCTTCCCCTTGGACTTTTACCGGATAAACAAGCACTGAAACCTTTGGGTTGCGTCGTTGAATAATGTTTATAATGTCTCGGATTGCTGCTCCTGTAGCGGAGGTTACTACACCAACTCTCCATGGGAATTGTGGTATCGTTTTTTTTCTCTCCTCACCGAAGAGTCCTTCCTGGTTAAGACGATCTCTTAATTTTTCAAACTTTTCCTGTAATTTCCCCTCGCCTATGGATTCTATACGCTTTACGACAACTTGATAATCACCCCTAGCTTCATATACGGTCACATGTCCTGATAATTTAACTTCCTTACCATCTTCAGGTTGAACTTCTAATCCGACTTGGGAACCTTTGAATAAAACACAACGGATCTGCGAGCGATCATCTTTAAGAACAAAGTACGCATGTTTTGAACCTGGAATACGTAGATTGGATATTTCACCTTGTATCCATACGGAATCAAATGCAAATTCCAAAGTGGCCTTAACACCGTTGGTTATCTCTGAAACGGAGTAAATTTGAGGCGTGGTTTCTTCTTGTTGCATTGAGAAAAATTAAGTTAAAAGTAATATACCAGATACTATTTAAATAAATATTTATCAGTCTTATAAGTCAAACACTGCAAGTAGAGAATTACTAGGGGAACTTTCTATTATTTGTATTTTTAAGATAGTTTATTAAAAATTATTTCAATGAGTTTTTAAAAGATTGGAATGTATTTTCCATAAGCATGGCGATGGTCATGGGCCCTACTCCCCCAGGGACAGGTGTAATAAGAGAGGCTTTTTTTAATACTGCAGAAAAATCAACATCACCAACAAGTTTACCCGCCAAACGATTGATACCCACATCGATGACTACTGAGTTATCTTTTACCATATCCGCGGTAACAAAATTTGGTTTTCCGATAGCAGCAATAAGAATATCTGCAGATCGCGCAAGGTTGGATAAATTTTTTGTGAGAGAATGACAAATTGTAACCGTAGCATTTCTTTCGAGTAAAAGGAATGCAACTGGTTTCCCAACAATATTACTACGTCCAATGATTACGGCATTTTTTCCTTCAATCTCTACATCATATTTATCGAGAAGTTTAATGATACCAGCAGGAGTACATGGTTTAAATAAAGAATGACCTGTTACTAATCGACCAACATTTTCGAGATGAAATCCATCTACATCTTTTTGTGGATTAATGGCTTCGAGAATTTTTTTTGAGGCGACGTGATTTGGTAGAGGTAGTTGGACAAGAATTCCATTAACTTTTTCGTCATTATTCAATTCATGAATTAGGTTTAATAATTCGGACTCGGAGGTGTTTGCAGGAAGAATATTTTCAAAGGATTGGAATCCAATATTTTTGCAGGTTTTATTTTTATTGCGAACATACACAGCGGATGCGGGATCATCACCTACTAAAACCACAGCGAGGCCTGGGGTTTTCCCAGTTTTTTTCTTCAATGATTGTACTTCAGTAGTAATATTTTCTTTAATCTGAGAGGCAACCATTTTCCCGTCAATAATACCCATGATAATTTTCCAAAAAAATAGTGTTAATTAAAATTGTACAGCACTGAAAATCAGCGGGGCAGGTGCTTTAGCAGCCTCATTTCTAATAAATTGGTGAACTAAGAAGATGTATTATATTTCTAGTTCTCTGACATTTTCTGTAGATTTATACTAAAATAAACCACCAAATCCCATAAAAGTAATTCAATATACCCCTGAGTAACCCGATTTTACTATCTTGTTAATTAAGGCTAGATTAAGAAAAAACTGTATTGCTTGATCATTTTTTTTCATGTGCATCAAGGGTTCGAATATCCTTTAGCGGAGAATGGTCGCTGTTTTTTTTGGAAAAGATAATTAATTCCAATCAAGGCGTAAGGAATGACAATGGGAAATGAACTAAGTAACATACGCCCAACATTAGAACTTAAAATGGTAAATCCAAAAGTAATAGGAATAATAAAAAATAAAAAATTAGGGATTTGATAAAATGTATTCAATTTTTTTAAACTAAGCCAAACTCCAAAAGCAGCAGTAATCCAGAAGATTGAAAATGTTGAAAAAATTCCATGCCAACCTCCTATGGAAAAATAGGTTTGGATAATATTTTCAAAACCTAATTTTAAATGATTTACAACAACATCAAAAATTGGGTCATTATTTTCCATGTGATTAGGTGACCATGATGAAATTGTGTCCCTTACCCAGAAAAAAACCACAAACGAAACCATTAAAGACACTCCGAAAAGTTTTCGGTTTATTTGATTAACCAAAAAAGGAAGAAATAAAAACGGGATTATTGTTTCTTTGGAAAGAATTAATATGGGGGTGAGTATGGCTAGCGTGGTAGTGTTTTGGGTTAAACAAAAATAAACAATTATAATAATTGATAGAAAATACAAGGAGTCAACAAGGGGAGCACCTGTTGCCAGAATCGTGATTCGACTTCCTAAAAAGATCAATACTCCCAATAATGACAATTGAGGTTCGAACTTTAATCGAACAAGAAATAAATACAAGAACAAACCAGTAAGACTTGAAAAGAAATAATTAATGATATAGAAGCTAAATGCATCAACGCCCCCAAACCAATGCAATTGTTCGGAGGGAATTAATGGTTGGACCATGTTTCTTACAATATTGGCAAGAAAGGGAATAATTACTCGGTACCGATGCCCCGAAGAGACCGTATAATCTCCATTTGACATCGCCAGATAGCTTGTTGAATCACTCAAACCCCGTGGATTATTCCAATCATAATGGAGAAACTGTTGAAAGCTTACACCATAATTAAATCCAAGAATAATGATGAAAATTAAGGATATTTTAAGGAAGTTTTGATGTTTGGTTTGCATGATTTATTCTGGTTCAATAGAAATATTGCCGTGAAGAGAATCGATTAAAAATGTGGTTTAAATTTTTACCAGAAATGATTATTTTAAAATTCAAAGTTCCACTCACCAAGAATATTATAACTTAATTAATTTACTTTTCATCTAGAACAATTTTTATTCAAGTGATAAATTAATAGAGGGAAATACCAGATTAAAAAAAATTCTCCAGCACACAAACCCACCGACTATAAGCTTACCTGATGAACTTATTTGCTGAACGAAACTCTTTACAGTCTAAGATTGCTTGCCTACTAGTTCTAATTATTTTACCAACAATCGTTTACTTCAATTCGTTGCAAGGGGCATTTCAATTTGATGATCGCAATCTATTAAACAAAGAATGGATAGCAGACCTAAACAGTTTTAATGAAAGCGTTAGTATGAAGTCTTATCAAAACCGGCCCATTTTATTATGGACTTTTGCAATAAATAATCATCTAGATAATAAACACACTTTTGGTTTTCACCTTGTAAATTTAACTTTTCACATACTGGTAACGGTTCTGATATTTATAATTTTGGTTCGCATCAAAAATCTAATACCCAAAAAATATATCAGCGATAAAAAAGAAAATACTAAATTAGTAAACTGTCAACCAAATAACGTCCTGTTTCTTCCGTTTATCACAGCCCTAATATTTACATTACATCCAATTAATACAGATTCAGTAGCCTATATTTCGTCACGGTCAAGTTTACTGGCAACATTTTTTTATCTTCTAACGATTTATTGTTTTACCGAAACGTTATTGCCTTCCAAAACAGTAAAATACCGAATTATTTTAGGTTTACTGACTATTTCAGGAATATATTTAGCTGTAGCTTCCAAGTTAATAGCAATAACTTTGCCTGTGATTATTATATTTTTCTTTCTAGTATTTTATGTTCCTAGATATTTTCAAGATTATGCAGAGTATTTTACGATTTCAAAAATTCTTTGGCTTTTTGGATGCGGTGGGATTGTTTTAATACTCATAGCTTATTTTTTAGAGGCGCTGTATTTACCAAAGGACCAGGGGTTCGAACTTTACGGGAACATTCCATACTTACTGGTTCAGTGCAAGGTAATTATTTTTTATTACCTAACAAAATATATCTTTCCTCTCAATCTTAATGTCGATATTGGGTTCCCATTTACTGAGTTTACAACGGATTGGAAAATATTATTTTCAGTTTTAATAATTATCGGCATAACTTTGGTGATTATAAAATGGGGAAATATTTGGATTAAGCTTGGATTCGCATGGTTTTTACTATCAATTGCCCCGACAAGCAGTATTGTTCCTTTAAATGACCTTGCCGTCGAGCACAGAATGTATTTGCCGATGTCATTGGGTTTATGTCTTATAACCGGATGGATCATTAGTCGGCCAAAAAGAATTACTCAAATATGCTCTTGTATTTTCATATTAATAATTTGTGGGGTGTTAGTTGGGAAGAGAAATCAAACATGGGCAAATGAAATTGCATTATGGTCTGACTCGGCAATAAAAAATCCGAATTCGCCAAGAGTTCACAGTAATCTTGGCAAGGCATATTATGAAGCAGGAAAACTTAAAATCGCCCGTTACCACCTTGAAAAGAGCATATCCAGTATTCCAAGATATGCTAAAACACAATTTAATTTAGGAAACCTAAAACATTTTCTTGAACGAAAAAGCCTTATCGATGGGACCATTCAAAATCCGAATATTTCAGATGCCAGTAATATTTCAATTGAGGTGGATTTTGCCGAGCCGCATTATAATTTGGCCAGTATTTATTTAGACCTCGAACAACTTGACAATGCAGAAGTTCAATACCGCGCTGCCTTAAAATTAAACCCTGACTACTTTTCAGCAGAGTTGGGACTGGGATCAGTAAAAAATATGAAAAAGGAGTATGACCTAGCGGTAGGTCATTTTCTACGCTCAATAACTCTGATGAAAAAAGTAACAGGTCAACAGGATTATGCTCTTGCCCGACTCAATCTTGGAGAAGTTTATGGAAAGACCCAGCGTTATAATAAAGCTATCACCGAACTAAACCGTGCAATAAAAACTGACCCATCTATGTTTTTAGCACATTATAATCTTGGCACTGCATACATGCTTACAAAATCCTATAATAAAGCAGAACTTTCCTTCAAAGCTTGTTTAAAACTCAAACCAAACCATGAACCCGCCTTGTATAATCTGGCTCGAGTTTATCAAAATAAAAAAAAATGGACAAACTCTAATGAGGTATTTAAAAAATTCCTTAAAATAAAAGGCCCCGACCCTTCAATTTATTCACAAATCGCATGGAATAATCTGATGTCCGGAAATATGGGAGCAGCAAATACATTATATGAAAAAGTTTTGAGTTATGAACCTAATCATATAGCTGCTTTAACTAATTTAGGAAAAATTAATTATCACCTTGGGAAGTATAAAATTTCACAGTCCTATATAAAGCGAGCCTTAAAACAAGACTTATCCAAAGCCCAGTCAGATGATTTGAAGAAAATATTAAAAAAACTATCGACTTATTAGATTTATGAAATTTGTAAATCCCACTATGGATAATTTCCCTATTTCAAGGAGAGTCAAGGCCCTGGCTTTGATTTGCGTTTGTGGTGTCATAATTTTTTTTGCTACAGTACATTCCCCATTTTTATATGATGATGCCCACGCCATTGAGGATAATCCCTATATAAAGAATCTATCCAAGTTTCAACAAATGGTTGGGGTTCAAAATATATTTAATAGGTCTATTTTACTTTTCACATTCTCAGTGAATCATGCAATCGGCCAGCTGGATGTATTTGGGTATCACTTAATTAATCTCATGTTGCATCTGTGTGTCGGAATCATTCTTTATTTTTTAACGATGGAGCTTGTGGCAATTGAAAATCCCGCACTTACACTCACATTTCAAAGGCTTCCTCTTGCAGTATCCTTGATTCATATTTTTAGTCCGATAAATGTAGAATCTATCATCTACCTATCCAGCCGTTCTTCCGTGCTAGTAACACTATTTTATTTATCCTCTTTTTATCTTTTCATAAGGTTTGTTAATTCAAAAGAAAAGCAAAAAAATAAGTGGAAAAAGGTTCACTATCCTATAGTTATCTTATTTCTATTTTATTTAGGACTGGGGACCAAAGAAATAATTGTTACATTGCCAATTGTAGCGGTCCTTTATTTATGGCTACAGTCTTCAACAAAAAACTTTCACAAGTTTCTTCCTGAGTTAGGGGTGATTCTGATTCCCCTAATTATTTATCTTTTGTATCGCTATGTTCAAATGGGGAATTTGTTGGTAATAAAAACTGATCCATATTCACATATGATCGACCGAGGTCTTTATATATTGACCCAGATTAAGGTTGTTATCTCATACTATCTCGCAAAATTAATTTTTCCTATAAACCTTAATTTCGAACCAGATATAAGATTAGTATCAGGTTTCTTCGACTGGGAATGGATTGGATCACTTATAATAGGTGTCGGCATTGCCATTGGTATATTTTATCAAAAATCTATTCTTCTAAAATGCGCCTTTATCTGGGCATTAATTACAATACTACCCACTTCCAGCATTATTCCATTAAAACAAATTGCTACGGAACATAGAACCTACCTACCCGGAATTGGAATAAACATGGGGTTGGGAATACTGTTTTTAAGAAGTGCCTCTCATCGTAAAGTAATACCTACACTTATAATTCTTCTAATTATCTATGGATTTCTGACTATGGAAAGAAGCCTTGATTATCGATCAGAAATAAATCTCTGGGAAGATACAGTTAGGAAGTCCCCATATAAATCAATGGTACACAATAATTTGGGCACAGCTTATCTTTCTAAAGAGCGATTGAAGGAAGCACAAAAATCGTTTGAGATTTCATCAGCTCTTTCTCCATCAAGCACGGACCCCTATATAAATATGGGACATATCCACTCTCGAAATAAGGAATGGGATAAGGCCAAGTTAAAATATGACCTTGCCTTAAAACTAGGAGCAAACCGCTCTCAGGTATTTTTTAACTCTGGATTAATGAGGCTAAAGCTCAATAAACCCGCAGAAGCGTTACCTTTTTTGTTAGAAGCAATCAAAATTAAAAATCATCGCGCCTTATATCACCAAGAACTTGGGAATGCCTTTCGAATGCTGAAGCAATATGACTCGGCTCTAAAATCATATCGAAAGGTTCTTGAATTAGAACCAAATCGAGTAGAGGCACAAAATAATATTGGAATAGTTTTTTGGAACTTAAAAGTTCTGGATAAGGCGGAATTGGCATTTAAAAAAGCACTAACCATGGAAGATAAAAACACGATTCATAATAATCTAGCAAATTTGTATATCGCTAAAAAGCAGTTCAGTAAGGCAATTCCTCACTTGAAAACCGTGATAGAAAGAAAACCAAATGACACACGAGCTCGGAGCTTACTTCACGTAGTCGAAATAATTCAAAATATTCCAAAACGATGAAAACTTTAAAACAAAACTCATTATATCATCGTGTTCACTTTAGATCCTGTCTTTTTATTTTGGTTCTTGGAAGTCTTGTTTATGGAAACCATTTACATAATCCTTTTCAGTTCGATACGGTTGCGTATATAACTAATCACCACCGTTTAGACAACATCGATGAACAACTGAATATAAATTATTTTTGGAAAGAATTTATTCATCGCGGGTTATTGCAAATCTCCCTTGCTTTTAACGTTCATTTGGATGGTTTCCGGACGTTTGGTTTTCATCTCATTAACATGTTCTTGCATCTTATTAATTCCGTATTGGTTTATTTTATAACGTTCCGGATATGGTGTTATTTGGGGTCGATTGCTAGTCAATCTAAAAATGATGAGACACGTTTTGTAGCCCTTTTTACGGCAGTACTTTTTTTGATCCACCCTATCCAGACTGAGGCGGTTATTTATATAATGAGCCGTTCCGAAGTTTTTGCGGGAACCTTTTATCTAAGTTCGTTTTTATTATTCCAGATTTATCTTGTTAGAGATCGTCCGATAAAAACAGCCTTCAAGGTTTTAGTCTTATTTATTATCTTTATCGCATTCATTTTAGGCTTTAGCGTTAAACAGACGGTAATAACCCTACCATTGATGTTGTTATTATATTTTTTTTTCGGACAAGAATCAGAGTCCACATCTATTCGTTGGTTGAAAAAGCGAAAGTGGGGTATCGGGTTTATTCTGTTGGTTGGAGTTAGCTTATTATTTCATAAGCTATTAACGGACGAATTATTTTTAATTGGCGAATCAACCGCGGGCGAAGATATCGGTAGGCTAAACTACATGCTTACCCAACCATCTGTAATTTTCTATTATTACGTCAAGTTATTGTTGTTTCCGATTAATTTAAATATAGACCCTGATATCCAATTAGTAACTGAATGGTGGTCATGGAAGTTTATTACAGTATTGATAGGAATCGCAGGATTAATTTATTTTTCATGTCGAGCTAAAGAAAATCGTCTTTTATTATATTTCTTTTGCTGGTTTCTGATAGTTTTATCGCCTTCTTCATCAATCATTACTCTAAACGATTTGGCTGCTGAGCATAGGACATATCTCGCTTCGTATTCATTTTATGCGGTAATAGCGTATTGCATATATAGGGTGCCACATTTGGTTTTTTCTAACCACTCAACAAAGTGTAAAAAAATTATCTTGGTGGCTAGTATTTTTATATCACTAATATTTTCGGGATTAACAATACAAAGAAATAAAATTTGGGCAAGTGAAATATCACTTTGGAACGACACATTAAAAAAATCGCCACTAAAAGTTCGTCCCGTAATTAACTTAGCACATGCTTATACTGTAACTGGAAATATTGATTTAGCAGTTGAATATTTTGAAAAAGCGCTGGCTCTAAATCCCAATATTTTTGCTACAAACTTTAATCTAGCAAATCTTTATCTTAAAAGAGGTAGGGAAGAAGAGGCGCTGCGATTGTTGCAGATTGCAGCCTTGATAAGACCGAAAATTCCAGAGACACATGCAGTGCTTGGAGAAATATATCTAAAACGAAAGCAAATTGAACTAGCGGAATTTCACTTAAAACAAGCTGTCGAGGTCAAACCTGATTATGCTTCTTCTATGAGAAATCTTGGCATTATTTACTATTATCATTTAAAAAAACCTGAAGAAGCTGCAGCCTTTTTTTCGAGAGCTCTATCTATCGATCCAAATCAAAAAGACGCGGACAACATCCGAATTCTAATCAAGAAAATTAGAAAACAAATAAGACGTTAATGGCTTTGAAATTATTTATCTCTCAATTGCTGACATAATAGCAAGACGGTAATCGGTATATAAACTTCGGTAGAAATATTTTTATTATGTTGATAATATCGATGATCGGACATATTTATTTTTAGATAAATTTGATATAATTTTATAAATTTATATCAGTGTGGCTTCACAGTTTTTAGAATAGATATAGAAATAGTGCATTCCAAATTTTTTTGTTTATTGTAGTAGATATCAGGCCGAAGTGGTGAAATTGGTAGACGCGCTGGATTCAAAATCCAGTAGGGGCAACCCTGTGACGGTTCGAGTCCGTCCTTCGGCACCACTTAATCACAAATGTTACCAATACAAAAAATTTTATCTCGCCAGTTAACCGAAAATCTCATAGATTATCTTCGTATGGACCAAAATCTGCCACTAAGCCAGGACTAAAGCCAGCCAACAACCAATTTTTCAGCTCTTCATAGTGATTTTCAACCGAACAATTCGAATGAACATGTTCTCCTATCAAATCTTTTCTTACAAAAAAAGCATTTGAACTCACAATATTACAACCGACTAATAAGTAACCTTTTTTCTGAAACAGGTACTCACAAGATTTTAACGAAGCTCCAAAATAATCGGTATTCGTTTTGGTATGGCATTGATTATATGTCATTACCCATTTAACAGGAGGTGGGAGTTTTGCATTAAATTTAGTGATTAAATCAAAAATCTCTCACGCGCTCGACGACTTCCGGGTGATCAATAAAAGGATTTCGGTTACCCTGGACCTGTTCAATCAAAGAGTTCCTTATCTCGTCCATCTTATCTGGGGGATCTTCAAAATGCCACATTCTGAGTTTTTCCTCCAACCGATCCTGAATATGAATTCGATATAAAAAAGACATGTAAAAATAAGCCCGTGCTAGGTTACCTCGAGCTTTGCCAGTAGGATCATTTGAAATAACACCTTCATTGCTGCACATTTTATATTCCTCAACTCCTCCAAAAGAGATTGATTTAGAAGAATTATTATCGGTTCCCATAGACCAATCAAAAGAGGGAATCAAATTGTGCATATCAGATTCCATAGATTTAAACTTTGGGGAAATGGTACCGCAACAGTTCGCTCCCTTAAACATCGAACCATCTGATTTGGTACAAATCAATTGATTCCAACAATTCATAGAATCTGCAAAAGCGGATAAAGGCATAGCATGTACCCATTTCAAAATTATTTTCTTGTCACTGATAGGATATTTTGAAGGAGTAATATCACATGAGTTTGGGTAGACCTGTTTTTGTTTATCAAAAAAACATCCACAATGTAGCGTCTTGGTCTGGCCACTATCTAGATAGACCTGCTTAATTTCTTTTTTTGCTACCTCTAGGCTAACCATGCTGGAGCTTTTAAACATACTCCTATCTAGTTCCTGAGATTGCGCACAAATTACAATAGAAATAAAAAAAGTAAAACTAAAAATAATTATATTAAAAATATGCATGTTAAAATTATAACAAACAAACTTGAACAATATACAACTCTGCTGGATAACTTGGCTTTTCAATACCCAAAGCGACACAAAAATAATTAAAAAAATATGATTAACAATTTAAATACAATTCAAGAATATTTTCTAAAATTAGATAAAATTGCCTCTTTTTAGGAAAATCTTGCCGAGGTCTTTATTTAATGTCTATCCACTTAAATGTCTGTAATAGCTTATATCTAAAGGATTAAAATATATTTTTATAATTTGGCATACCTTTTGCTCAAAGTAAGTTAATCCTGTTAGAAGAATGTAATAGGGTGAATCATTTTTTAACTTGAGCATAAAAGGTATTCATTGTGGGCCAACCAGATTTTTTAGCAGTTTTCACTCCACAGGCACCTGTCGAACAAGCGGTGACTCCTCAGAGGCATGATGTTAGTGATGATGGGTTTGGGTTCCAGAGAATTATGGATGACGCAAGCCATAGGGTTTCGCCTGTGAATGAAAATAACAAACCGGAAACAGAAAGACAGAATCATTCTTCCTCTCAAAAACCATCCGAAAAAAAACCAATAGAAAAATCTCAGTCGAAGGAAGGCCAACCAATAGATAAAACCACCTCAAAGGAAATAGATCAAAATACTACACAAGAATCTTTGAGTGAAACAGAGTCCACTTCCACAGAGTCAGAAAATATTGCTCCTCAGGAACTTGCTTCTGTTGACAACTTTCAAGAAGCTATGGATTATTTAAAAGAGTTGGGTTTTGATGTACAGACCATGGAAACACTACTTGAAATTTTTAATAATGATTCCGGATTGGATGTTGGAGCTTTATTACAATCTTTAACAGCACAAAATTCAAAACTCAAAGATTTTTCATTCCAAGATTACCTGTCTACCAACGGCCTGAATGAAAATTCATTTTCACAACTAGAAAACAGAAAAGGCTTAATAAATGACTTATTAAAACAGGCTGGCTTTACTGACAAGGAAGCAAAAAATTTCATACAAAAATTTGAATCACAACAAAATAATAGATCAAATTTGAATAGCGAATTAGCTAAACAGGATTTCAGTGCCGTAGATAAAATGACAAAACCTGAAGTTGCCGGCCAAACTTCTAAGGACTTAGTTAACATAGAAACTGGGCCACAAAAGAAAGAGGAAACTACAGTAAAAAAATCGGAAATTAAAAACAAGTTCAATCCAGATGGAAATAAACACCGTGATGAAGGCGCTTCCAAAGGAGATGAAAAGGTGTCGTCAACGGGCGATAATCTTAAGGCCGAATCAAAAGATACAAGACAAGGAAAAACGATCTCTCAGAGTACCATCGGCATGAAATACGCTGATGCAAACTTGGATGCGACTAAAAGCAAAAGCTTGGAAGCAATCAAAGCCAACGGTGAAGTTCAAGTATTGAACAACAACGGGGCAGGCGGGGGCAACAACAAGAGTATTTTGAACACAAAGGCAGCAATCTCTGAAAGTACAATTTACAAGGCACCCATCGAAAGCAGAGTAATAGACCAAATTATAAATAGATTATCGATTCGCTCTAACGGTTCGCAAAGTGAAGTAAAAATTCAACTCGATCCTCCATCCTTGGGAAGAGTCCGTATGAATATCATCACATCAGGTGATGGAGTACGAACTGTAATCATTGCAGAAAATCAAGCGGTAAAGCAAGCCATTGAAAGTAATTTATCACAACTCAGGGATTCGATGTTAAGCCAGGGACTCAAGTTGGATGGTTTTTCAGTTTTTGTAGGCGGGGACAGCAATCCAGAATTTTCTCAACAACGAGATCATTCCGGTCAACCTGATACAAATGATCAACCTGATACAAATGATTTTGATTATATAAATACAGAGGATCTGGAGATAAAAGCCAATCAAGAGTCAACCAGACAAACATCTTTTATATTTGATGATATTTCTCAAACAGTCAGCGTGATTGCATAAGCACATTGCTTATTTTAGGAGATTAAAAAATGGAAATGATTCCAGGAGTCACCTCGATAGATAACAGCAAAACAGTAACGAAAATGGCTGATGATAGTTCATTGGGGAAAGATGATTTTCTCAAGTTGCTTATAGCGCAGTTGTCAGCGCAGGATCCTCTTGATCCAATGGGCGCACAGGATTTCAGTGCGCAACTCGCCCAGTTCAGCGGATTGGAGCAAATGACTAACGTGAACTCAAACCTTGAAATCCTTCAGAAACTTCAGACAGCTTCACAAAACACTTCATCACTAAACCTTATTGGTAAAACCGTAGAGTCATATGGCAACGCTTTCAATCATTCTGCAAATTCTTCAGAGACTCTTAGCTATTCCTTAGCTAGCGATGCCGAATCCGTTCGAATTGATATTTTTGATAGCACAGGTAGTCAGATCGATATGGTCAGGATTGATAATCAAGGACAAGGAAAAAACAGTGCCTCTTGGGATGGATTCGATAAACATGGGAATCCACTTCCTGCAGGTACCTATTCTTTTACGGTGAAGGCTGACAATCAAGCCGGCGCGCCAATTGCGGTGGATACATTTTCCTCCGGCCTAGTCAGTGACGTTGTATTTGGAAAGGACGAAACGTATGCCATCGTTAACGGAAAAGAATTACCTATTAGTACAATCAAACGAGTCAGCATAAATCAATAAAAGAAAGAGGAGAAGTCTCATGTCACTTATAAGCACACTTTTTACCGGAGTATCAGGTCTGTCCGGACAATCGAAAGCCATGGAAATCATTGGTGATAACATTGCCAATGTTAACACGGTTGGTTTTAAGGGAAGCGCCCCAGTATTCGGGGATATTTTCAGTACTGTTTTGCATAATGGTGCGGTTACCAGTCAGTTGGGTGGTGGTTCGCAATTAAGCGGAGTGCTTCAAGTATGGGATCAAGGTGCGATTGAGCACTCGCCCAATGCTTTGGACCTCGCTATTGATGGGAACGGTTTTTTTATAACGAGTACACATGGTAATACCGATCAATTTTATACTCGAAACGGTCAGTTCCGTATTAATGAGTTGGGCCTGGTACAAAGCATGACAGGAGAAATTTTAAAAGGATTTGACTATAACAACGATGTACTATCAACCACTATGGAAGATATTGATCTGGCAGGTGTCCAGTCGACTCCAAATGCAAGTACCTATTTTAATTCAGGTACGCAATTAAATGCGGCATCGACGGCAACCACAACTTTCATAACTCCTGTTACACTTTATAACTCTGTTGGTTCAATAGTCACTCTAAATGTCACCTTCACTAAAGTTGCATCAGCCAACAAATGGAGTTATTCGGCCGTTCCTTCTGAGGGAACCATTACTGCTGGTGCAACGGGAACAGTTACTTTTGATACCAAAGGCCAATTAAGCCATGTGGATGGTGCAGACGCTGCAGACCATACATTTACATTAAACTTTGATAATGCTACTACCCCGGCAAACGAGATGAGCTTGCTTTGGGATCTTGTAGATGCATCCGGGAATACTCACGGAAAGCTAACAGGGTTTGCCGCGAATTCTAATAATAATTCACTTGTTCAAGACGGATATGCCACGGGTACCTTGCTTGGACTGTCAGTGACCCCTGTGGGCGATATCATGGGTCTGTTTAATAATGGTCAAACGGAACTTTTAAACAGAATTGCAATGGCGGATTTTTTATCTCCTTCAGGATTAAACCGTTCCGGTAATAACAAATACACGGAATCTCAAGAGTCTGGACAGCCAACTATTGGTGTTCCTGATACGGGTGGACTTGGTAAAATTCTTGGTGAATCGCTTGAGCTTTCCAATGTAGATATTGCCCAGGCATTTGTTACGATGATCAAAACACAACAAGCCTATCAGGCAAGCGCAAGGCTTATTACCACAACTGACGATTTGCTTTCCGAGTCAGTCAACCTTGTACGATAATTATTATATTTAATAATAATTTTTTTAACCCGGGCTTCAGCCCGGGTTTTTTTATGGTTCACTTTTTTGAAGGTAGATTGAATTAGAGGATTTTGTTACATTATTTTTAATGAACGAAGAACGGCATATCCAAGAAGTCAAATCTGCTACTAGCCTTCGCTTTAACGACCTCTGGCAACAAAATTTTCAAGCGAATCGAAACGTGATTCAAAAAAATCTAGGGGTTGTTGCTTTGGCCCGAAAGTTCAAAGAGGTTCCCGCTATCATAGTTGGCGCGGGTCCGTCTTTAGACAAGAATATCAATTTGCTTGGTCGCGCGCAGGGCCACTCAATGATCCTGGCCAGCGACGCTTCTTTAAAGCCTTTGCTGTTGCAGGGAATACTACCCTCAATGGTGATAAGCTTGGATCCTCAGGAAGAAATAGCAAAGTTTTTCCAAGGTGTTTCCCATCGGGGAATGACCCTGATAGCTCCTTCTATAATACATCCACGTGTTCTAGATCTATGGGAAGGGGATGTAATTTTTTTTCATAAACACGCCCCGGATATACCCGTTTTAGTAGAAATCGCAAATCAAATACCAGCGATTGGCCGTTTGACACCAGGTGGGAGTGTGCTCTCCATTGGTTACGACCTGGCATTCCAATCGGGAGCGAATCCCATTATTTTTACAGGGCAGGACTTGTCCTATCCTAAAAAGAAGACTCATAGTCGAGACAGCGAAGATGAAAATATAGATCTGAGTGATACCATTGAAAAACAACGGGAAAATATAGTTTATGAAATAGATGTCAATGGTCGTTCCCTACCCACATTAAAATCTATGTCGGTGTCGAAGCAGTGGTTTGATTGGGCTTTCACGACCTGGAAGCGTCCCGGTCCAACCACGATTATCAACAGCAGTGAGGCTGGAATATTAACGGAACACTGTTCACTGATGCCCTTGAGCGAGGCGATTTTTAAATACTGCAATAAAAAAATCAATGTGGAGTGGGCGATCAAAAAAATCCTTAAATAATAAACCCAGGTTAATAGTTCAGATCCTTGGCACACCGAAATCCCTGCCAATTTTTAAATGAATCCGGTTTATCGTTAAATCGGTACGTAGTCCGCATGTAATAAGCTTTGTAATACCAATTACCACCGCGTAAAACCTTACTTATTCCCGAGTCAGGACCTTTTGGATTGGCAAAGGGTGAGACCTCGTAATAAATATCCCTGTACCAATCATTAACCCACTCCCACACATTGCCTGCCATATGATGAATCCCATAGGGTGATCGTCCGGCAGGCATTGAATCAATTTTTTCTAGAGCATTAAATCCAAGTAGATTAAATTTTCTCCGGAAGGTCACACGTTCATTGGTTGGAAATTCATCACCCCAAGGGAAAACTCTACTATCGGTTCCCCGCGAGGCTTTTTCCCACTCCGCTTCAGTAGGCAAGCGTTTGTTGACCCATCGGCAATAGGTATCGGCACCGAACCAGGAAACTCGATTGACAGGGTAATTTTCGAGACCTGCTCGTGGACGAAATTGGCTGCCAATCTTTTCGATGGTGACTCCCAGACCAGTCTGAAAATAGAGTGGTGATTGTTTTTGATGTTGGTTTAAAAAATTTGAAAATTGAGAGGCGCTCACCTCATACCGATCGATATAGTATGATTTCAAAAATACTTTATGGACTGGTTCTTCATCGGTATCTCCCCAGTCTTTTTTATTGTCAATATTGTATCCCATGGTAAATACTCCATCGGGAATAAGAACCATTGCATTCTTAGTTGGAGCTTTTGATGAAAAACATCCGTTCAATATAAGAAGATATAAGAACAGGGTAAAATATCGAACCCAGCACAAAGACACAATCTTAGGGATGGAGTTCATAACAGGCTTCTTTACATTGAATGGCCGTGCAATGAATTGTACAGGCGGGATCAACGGTCAGGTTTGGTATTTAGGTGGGAACCATCGCAGAAAGGTTTATTTTTGCTTTTAAAGCATCTACATAACATATAGGTTTTATCTTTATCTAGTTCCATAATTTTAGGCCCGCTACCACCAGCGGTATGGTGGGTAGCATCACAATGAGGCCAGTGAGCTGATTGCATACAGGTACAGTAAGCGATTTGCTTGGCTCCTGTGAGTTTAGTAGGCCCCGATGCTTCGTTCATGAAAGTTTTTTTAGATGAAATAAAGCGTTATGACATATCTGGCTTCATACAGAAATATTTTAAAAATGGAAAAATAAATATTCAATACAGGTAAACCGTTTAATCTGGTGCTGACAGAACTCACTCAACGAGTTGTGCGTTGATGGTAAAATTTGTCACGATATCTTCTTTGTTTCCATTAGGAAAATTTATTGCCGTGTCATTGAGTGTCAGCGCGATTAAATTTTTATTGCCAGCGTTTATGAGATATTGTTTTTCCCCATAAAATATTTTTTCAGATCCTTTTGTAAGTACAAAGCTCTCGACTGGCGAATCATCCACCATTATATTCAACCAGACGTCGCCCTTGACCCTGACGCGCAACTTCAACGGCATATTACTCTCTGTATATGAGGCGGAAGTTTCATCTGTATTTTCTTTACCAGCTATATCAGCTAGTACACTTTGGTTCAGATCACCATCAGGTTTTGTAGAAAGATTATTAGGTGGTTTTTCAGTAGGTGCCTTGGAACCGATTGCCGAAGTTGTGGAAGATAATGCGGATGTCGTTAAGGCGGTCGATGTATCGTTGATCTTAGTATTTTCGGCAGATAAATTATTTGCAGGTTCTTCTTTCGTATTGTTTTGTTTTTGCTTAGACAGTGTGGGGGTAGATTCTGTTGAATCCTTATTGGACTTGTTAATTAGAATATTTATACCCCACACGACCCCTGATAAAAATAAAACGGTAAGGCTCAGTACAAAAATAAATTTTGGGTCGAGCGTGGAACGCTTCTGATTTAAGGTCCTTGGCTTGTTGGTGTCTATTGAAGGAGCAGTTTTTTTTATGTCCATGTAGGTAGAGAGCACTTCATCCTCTTGAGCGCCAATGACTTTAGCGACAGATCGAATGTATCCTATTATAAACACCTCTTCGGGTAGTTCATCAAACTGGTTGTTTTCCAGCGCCTGTAGATGGCGAACTGGAATCATAGTTTTCGAATACAATTCATCCAGGGTGACACCCCGGAGTTCACGTTCAGATTTTAAATAAGAACCAAAATCTTCTGCCATAGTCATATTACGTATTAAAAAAGCTCAGATATATTTTAAGAAATTGGTTGAAGTACGAGTCAGGTCTGAGAGTTGCAGAATCTTTGAGAAAACTTGATTTTTAGATTTGAGTGACCCCAAGTTAAATATGATTTTGTTGGACTCACATTCTAATCAACGAACTTTAAAACGAACCACGCCGTACCAGCTAAGTGATTATAAACAATCCGGCCGGTTTTCCCAATTTTAAAAATATTTGACCGGCTCGCCTGATCGAGGGCAGGTTTTAATATTTGCAACCACCTAACTCCTATTCCATTGGGGTATCCTCATAATTTTACAATTATGAGATGGGGCTTATATTATCAATACTTGGGGCTTATATTATCAATACTATTGATGTTTTATTAGTTTCGGAGCAAAAATAATCTTTAAAAAATAAGAATCAACCCAATATTTTTGGGACGGTAGCGTAGATTCTCCAATATGATTTGGAGGGGCCATTTTACTAACCCGCGATGTCTGAATCATAGTGTCTGGAGGCTACCTTAATTTTAAGAATATTTTGGGATATCAGCTAGACCATGCATCGGTGTTATAGGCAACCTATAAAAACGCTGACAAATAATTTAAGTCTATAAAATTCAATAAGATAGATATCGGTTCAGGTTGGATTCCCTAAATCATTTGAAAAGTATTAAAATTTTTAAAAAAAATAAGAGATAAAATAGATGCCTTAAAACATAAAACGCGTTAATTTTTTTTAAGGTATTGGCCTTATCGACCGATAGGATAGCTGATTAGTGTTATTTTATATTTGAAACATTGGTTTTTGACGCCCCCTAATGGTAATGCCGTTTAGGGATGTTGGTTTATCAATTTCAATGTTTTTAAGGGAAAAAATCACGATTACTATTTAATATTAACGTGTTTTTAATCAGAAAAGGAGGTGGTGAAAGAAACCGTGACGGTCGGTCAAAACGAAAACCGTTATTTTTAAAATTTTAATTCACTTGAATATATCAATTTGAATATACAGGAGTAAAAACAATGAAAATCAATCACTTAAAGCGATATTTTATCGGTATCGCAATGACCGCATTTCTTGCACTTCTGGTAGGGAACGCTTTTGGAAATGCTGTTTTAGATAAAACTGCATCTAGAGATGGAGGCGATGGAGGCTTAGCCGACTATGCCAACAATTTTCTCGTCGTTTCTCCATATTGGCAGGTCGAGGGGGGGTCTTCATATACTTTCGTCGCGGTTTCCCACTCATCACTTTCGGGTATGGCTTCAGTAATAGGAGTTAAAATGAACGCTATCACGAGCGCCGGATCCGCGTACGACACTGCTGAAAGTTTTACTATTAGATCCGGGCAAACCACGCGTGTGTTTATTGTCCCAACGAATCACGCTACTATTAATACAACGGCTATCACGGATGCGGTATTTTTATCTGGTACCACGGATTTTACATACGGTCATATTCGTGTCAACCCAGTGACGTCTCATCCCATGTTAAGAAAGGGTGGGGCGTATGGTGTATCAGTATCCGGTCAGGCTGAGGATGGAGCTGGCTTCAGAGATACAACCATGCTTACCTACTGGGGTTCGGTCATCATCGAAGCGCAGACGACTGGTTTTGCCATGGAATTTATCGGTGACATGAATGATAGTCAATCACTGGGAAAATATAAAGGATTTAATTGGGGGGCTGGTGCCGTAGGAGCGGCTGGCAAAAATAAGTATTACGCTTCAGGTGTCAACCTTCAGTAATGGATGTTTCATAATTTAAATTTATGCCAAGTGATTGGCTAAAGATATATTAGGGAGAATAATTGATGAAAAAATTAAATTTATTTTTAATGCTTGTTATGATTGGGCTTGGGATGATGGTCCTTCCCTCCCCCGCTCAATCTTCGCCGGCGGTAACGTCTGCACCATGTGAGGCTCAAATCAACTCGTCCAAATCTGCTGATGGTGGTAATTGTGCTAATGGTCCTGGATGGAATGCTCGTATCGCCATCGCGCCTTATGCGCAAGTGGTAGCTAATGACTCGTATACCTTTATTGGTGTCTCTCATCCGTCTCTTGCTACGGCTCATACTTCTATCGGAGTGGTGATTGAAGCGCTGGATATGGTCACGGTTCCGAATACTGCAGCTGGAAGGGCTGCCGTGTTTACGGTTTCAGCTGGTGAGACTCACCGGGTTTTTATTGTTAACCAGAGTCATTCCACCATTAACGCTAACAACGCCGCATTCACCGATACCCAGACGCATCTAATCACTACGACAGATGGCAACCAGTTTGGCAACATCAAGGCGTGGTCAATAGGCACGTCCCCGAATTTTTCTACTACTGCGGCTGATCGTCCTGGTACATATATAGCTGACGATGAATTATATAGACACGATAATCTTAACCAGCTTTCTATGTGGGGTGTGGTTTACCAGTCAGCGAATGGTGCTGGTTTTGCCCTCGAGTTTGTAGGAGATATGCATGATTCCAATGTGTCTGGGATTACGACGCCCCTTGAGGCCACTGGGCACACCATCGTAGTAACAGATAACGCAGGTGTGGGACGAGGTGTTAACTAAGTTATTTTGGGTCAATGATAGGGTCAACCACTTTGTGTGGTTGACCCTATTTTTTCATTCTTCCCTTACGCACTTTAAAGGTCGCGCCAAGTTTTTATTATGAACTTTGCTTACGCTGATATATTTGGATAAAATTAGATTCTTTAGGTACAAACTTTGTTGTATCCACCCCCCAGTAATAGTTTGTAGTGTTGAGATCCTGAATTTCCACAACCCCCGCAAGTTTGTAATTTCTCGATACAAAACCATCAAGCCAGTGAAAAAGCATAGACTTGGAATCTTTTTGGAATAACCATGAAGTTGGGATTACTACATTTATAAGGATAGGCGGTTTCATTAGTTCAATGTCGGCCATCGCTTCTTTTTGCATAGTCAGCGCATGCAAATGGTTTCCCATCAGGTAGTACATGAATATATGCTTGGAGGATGAGATTCTATCTGCATAAAACAAAATTTGCGGTTCAGACCCCAAGATAGCGATGTTATCCGATGGTGAACTGTGCTCCTTGATATAATCTGCAATAACAAGCGACTCAGGAAAAGGGTTATTCCCATATATTATTCGAGAGGCTACTTCTGGGTTTGTTTGAAAAAAAAATTTACGTTGATCAAATATTGAATAAGAAAAGAAAAGGAAAACAAATCCAGCAGTGATTACGGGATTTATTTTTCTTAAGGATATTTTTTTTATAAGGTTATTCATTGAATAAAATCCTACTCCAGTCAGGAGAGCTATAGCGGGAAAAAGACAAAGAAAATAATGGGCACGAAAATAAAAAACCAAGGACATGGTAAAAAAAGAAAAAACCAAAAATATAACTATGAGGAGGACTGCAAACCGTGAGGTCTTGTCCCACAAAAAACTCAGAAGACCTATAGCTGCGGTCCAAAAAAATAGTGGAGATGATTTGATAATAGGGAGGGCTAAGATTTTAAATTGATAAACGGCCCTTGTCATTGAGATAGGGGGGGTCATTTCTGTCGGCATGATAAAAGTCCAGAACAACATTTGCTCCCACGAGCCTGTTATCAAACAGAAAATAAAGAAAATAGCTAACGGTATAAAATACCCGAATGTAAAAAAAAATAATGCGTCAAACCAAGACCTCCTGCTTCGATGAGATTTTTTAAATAATGCCAAATAAAAATAAACGACAGGTAACCCGATGAAAACGAGAGCATTTTGTTTGATTAATAACCCTAATCCAAAAAATAACCCGCTCCATAGAAATAGTGATTTTTTTTTTGAATCGATACCGAGTAATAAAATATAAATCCCAGAGCAGATGAACAGCATGGTAAAAGGTTCACCGTGTGAAAATAATCCTTGAGCATGGGGGTTTAATCCGAGTAAACCGAAGGTTGCTCCAGAGACGATCCCTGTTAATGAATCAAAAATTTTTTTCCCAATCAAAAAAATAATAACAATGGTGATTAAATTAGCGATCAGCAAGCAAAAGTGAATTGCAAAAATAGTTTGGCCGAGGATAAGAAAAGTTAATGCGTAGATTATAAAGAGACCCGGAAAGTAAAGCGAGTATGCTTGGGTGTAAGGAGAGATTCCCTCTAAAAGTAATTGAGCCATATAGGCATAGGCACCCTCATCACGTTCGAGAGGAATTTCCAGAAAAGGGAATCTTAGTTTTGTTATGATTAACAGGATAACGAATAAAGAGATTAGATCCCAGTACCGTAAAAATACCCCCCTCCCTGGCTGATTTTCCAAAATTTTTTTATGATTCATTGTTTTAACTTTTCATTAACCGCAAGTTCTTTAGCAATTTTAAAATGATCATCTGATTTATCAGACTGCCCCAGGATTGATAATGCTGTACCAAGATTCTGGTGGGCCTCTACATAGTGGGGGTTAATTTTTATTGCGGTGTTGAGATGTGCAATGGCTTGCTTAAAATTCCCTTGTTCTCCTAAAGCACTTCCAAGACTGTTATGGGCGATGGCATTATTCGGATCGATTTTGATGGTAGTTTCGAGGTGATCTATAGCCGTTTCAAAGTTATTTTTCTGGATCAAAATATTTCCAAGAGCTAAATGTGATTCAGATAAATTCGGTTCAAGTCTAATTGCTTCTTGCAGGTGACCAATAGCCTGATCAGAATAATTCCATTTATTTAAGGTTACTCCTAAATTGAAATGCGCTTCGTAAAATTCTGGTTTGAGTTGAATAGCTTTCTTGTAGTGAAAAATAGCCTCCTCTAAATCCTCCCGCTTTTTACTTAGAGAATTAGCAAGATTATTGTGTGCTTCTGGATAATCAGGTTTAAGTCTAATTGCTTCTTTATAGGAAATATTAGCTTCTTGGAAACGATTCAATCCGCTTAAGGCATTGCCAAGATTGTTATGTGCTTCGGAATAGGTGGGTTGAAGTTTGACCGCACTTTTAAGATGAACCATAGCCTCTTCAAACTTCATTTGCTGATTTAGGACGACACCAAGGTTACTGTATATACCGACAAAACTAGGATATTTCTTATCAGTAACTTCAATAGCATGTTCGAAAAGTTTTACGCTGTTTTCCCAGTATTGCAACTGGATCGAGGTTAATGTTATTAGTACAGAAAAAAATATTCCTGATAAAACAGACAACAGCTTCTTTCTAAAAGGATAATTTTGTAAAAGGTCCGACAGCCCCCATGCGATGATGATAAATATTCCAATTAGAGGGACGTATGCATATCTGTCGGCCATCGCCTGCTGTCCAACCTGAACCAATCCAATAGTAGGTATTAAGGTCCCAAGGTACCAAAGCCAACCAACGGAAAGATAAGGAGCCTTTTTGATCAGTCGTAATGTTATTATTGTTATGCCTGTTAAAACAAAGCCACTCACCAGGCTCTTCCACATATATGATTCACCAAAAGGGTAAGGATAAAAAACTGAAAAATCTTTAGGCCACATCATTTTTTCTAAATAAACTAAATATGAAACGAGTGCATTACTGATACGTGTTGTTGTTTGTACAGTTTCAATAGATACGATGGCCCCTGCCAATTTTTGTGCTGATAATGTAACGATGCAGGAACCAACTACTAAAAATAGAAGGGGAATTTTTTCAAAAATTAAATTTAAAAGTTTCTTTTTATTTCCAATTTGATTTTGCGTATCACCCGAAAAAATTCTTTGAAGATGTGCTATCTCGAAACGTTTTAAGGGCCAATAATCAAGTAACAGCAAGACAAAGGGTAAGGTTACCAGCATGGCTTTCGACATTAAGCCAAGTGCGAAAAATAGAACGACCATACTGTATCTGGCTAAATTTCTTTTCTGGATATAGTGAACATAAGCCCACGTCGTCAACAACCAGAAAAAGGTGCTCAAGACATTTTTACGTTCTGCCGCCCATGCAACAGACTCAATATTGATGGGATGAAAAGCAAACAATGAGGCAACAAAGCAGCTTCTCCAAATTGACCCCGTCATTCGCGCAAAGACTAAAAATAAAAGTAGTGAATTCGCTATATGAAGTGCCAGGCTGGTTAGGTGGTGACCTTTCGGATTTAACCCATAAAGACGAATGTCCAGCATGTGCGATAACCAGGTAATGGGGTGCCAGTTGGCGGCATATGAACTGGTAAACGCCCAGATAAAATTTTCTTTCGAAAAATCCCTTATATGTTTATTTTCTGTTATATAACGGCCATCGTCATAATTGACGAACTCGTGGTATTGAACTTTCCAATACACAGCTAATATCAATACGCCCAGTAAAACACAGATTATTTTTTTCATGTTTAAACAGATTGTTTTTCAGTAATAAATTTATGTTATATCAGTTAGTAGAGATGGAGGTTTAGATTCTAAGGTTTTTGTCTCACAAAATATTGGGAGCTAGACGAAGTTAGCTAAGATGTTTTTGCTTGGGAGTTGGATTTCAGCAGCTATTTGGCCTGCAGAAGGGCGACGGCGTAAGCGGCAATCCCCTCTTCGCGCCCTGTGAATCCGAGTCGTTCGGTAGTGGTTGCCTTAATATTAATTTGAGTGGGATCAATTTTAAGGGTTTCAGAGATATTTGTAGTCATCGACTCAATATGCGGGCCAATTTTTGGTTGTTGTGCAACGATGGTGGTATCAATATTGGAGATTAGGAAACCGCGTTCAGCGACCAGTTCACCGGATTTTTCCAACAAGACTAAACTAGAGACGCCTTTCCATTTGTTATCCGTATCGGGGAAATATTTTCCGAGGTCACCCGCGCCGGAGGCTCCTAGAAGTGAATCACACAGCGCGTGGCACAGGACATCGGCATCAGAATGCCCATCGAGTCCAAGACCGTGTGGGATATCCACACCTCCGAGAATGAGTTTACGCCCTTTTATCAAACGGTGAACATCGTATCCGTTTCCTATTCTGTACATAGCTGAATGAAGTTTTTTTAGGTCAATGCGTTGTTACGGTGATCAATTTCCTTACTTCTTCGCGCGCCCAGCGGTCCGCGGATTGAACGTCTTCAAGTGATTCTATGGTATGAGGCTTGTGATTATTCATGGCCATTCGGATTGTTTCAGCAATATCTTTGAAGGGAATATTTTCATCAAGAAAAGCTTGCACAGCAACTTCATTTGCGGCATTGAGGACTGCTGGCATACTGTGGCCTGCCTCTAGAGAGTCCTGGGCCAGCTTGATGCAGGGAAACTTTTCATAATCCGGTTCTTCAAAGGTTAACTGCTTTATCGCTGCAAGATTTAAGGTTGGTAATGGGCACTCTATTCGATCAGGAAAAGTCAAGGCATATGCAATAGGAACCCGCATATCAGGTATACCCAACTGAGCCATGACAGAAGTATCAACAAATTCAATCATCGAATGGATGATGCTTTGTGGATGAACAATGATTTCTACGGGAGTATCAAGTCCGAACAACCATTTCGCCTCAATGTACTCCAACCCCTTATTCATCATCGTTGCAGAATCAATCGTTATTTTTGCCCCCATTGTCCAGTTGGGATGATTGAGTGCTTCCTTAACAGTGACGTTTGCCATTTTCTCTTTTGCAAAAGTGCGGAATGGTCCACCGGAACCTGTAAGAATAATTTTTTTAACGTGTTCCTTTTTTTCTCCGGTTAGCGCCTGAAGAATAGCACTGTGTTCACTATCAATCGGGATAAGATTAATCTTGTTTTTCGCCTCACGGAGTATCAGTTCCCCGGCAACCACCAGGGTTTCCTTATTGGCAAGAGCAAGATCCTTATTCGATTGAATAGCCGCCAAGGAAGGTACCAAGCCAGCACTACCGACGATAGCAGAGATCACCAGCGATGCATCAGGGTGAGTTGCAACTTTAATGGAACCTTTTTCACCAGAAAGAATTTCTATATCTTCCCCTTGAAGTAGTTCCTTAAGCTCGCCAACCTTGGAAAGGTTGAAAACAGAAACGAGAGAGGGTTTGAATTCTTTAACTTGCTCGGCAAAAAGCTCAACATTGCTTCCGGCGACCATGGCCGCAACCGTAAAACGGTCTCGGTTTTGTCGAACAACGTCGAGGGTATTGACCCCAATAGATCCGGTAGAACCCAAAATGGAAATCGTTTTCATGAGCGGATACTAAAACTTTGGATTAATTTCCCGATACTAACTTGCTATAGCTTGTATCGGAGGAAGAAAACGTATTAGAGTACAAGTTTAAAATAACAATAAAACATAGGCCCGGCAAATAAAAGACTATCGATACGGTCCAAAATTCCACCATGCCCAGGGAGAACATCCCCGGAGTTTTTAATCCCTGCATGACGCTTTAATAAAGACTCTGCAAGATCCCCAAACTGCCCGATGGCACCGCAAATAAGAGCAACAAATAAACAATGTGCCATCGCTATATGGCCCAAAAGCCAATATCCGGCAATCGCCCCAGCTACTATATTTCCCGCAAGACCGGCAATGGCACCTTCCATGGTTTTATTTGGGCTTACAACAGGAGCTAGAGGTTTTTTACCAAAATGTTTTCCCCAGTAGTACGCTGCAATATCACCTACCCATACAATGAGAAGCAGGAAAAAAATTAGGCGTTCGCCATCTTCAAAGTTTCGGATGAGGAGGTAGTATCCACCAAGACCCGCGACATAAAGAACGCCAAACAGGGTAAAGGAAATTTGGTCTATAGCGAGCTTAACGTTGTTATCTTCATGAAAAAAACACGCTGCGAAAAGAGTTACACTCGCAATTAGTCCCCATTCCATCATAAAGCTTCCATTAAAATAAAAACTAAGGAGGAGCAAAAAACTCAAAATGATTCCATGGATGGGGAACCCACTAATACCAATCCGTTCAATGATAGTAAAATATTCATGCACTCCCATTAGGGTAACAGCCGCCACAAGCGAGAGAAACAATAAAGGAGAACCGTAAAACACGATTCCCACAACAATGGGAACGGCAACAATACCTGTTAGCACTCGTTTCAATGACTACCCTCTACCTTGTTCTATGGGGATAAAATTGGATTTTGAGAAAAAATAATCACGATTTTATAATCTGTTCTTGGGTCATGCCAAACCGTCGCTCTCGTTTTTGAAAATCAATGATCGCATGAAGCAAATCTTCTTCTTTAAATTCGGGCCACAGTACCTTAGTGTAATGCAGTTCGGTGTATGCTATCTGGTACAAAAGAAAGTTGCTGATTCGCATTTCACCGCTTGTTCTTATCAACAGATCTGGGTCTGGAAGAGACTTTGTTTGTAGAAATTTTTCGAAGACGGAATAATCAATGTCTTCCACGCGCAATTCACCGGTGTGTACCTTGTCTGCTATTTGCTGAACCGATTTTAAAATTTCCTGGCGCCCTCCATAACTCAGCGCGAGGGTAAGTGTCATACCATCACAGTCCTTTGTGTAATCCATTGTGTGTGAGATAAGTTTCTGAATCTCAGGTGGGAGGTCCTCGAGTTGACCTATTGTATGAAAACGAATATTTTCATTTTTCATTCGTTCGAGTTCTTTGTTCAGGTAATGGTCCAGAATTTTCATCAGTGTATTGATTTCGATAGGTGGGCGACTCCAATTTTCATCTGAAAAGGAGTATAGCGTGAGGGCTTCAATATCGAGTTTGCGACACAGGGAGACGGTACGATCCACAGTTTTTACCCCTTCCCAGTGACCTTGTATCCTCGGAAGCGAGTTTTTATTCGCCCAGCGCCCATTGCCGTCCATGATGACAGCGATATGTCGAGGCATTTGAGTAAGGTCCAGTTCTTCAAGTAATGAGGAGTTTATCGAGGAAAGATCCATCAGATTAAATATGGTTATGAAACTTTAAGAATTGGTTTAGATTCACCCATCGAGTTAGAAAGCACGTCAATATTTTAGTTTAGGTCGTTAATTGCCTTCCGTTTGTGACAAAAATTGTAGATGCCTATTATAGGGTAATCATCAAACATTAAGGACATCTTTTTCTTTGGTTTCGGAGAGTTTTTCGGCTTTCTTAATACATTCGTCAGTTATTTTCTGCAATTTTTCCAAGCCTCTTTTCTCATCATCTTCAGAAATTTCATGATTTTTTTCCATGGTTTTGAGCTTGTCGTTAAAATCACGTCGCACGTTGCGGATGGCCACCTTGACTTCCTCTGTGTACTTCTTCACGATTTTAACTAATTGCTGCCGTCTTTCTCCAGTAAGCGCTGGGATATTCAACCGGATAATTTTCCCGTCATTATTTGGAGTAAGACCAAGATCAGATGACAAAATGGCTTTCTCAAGGTCTTTAAGAATTGAAACATCATAGGGCTGGATTGTGATGGTTTGCTTGTCTGGAACACCCAGTGTTGCGACCTGGTTCAGCGGAGTCGGATTCCCATAATAATCTATCTTGATACCTTCCAGGATGGCTCCGCTGGCACTTCCAGTTCGTAACTTGGAAAGCTCCTGGAGTAAATGATCCAGGGAATTTTTCATTTTTCTTTCACAATCCGTGAATAAATTTTCCATTTAAGAATTAACTCCTACTAGGGTTCCAATTTTTTCACCCATCAGAACTTTTTTAATACTACTTTTCTCTCTAACGTTAAAAACAATCATCGGTAGTTTGTTATCCATGCATAATGATACCGAGGTTGAGTCCATGACCTGTAAACCCTTTTTTAAAATTTCCAAGTAGGTCAATTGGTTAAACTTTATCGCAGAATCATCTTTCATGGGATCGGCAGAATAAACTCCATCCACCTTGGTTGCCTTGAAAATAACATCCGCGCCTATTTCCACGGCTCGTAAGGATGCGGCGGTATCGGTTGTAAAATATGGATTACCAGTACCGGCAGCAAAAATTACCACCCGATCCTTTTCCAGGTGACGTATTGCCCTTCGTCTTATATACGTTTCTGCAACCTGCGGTATCTCGATCGCGGTTTGCACACGGGTTTGTACACCGACATCTTCCAGTGCATGCTGCAATGCTAACGCGTTAATGATCGTTGCAAGCATGCCCATATAATCTCCTGTTACACGCTCCATTCCCAGGTTGCTGGCAGTGGCTCCTCGAAAGATATTGCCACCGCCAATGACAATCGCCATCTCAACACCTAGGTTTTTTCCATCAAGAACTT
>JALPWY010000016.1 GCA_023271875.1 Nitrospinaceae bacterium | reverse complement strand
GTTGATACCTTGGCGAGTCGCGGAAGCTAGGTTTTTTTGACTATATTTTAACTTATGATAGTTATTTAACTCCCGATTCGGGATTTTAATTTAAAGGGGTTTTCTAATGAGCAAAGAAAAAATTCAACTCTGTGATGAGTTTGCCGACATTATGCCTCCTGAGTATCAGGAACTAGTTGAAAGTGCAACTTTTGGGAAACAGGACCGAGGCTGGAAGGACATTGGTTCCTCCAAAGAATTGATCGAGCAGCATTCCTTGTGTGCCGGTTGTCCGGAGTCTATTGCTTTTCGTTATATTCTAGCCAGTTTACCCGCTCCTGAGGATACTGTGTTTGTTGGTTCTACCGGTTGCACCAGTCTGGTGTTCCCGCATGTAGCGGTTCAGAACATTCACTCGCTTTTTGGAAATCAGAATGCGATTGCTTCTGGTTTGAAGCGTACTTTGAAGGCACGTTTCCCAGAAGTAGAAAAAGATGTAGTGGTTTTGGCTGGTGATGGAGCGACGGTTGATATTGGTCTAGATATGACAATGCAGTCTTGGTTTCGCCAGGAAAAGTTCACCACAATTTGTTTTGATAACGAGCTTTATGCTAATACAGGTGGTCAGGAAAGTGGTCTGATGCAGAAGGGATTCGTAGCCAAGATGGCCCCTAAGGGTAAAAACTTTGAAAAAGTTAGGTTGCCTGAAATTGCTCGAGAGGCAGGTTGTGCTTATGTTGCTTTGTTGACAGTTAGTAAGCCTAATCGAGTTGAAGAAGCTATCAAAAATGCCGTATACGTGGCGCGAGAAATTGGGCCGACATTTGTTCAGCTTTATACTCCGTGTATTCTTGAAATTGGAAAACAGAGTATGGAGGGGTTGGATGAGATGAAGGACTCAGAGACTATAGGTGGTCGATTTGTTCAGAAGGAGTATGTTACTGAAGAAGCCCAGAAGCTTATCGATTCTATTAAGGCTGAGACCAAGGCTAGAAAAAAAGCTGCTAAGGAAGCGGCTAAGGCAGCAAAAGTTGGTTAACTCATAATAGAGAGATAGGAGTAGAAGCTATGGCAAGGATGAATATCCGTATTTCTGGTTTGGGGGGTCAAGGAGCAGTAACTGCTGCGCATCTTTTGGCTATGGCGGCCAATCGGGACGGCAAGTTCTCTATTTCGAATCCATTCTTTGGAGCAGAAAAGAGAATGGCACCCGCTGAGAGTTATTGTAGAGTTGGCTCAGAACGCATTTATGACCGCGGTGAATTAGTATATCCGGATGTCATTATGATATTTCATCCTCAGGTTATCACCATGCAGAAAAGCTATACCGCGCCTTTTTATTCAGGGATCCAACAGAACGGTATGATTATTATCAACACACCCGCTGACCTGTTAAATGATGAAGATCGTGAAACTTTAGCTGACCTAAATGTTAAGGTGTTCAACCATGACGCGACTAAGCTTGCCTTGGATATTGGTAAGACGGAACTTTCGACTAACATGGCAATGATTGGTGCTTGTGCCGGGGTGACGAAAATAGTGACCTTGAAATCCTTGGATGGTGCTCTTCAAGAACGATTTGGGAAGAAGTTCGTTGCTTCTGGTGGTACCGCCTCACTTGATGAAGCCATCAAGAAGAAATATAAGAAAAAGAATGATCTTCTCAAGGCTAATATGGATTGCATTACAGAGTCGTATAGTCTGTCTCAAGAATGGGCAGCGAAACAAGATAACCTGCAGTTAGTCGAAGTCTAGTCATTTTGGGAATTAACGCCCAGTTCTAAGGTTTAATCATTTAATGATGGGGAGATTTTTTGCGTGTATAACATAGCGTGGGTAGATAATGAAAAGTGTATCGCGGATAAGGGTTGCCGACTGTGCATAATGTACTGTCCTGAGGCAGACACCATAATGATGGACGAAAGTACTAATAAGGCCATAGTCATTGAGCCACGCTGTAAAGGTTGTGATTTGTGTAAAGTGGTTTGTAGTACACACAATGCTATTACCATGTTTCCTGTGGATGCCACAACTGGCAAGGTAATCATGGGAGCTGAGGAGGCAGAAACGGCTGGCCTTGGACAAGCTTACTCTGGATAAATGAATTAATGTAAATACAGCCCATGGCATATATGCCATGGGCATTTTTTTTTCAAATTACCTTGCTGATTAATTTGTTTTGGATTGGCAGAATGTTTGTTAGGTAAGGTTTGAATATTTTTTTTAATCAAAAAATAGAGAGCTGCTACATGGCGGAAACTACCACTCGTGAAATTAATTGCGTGTTATGTAAGGAAACTTATGCCCCTGTATTAGGTCCGGAAGAGGGAGAAAAAAGTTACCAGATCTATTGTTCATCTTGTGTGAACTGGGTAGCTGTAGGCAGGACAAATCCTCTTCGCCTTAGCTTACGAGTAGTTTTAGGGCTTAGAGGCGAAGCACTTTCTTTGGCCATACAAACTTGTCTTTCTTCGTGTAGTTGTGGTTCTAAGTTTAGTTGTGATGCAGGGGGTCGTTGTCAAACGTGTATCGAAAAAATAGAAAGAGAAACAAAAAGCCCAACTTCAGGCAATAAGGATTTTACGAATCCCTGGGATAAGGATGAAATGAAAAAACTGCAGCCTAAATTTTTAGAGCACATCCTTGGTAGTGAAGAAGATAATGAGAATGTTAATTTAAACCAACTCATCGAAAAATTTGAAGCGGGTGAAATGGGTGCGGAAGAATATATGGAGGCCGTTGAGTCGCTTCAATTTCGCGAATCCAACGAGGTTTCAGTGGTTCAGGCGTGGGCTATGACGATGGATCCAGAAGAATTGTTTTCCAAAGTCGAGGATTACGATCTAGTAGAACGCTATGGGTCGCGCATAATTGTCAGTATTGCTTCAGCGTTGGAAAGTAGTATCGGACGACCCGTTTTGACTACCTTGAACAATGAGATGGATCAGTTTGATCAGGTTACTCAACAGGAGTTGAGAACATTTATGCGCAAAATAGGAGGAGGTTTTTAGTCACGCACTTAAAATTTTTATCAATCTAAAAACTCTCTCACGATCCGGTCCGCCTGTTCAAGATAAGACCCACCGAATAAATTATAATGATTTAGAAGATGATAGAGGTTATATAGATCTTTACGTTCGGTGTACCCTGGTTGTGTAGGAAAAACTTCATGGTAAGCACTGTAGAACTCTTCCGGTAGCCTTCCAAACATTTCAGTCATTGCAAGGTCAGCTTCCCTTAATCCAAAATAAACGGCAGGATCAAAGATGTAAGGCACTTGATCATTGCTGGCAAGGTAGTTTCCGGACCACAAATCGCCGTGGAGCAAGGCTGGTTTTTCATCTTTCAAATCGAGCAGGGTTTCAAGCTTTCCGCAAAACAGATCTAAGCGTTTATCTATAGATTTTGGTAGTCCTCTCGTTTTTCTTGCTAACTCCTGTTGAAAGCGAATACGGTGTTCGCGAAAAAAAACCAAACCATCTAATTCTAGATTGTTTTTTTGAACAGTTTTTCCTATGAAGTTGTCATAATCAAGGCCGTATTGCTCTTGAGTTTCTCTATGCATTTCAGCAAGCGCTTGTCCAAAACGACTGGCAAATCCAACCTTTGGAGAGGATGATTCAATATATTCAAGGAGTAGGAACTGTGGGTTGGATTCGGTCGAAATACCAAGGGGACGGGGAACGCTAGGGCCGTTCTTTGATCTTTCTAGTAATCGAAGCCCATCAGCTTCAGCGGTAAAAAAATTTTTTGGAGCAGAGGGGTTAGATTTTAAAAATACTCGTTCACCATTAGACAATTTGAGAGCTTGGGTTTCATTAATGCACCCACCTCCAATGGCTTCGAAGCTTTTAATTTGGATAGGATTTCCGTAAATAGATTCTAATAGTTGGGAAAGATTTTCTTTCATCTAGAGATTCAAAAAGCGAGACTTGATGTAGTCCAAGAGCGGAGGGCACGTGCGTTTTACCATAGAATAGACTTCCTCAAACCCCTTTGTTCCCCCGTAATAAGGGTCTGGGACATCTTGGTCACCGTTGCATTCAGGATCAAAAGAACGAAAAAGCATCAGTTTTTCTGGAGGGAGGTTGCTTGGAGCAATTTCTTCAAGTCTGGCTAGGTTGCTTTGATCCATTGCCAGCACCAGATTGAATCTGTTAAAGTCCGCGCTTTGGAATTGCCGAGCACGACTTTCTAATTTAATACCCTTAGATTGAGCTGTTTGACGCATCCTTTCATCAGGTAGATCACCAATATGCCAACCACCTGTTCCGGCTGAAGTAACTATAATCTTTTGGTCTAATTTTTCTTGGTTGACTAAGTCCTGAAATACCCCTTGGGCCAGTGGTGACCTGCATATATTCCCAAGGCACACAAAACTGACTTCGGCTATTTTACTCATCTCTGAGATTGATTTAGTTTCAGATTATGTTTAATATAGCCCAGTCTTAAATGGCTAACGCCTATCATTTTAGGTGTAATTAACTAACCATTCAACTCAAACCATAACTAAAGTTAAAAAACAGGAGTTTCCTTTTGATCCCTCGATATTCTCTTCCCGAATTAGCCAAAATCTGGGAACCAGAGAACAAGTTTAATGTTTGGCTCAAGATTGAAATTTTAGTATGCGAGGCTTTGGCAAAAAGGCGGGAAATTCCTGCGTCAGCAGTAGCCGAGATAAAAAAGAAGGCTAAGTTTGACATCAAGAGAATCGATGAAATTGAAAAGGAGGTCAAGCATGATGTCATTGCTTTTCTAACGTGTGTTTCAGAAAACGTGGGAGAAGCTAATCGTTACATGCATCTAGGGCTCACCTCCTCGGATATTCTTGATACAACACTTGCCGTTCAATTGAAGGACTCGACAAAGTTAATACTCAAAGAGTTACGATCTTTTCGGGATGCAGTAAAGGAGCAAGCTCTTCTTCATAAAGATGTACCGACCATTGGGCGATCGCATGGAATTCATGCAGAGCCCCTTACTTTTGGATTAAAACTCGCAGTATGGTATGAAGAAACCTGTCGGAATATAGAGCGACTGAAACGAGCACAGGAACGGATCGCATATGGTCAAATTTCAGGTGCGGTGGGAACTTTCTCGAACGTGGACCCGGTAGTTGAGGAATACGTGTGCAAAAAATTAGGGCTTAAACCAGCACCTATTTCCACGCAAATAGTTCAGCGGGATAGGCATGCCGAATTTTTTACGACTCTTGCTATTATCGCAGGGTCAATTGATAAATTTGCCACAGAGATCAGGCATCTGCAACGAACAGAAGTGTTGGAGGCGGAGGAATTTTTTTCTAAAGGGCAAAAAGGTTCTTCTGCAATGCCACATAAACGAAACCCAATAATTTCTGAGCAAATGTGTGGTTTGGCGCGCGTGGTTCGAGCCAATGCAATCGCGGCGATGGAAAATGTTTCTTTATGGCACGAGAGAGACATTAGTCACTCTTCGGTGGAGCGAGTGATCGGCCCTGATAGCACGATTCTTTTGCATTATATGTTGAGAAAAATGACCGGACTAGTGAAAAAGGTGATCGTTTATCCAAAGAATATGGAAAAAAATATGGAAATTACTGGGGGGCTATATTACTCGCAGTCAGTTTTGCTTGCCTTGGTTCGCAAGGGTTTGTCACGGGAGAATGCATACAGCTTAGTTCAACGCAATGCGATGAAGGCTTGGCGAGGAAAGGTTGCTTTTATATCACTTTTAAAGAAGGATAGTGAGATTAAAAAACATCTTTCAGGAAAAGAATTGGACAAGGTATGCAACATAAAAGATCAGTTAAAAAATGTAGATAAAATCTTTAAAAGAGTTTTTAAAAATAAAAAATGACAATAAAACGGCTTGAAAAAATTTATGAAGGGAAGGCTAAGATACTATATGCCACGGAAGACCCCAGTTTAATGATTCAATATTTTAAGGATGACGCTAGTGCTTTTGATGGTGTTAAAAAAGGAACCATTGTCGATAAGGGGGTCATCAATAATGAAGTGTCAAATTGTATATATCAATACTTGGAGGAGAAGGGGGTCAAGACACATTTTGTGGAGCAGCTCAATGACAGAGAAACCCTTGTTAAAAGATTAGATATTATCCCAGTGGAGGTAGTTCTTCGTAATGTAGCTGCGGGGAGTTTATGTAAGCGTTTAGGAGTTGAAGAAGGGAAACAATTTAATCCCCCGATTCTCGAGTTTTTTTATAAAAACGATGACCTGCACGACCCTTTAATCAACGATTGTCATGCAGTTACTTTTGGGTGGGCGAAACAGGAAGAACTTGATACGCTGAGAAAATTTGGATATAGCATAAATGATTTGATGGTGGAATATTTCAAGGAAAGGAAGATCAGACTGGTAGATTTTAAGCTTGAGTTTGGGAGACATAAAGGAGAGATTCTTTTAGGGGACGAAATTAGCCCTGATGGGTGCCGCCTATGGCATTCAGAGACCGGTGAAAAAATGGACAAAGATCGCTTTCGTTTTAGTATGGGAAGTGTCGAAGAAAAATATCGCGAAGTTTATAACCTTGTCTGTTCAAATAAGAAGTAAAAATATTCAGAAGGCAAACCGCAGGTGAAGTTGCTGATGTTCATTAAATATCTTTACACTGAACTTTTACAGGCTGGGTCATTGAACAGTCTATGGATTCTGTTCTCCCGTTAGTTACGGCAGCACAAGCGGTGCTCATACCTGTCATTATAGTATCTTGCTTAGCCATGCCCTCTACCTCTTGGCATGACCTTACCCCATTGTACTCAACACAAATTTCACATTGGAACTTGCTACCAGACCATATCATGGTAAAGGATAGGTATCCGATGAACATTAGAAACGCAAAGGTGATGATACTTCCTTTGCTCATTATGTTTTTTCCTGAGTTAGAAGCTCTTTTGGGGTGGTTAAACCACTAGGGACAAAGTATTCCTTGCGGTAAAATATGAGCTCATTCAGCGACTCCCTAATATCGGTCAATGCCATGTGACTTTCGCTTTTTTTGGGAAGTTTGGGTCCATCTGGATACCAACGACTAACTAATTCCTTAACTGACGTTACATCAACGCTTCGATAATGCAAATAGTTATGAAGTTTTTTCATATACTTTTCAAGAAATTTACGATCCTGACCAATGGAGTTTCCGCAAAGGGGGGAAGTGTTTTCTGGGCAATATTGCTGAATAAATTCCAGAGTTTGTCGCGAGGCCTCATCATGAGTAATTTTTGACTTTCGTACGCGCTCTACCAGCCCAGAGGCATTATGATGTTTCTGATTCCAAGTATCCATGCGGCCAAGAATTTCATCACTTTGATGAATAGCCAAACAAGGTCCTTCAGCTAATACATTTAGATCATAATCGGTCACTAAAGTTGCAATCTCTATAATGACTTCTAGCTCAGGGTCTAGTCCTGTCATTTCAAGGTCTATCCAGACCAAATTAAGCGCAGATTGTTTTTTCATAAGCCTCCAGAAGATAAAAGCTTGATGATGTAAAAAATTATTCCCAATTAGATATTATGTATTCATTAAATGAGTTTCCTACAATTATAAGAAATTGGGTTTGATTTCAATTTCAACATAAATTTAGTAAGGAGACAAATGAGAAGAAGTTCAATTATCATTTGGGTGAAAATGGAACCTAGTTAAAGGAATTCCATTTCACGAAAACTATTAATTTTCAATGGTTTACTTTTGATGGGTTGCAGCTTGAAAGCCATAAGCCAGTTTACTATAAAACTGAAACAATTGCTCTGATTTCGAATTATCTTTTTAGTTCGCGGAGTAAAAAAATAGGGGAACGGTTTACTCTTAAAGAGCGACCCGTTCCCCTACTAACAAGAGGAGGTCTGAAAGAAGAAAATGACATAAACCACATTCTTCTCAGAAAGGAGGAGAAACTCCTAAATGCCACTTTACTAGAAAGAATGTTAACAAATGATTAACTTTAGGTTAAAAATTTTTAATGGTTGTTTTTGAGTGGATTTTGAACTAAGTGGTCATAAGTTAAGAAAGTTTTTATCAGCGACCCAGAAAATTGCGCAAAAGTTTAATTGCTTTATTTAAAAGGAAAGTTGGTTTTTTCATGCATAGAAATTGAGGAGAGGTAATATTTAGAGTTAAACACAGCCTTTTCGTAAGTATCGTGAATAAGTTTTAGGTTGTTAGTAAGCCAGAGATTTGAAAAGTGAGGGGGGAACTTTGCAAAGTGTTTTATTTGCGCGATCATGACTCGAGTGTCTCGATACCAGGAAATATTTTTCTTTTCCTTAAACAATTTATTGGCTTTCAAAAGCGTTTTGATCGCGTTTTTTGAGTCACCATTCCCAAACAGGGATAATCCAAGTCCCACATAGCTCAATCCCTCCCTTGGTTTTAGGGTGATGGTTTTTTGATAGAATTTGATGGCTTCCGGAAAATTTTTAAATGCACTTAAAGAGTTAGCAAAACTAAAATGAGCATCAAAACTATCTGGGTTTGACATTGTGGTTACCTTTAAGATGTCAATTGATTTTTGGAATTGTTTAAGTTTTAGATAGGTGGTGCCCAGTTTCAACTGAGCATAGATAACAAAATTGGGATTATTTTCTACTGCCCTGAGTTTTTCCCATGATTCTGTAGCTTCTTCCAAAAAACCATTATTTTCCAAAGTTTGCGCTTTTTCAAGCAACTCTTCAGGACTTATTGCAAGCGCATCGCTTGCAACTATGGTATTAAAGAAAAATAAAAAAAATAATAATCGCAAAAAAAACATGGCTAGATCCTAACTAGACAGCAAAACTTGGTTTTTCGGGAATAGTTGAAGTGGATGATTCTTTGAGAAGAATTTCTTTTGAATCAACCAATTCCTGTAGAGACTGTTTAAGGGTGTTCAGAAAAAGGTCCTTGTTTTCTGTGATGTAGCGGACATCTTTTGGTCTCACATAAAAAATATTTGAAGCTACTCCTTCCCGCGAGTCTAAGACAGCTCGTTGTACTTCCATATTAAACTGCGAAAATATTCCTGTCAGGGTCATAAATGTTCCGTGTAAGTCATGTGTTTCCACTTTTATTGAACGCCCGATTAGCTTCACTTTGAGTTTGATATCTTCTACTATGGTTTGTTCATGTGAAGCGGGAAACGACCGATTTTTAAAGATCTTGGACAGAGCTTCCTGATCGACACAAATCCGTCTTAAATCATCCTTAATCTGATTTTGAAGGGTAAAAACATCAGCATAGTCAATAGGAGTGCCTGTGGAGTTGACGATTTTGAACACATCAAAAACGTGGTCACGTAGAGTGTGGATATTGGCTTCTACAATATTCAGTTTGTTAAAGGCGAGGACTGCTGAAAAACTATAAAGCAAGTTTGCGCGATCTTTTGAGCAAATAACCAATTCTGAGTTTTGTGCTGGCTTGAAGAGCAGTTCACAGGCAAACGCTTCATTTGACCGGCAGAAATCATTATAAACTTCGAGATGAGACTGCATGTCTCTAGGGAGTCGAACCATTTTAAGAAAGTCCGCCTTAACTGATCCTGGAACAGCCTGTCGTTTTTTATGATGCAGCGTGTGTTGGTAAAAGATTTTTAACTGTTCAATTTGGGAAAGTGACATCTTCATTTTTGTGCCTCCCCTATCTGAATAAGTAAGCAGAAGAAGCATTTTTAGGAGCTCTATATCATGGTTGACTAGGTCCCAGATCATATCATAGGTATCGTCTTCTTCTGGATCGAGAAGAAGGAGGTCATGCATCATCAAATGCTTTTCGACTAAAAATGAAACATCATTTACGCGACGACTATTTTTAATGTATCCTAGGTTTTCCAAAATTGGTGGGACAAGACGGGCGCCTAATAGTTCTTCGTTTTGGCCTGGCAAACGAACTCCCTTGCCGATGTCATGAAGAAGTACAGAAAGTTTAAGAGTGGTTTTGTCTCGAATTGAATGATAAAGACTTCTTAAAAACGGATCAGTATTTTCGTTTGTTTCTAACCCATTTAAAATATCCAAAGCGGAGAGCACATGTATGTCGGTTGGGAAATGATGGACATAGATATCTTGCAAAAGGCCACAGATATTTTTAAATTCTGGAATATAAAAGTTCTCCAGTAGTCCAAACTCATGCAAAAGTCTTAGTGATTTTGAAAAAAATTTTCCATTAATAACACGCTTAAAACATAGTTGAACCTCCTTGCGGTCATTTTTGCCTATGAAGATCGGGCACATTTGGTCGACGTGGTGCTCGATGGATCTAACAATAGAATACGATAAGTAATAATTTTTCTCTGATATCCATGCGAATATTTTAAAAATTCTAATAGGATCTTGGGAGAATAGAGCGGAGGGGTCTTTTTCTAAAATGATTTGATGTTGAGAATTTACGGAAAAATTTTTGGAAAGACTTTTTACCTTTCGAGTGTCTGGCGTCATACTTTCCCAAAAAATATTACGGCTATATTTTTTTAGGGGATAAGCAGCCTCGTAAAAATATTTATGGAAAAACTCTTTAACTCCATATCCCATCGACTGGGCTATTTTCTCCCTCACTTCATAGCTCATCATATCTCGATGTGACCCTTTTTGGTTACAATGTAGAAAAAGTCTAACTTTGGATAAGAATGCGAACGAGGACTGAATATTTTTAAAGGCAGGTGCGCTTATGAGATCATTTTTTAATAGTTCATCAAGAAGTTCAAACTGATTGGTATTTTTAAGATCATACTTGAGCCTAGCTAAAGCAAGGGCCCAGTATAGCCTACTTAGCTCTTCTTTAACGTTGGGTTCCTGTTGAAAGACGGTGTTTGACACTTCATAATAATTTTTATGTTCGTGGCAGTAGTTAAGTAGGTTTTCTTTTTGTAGAGCAGAAACTTTTTTAACTATGTTTATGGCCTCCAAATATGTATCAGGGTTCCCGGTTATAAGCCTTCCTTCGAGAAGAGCGCATAAATCATTTATCTTGCCGCCGCCTAGTTCTCGTTCTAGCGAGTCAATATTTGTGTAACAAGTGCTAGTCGAAGTCTGAAAAATATTTTGATGAACAAAAAGATATTCTAGGTGCTTCACAATTTGTCTTGTTGCTTCCGTTTTGCCTTTGCCTGAAATAATTTGCACATCTATATTTGACTGGAAATAAATTTCTTCTCTACCGTACCCACCACGAGCTATGATCGCGATCGGTATATTTTTTTGGTGTAATTTTTTTTGTAGCGTGTGATTATGAAGCCAGATAGAGGCACCAAGTGCAGCCTGAATAATGGCATCGACTAAAGTGCTAATCTTTAGTAATAGAAGATGGCTATCGCTTGTATGGATAAGACTTTTCTCGAGACGTTGAATTTCAGTATTGATGAGGGGGACAACGCAGTTCTTGAAATCCAAGTAAAATCTTTGCGGATCTGTTGCCTTGAAGTTAGAAAAGTTTTCAGGGCGCACCTGTTTTGTAACGTGGTCGAAAAGTTCACGTCGATACTTTTCGTTGATAATCCTGTTGGACTGATGGAAGTCACTCATGGGACACTGGTATGGCCACCGGTTGAGTAATGTGAATCGTTAGTCCCTAAACAGCATAAAATCAAGGGAATCGTAGACCAGAATATACTCTTTTTTATTATTTCTCAATAAGTCACGAAAGACAAGCGCCATTTTATAAAATAGTCAGGTGGACCACTTAGTTCGGTCTGACCCATCATGTTTGCAACCGGTTTCGGACTATTCATTAGAGATTGAAAAATTTTTCTAGTTTGAGAGACTCGGGTTATCCGAGTAGGTATTGAATGAATCAGGGCGCAACTCAATCATTAGGGGATCAACTCCGCAAGCGATGAACCCTAGGGGCGTATCGGCAGCTGAATTCCATTGACCTGTCTTGTGACTTAGATACTTTATGATCAGCGAGTAGGGTTCCTGTTTTATCGTGGGGGTACAACTTAAATCGAGAGTATTGCGAGCAGAAGTTTCAAAAGTTTGGATACCCAGTTGCAAAGAATAACATTAGGCCTGCCTGCTGAAAGAGTATACTCTGCGGATTTGAGAAATTCCTTAGAGGTGTTCATCACTTACTACATTGACTACTTTTCACTCCAGTTTAAAATTTCGTGAACTTTGTAACCCAGGGCCCAAGTTTTTTTTTGGCTGTCTCTGTTGGATTTGAAAAGGCGCCGGCCTTCATCAAAATTGTCATGATTCTTTGCGGGGTTGGAGTACGGGGCTAGCGCAAGATAAATACCAAGTCAAGATTAGAAGGATAAGGCAGAGGTATACTGCTTGGGGTGAAGGTAGGTATCGATTAAGGTTTAAGTTTACGTATTATTGTTAGTATGTTGTATAATTACGTTTTGACAGGCTTGGTTAATTATGCTAAACCAACCGCAATAGCATGCCCACCGTTTTGGAGACCCGCCAAATGGAAGTTAGGATATACAAAGATATTTTCCTCGATGGAGTGCAAAAAGTTCAAGGAATTGCAGAAACCAAGGGTGCGATGCCCATACTCTCGCATTTTTTACTTAATGCAGAAAAAGATCGGATTGGTATTCAGGCTACCGACTTAGAAATAGGGGCTAAAGGATATTATCCTGCCAATGTTGTCTCTGCGGGGGAGGTAACCCTTAATGCTAAAAAATTATTTGATATTCTGCGTGAGCTACCAAGAGAGGAAGTTCACCTAATCAAGGAAGATAATCATTGGATTAGACTTAAGTGTGGTAAATCAAGATTTCGTTTACCAGGAATGCCCCCGGAAGACTTCCCTCCTCTTCCCGAATTTAGTCAAGATAGCCTAATGGAACTTAGCGGTAAGCTACTTAAAGAAATGATCCGAAAGACTTTTTTTGCGCAGTCTCCCGATGAAACACGACAGGTTCTGAACGGTTTATTGCTAGAGCAAGATAATGGAAAAGTGAAAATGGTTGGAACTGATGGGCATCGATTAGCAGTAATTCGGCGGGATCTTGGTGGCAGTTCAAAAGGTGAAAAAGGAAGTTACCTTATTCCCAAAAAGGCTTTAGCGGAGTTGATGAAACTCGTTGAGGACGAAGAGGCTACTTTTTCTTTTTCAGCAAAAAATAATCATTTGGCCTTTATGCAAGGCGATCAGGTTATTGTTTCCAGAAAGATTGATGGTAAATTCCCAAATTATCAGCAAGTTATTCCTTCCGATAATAAACTGCAAGTACAGATTAACCGCGATGTGTTTCAACATGCTTTAAAGCGTGTTGCGTTGCTGGCTGATGAAAAATCGAAAATGGTTCGCTTTGATATACAGTCAGGGAATATTGTTTTGACTACAGATACGACTGAGCTAGGCGAGGCTAGGGAGGAAATAGCTATTTCTTATTCTGGAGAGGGTGTTTCAGTTGGACTAAATGCTAAATATGTTCTCGATGTGTTAAGCGTGATCGATGACGAAGAAGTTGTCCTTAATCTGAAAGACGAAAAATCCTCATGTCTTATCACCTCAAACGGTGACAAAGACTATCAAAGTATCGTGATGCCTATGCGTTTGTGACTGAGATTTTATAGGTCAAAAAATTTGTCTAGCGTTTCATCAGACCGCGGCATTTTCCCTGTAACCCCTTCCCAGATCTCTCTGGTTTCCATACATAGATAGACGTTTAAATCGGTAGAGAAATTTTTTAAGAGACTGCGAAGGTTTTTATAAGCTTCATTCCTAAGCGATCTAAGGTAGCGGTGTTTCCCATCTTTGCTAGAAATATGTTCGCCTGTAAATAGGCGAGTATTATTATGACGCTCATTAATGATTTTCTTAAGAGACATTCGATAGCGAAAACTGCCAAGACTCACCCACTCTATTTGCGATGGTGATAGCACCTCGAATATTTTTTCGATCATACCATGGTATGCCCTTTCCCAGTCTGGCGAAATTATAATAGGATCGAGGTGTATTCCTATTTTATAACCCTTGTTTGCGCACAGCCGAGCAGCCTCTAATCTTTGTTCGAGGTTTGGGGTTCCTTTTTCTTCTTGATCTATAATTCTTTGTGGGTTCAACGACCAGGAAACTACAACATTATCTGCGCAGTTCTGGTTTAGCAAGTTTATCACGCAGTTTGATTTTGTCTTGAGTTCAAGAACTGCATTTTTTTTCTGGTTAAAAAATGGAATCAATTGTTGAGAGAATGGAATAACTTGATCCAGAGCTAGGCTATCAGTTAACTCTCCCGTACCTACGCGAAATGTCCGATCGGGGTGAGCTGCGAATGTTCGCTCTAGTTCATCTAATAAATCTTCGATATTAACGTAAGCAACAAGTAGCGGATTGTTTTGAAGAAAATCTTGTAAAAAACAATAGGAACAATCGTACATGCAATTTTTAAGAAGATTAACCACGTAATAATTACAGCAAACCATTCCCGGGCTAATACCAGGGCATTTTTTTAGAAACGAACCTTTAAATCGAGTGAGGACCAAATTACGTTTCCCAGCACCAAAAACATCACTTGAAGTTTTCCGAATTATTTGAATGGCCTCATCAACGGTAATATTATGTTCGATGGGCGTATCTGGAAATTGAAGAAGAGTTTTCAGGGTCAGCGGATGGTCAGCAACTGACTTATCGATAAAGATAGTCTCGGGGGAAAACTCTATTTCCCTACCCGTGCTAAGAGAAGTGGAATTCATGTAAATTATTGATTTTATTTAAAATATAAAGCAAAATAATGATACTTTACCTCGAGAAAACAACAATAACATTGATCTAAGATAGGTAAAGTAATTGAAGTGCTAATATGAATAACCTAAATGTTCTATAAACGCAAGCCAGCAGAGGACTTCTCTATATCTTGTAGCAATTCAATACTTCAACCGTAATTTGAGCAATATAAAACTAATTCGCCACTAATTTTCAACCTCTGAATACAATATCTATGCAGTCACAATTTTTTGTAAAAAATCATGGGAAAAATATTCGAAAGACCTTTTCTTTGAGAATGTTGTTCAATCTATTATTTGTAACTTCTTTGGGGTTCAATATTTATTTTTTGGTTTTTCAATATGAGTTGAGTTCAGTAGCCAGCGCATATGATTTCGGGTTGAAAGTGAAAAAGGTTACTGAGGAGAGTATAGTCGAGTTAAACCCGGTTGTGCTGAAAAGACAACCTTTGGGGTCAGGGTTAAAGACAAACATTCATGAAGAAGAGTCGGTCCAGAATTTTAATTTAGCAGAAACCTCTTCTTACAAAGTTGAACCGGTTTTATTTGATTCGTCGATTCAGTCCAATGAACCTGATATTCAAGCCCTAAAGTTAAAAGTCAAAAATTCTCTAAATTATACGATATGCCAGAAAGTAAAATTAGGGAATGAATGTGATTCGTTAGCTGCTCATCTAGCAAGATTGTTGGTTTGGTTTCTAGATGTAAATAAAGAAATGCGCAATGGGGACGACCTGAATGTGGTCTACGAACGATTAGATAATGAAGGTCAGTTCAAAATATTGCAATTAATTTATAAAAGCAGTTATATAAAAAAAACAATGAAGGCTAATTTTTACAAAGAACGAGGAATGAAATATGGGGGGTATTTTAATCGTAATGGTAAAGAAATTCCTCAGCGGATTGTAAAAGAACAGTCACCAATCGATGAATATATAGAAATAGTCTCCCTACCGGGAGATTTTCGAAAAGGGAGGCGAGGTCACGCTGGAACAGATTTTAAAGCGGAGGTTGGAACACCCATTCGGTCAACTTTTGATGGTCGTGTCAGTCGTGCCAATTGGAATAGAAGGGCTAACGGTTATTGCATTGAGATCGACCACCCGAATCAAAAAATTAAAACTCGCTACCTTCATTTGAGTCGGGTTCTAGTGAAACGAGGACAGTACGTAAAACAAGGTGAGATAATCGGGAAATCTGGGAATACGGGCCGTAGCTTTGCACCTCACCTACATTATGAGGTTCGTGGTCGAAGTAACAAAAATACCGTCTATAATCCCTTTGATTTTAAATATCATAAGACCTACCAGCGGGATATTTCTGATCAAGAAAGAGGCGATTTTAAGAAAATAGTAAGTTTTTATGACGCGTTTTATGACAAAAATAAGATTGACCGGAATGTCCAGGCCGGTTAAATAGCACATATAATAAATGTTTTGGTGTTGGGGGGAGGGAGCGCGCCAATGCCTCGCGTGAAAAAAAAAAATCGCAAAAAGAAAATTCAAACCTCGATCAAAATCTATTTTATTAAAATATTTTTCGATTTTTTGATCTTTTTTCTAATTTTTACAGTAATTCCTGTTTTGGTTTATCGGTTAGTTGACCCCCCCACCACCCCCTTACTATGGATTCGTTGGGTTGAATCGGGCTATAACAAATCACACCCCACTTTTCTGAAACATTGGGTTCCCTTGAATCAAATTTCTCCTAACCTTATTCGTGCTGTCATAGTCGCGGAAGATCAAAAATTTTATAACCATAGTGGGTTTGACTGGCAAGCAGTTGAAGCCGCTATCAAGATTAATCTCGCGACTGATAGAACAGTGGGAGCTAGTACCATTTCCATGCAAACAGCACGTAATGTATTCCTATGGCAAGATCGTAATTGGCTTCGTAAGTCTCTTGAGGTTTGGTTTACTTTTTTGATTGAAAATTTATGGACTAAGAAACGTATTTTAGAAGTTTATTTAAATGTTATCGAATGGGGAAATGGTATGTTTGGGTGTGAACACGCTTCTCTTAAATATTATAAACATTCATCCGCAACTCTTTCTCCTGTTGAGTCGGCTTTAATGGCATCAGTTTTGCCTAGTCCGCGAATCTGGTCAGTGTTGAATCCACAACCAAATGTGTCAGATCGACAGTCAAAAATTCTTAGCATAATGAGCCAGAGTCATATTCCTATTCAATATTAAAATATTGTATTGATTTCTCGCGAAATTAAAATGCTCTTTGAATAACTAAAGTTAATGATACATATCAAAATTTCCAAAACATTGGAGAAAAAACTTAGACAGGGGTATCCTTGGGTATTTCATTATCAAGTTCAAAACGCAAAGGTAGAAGGAAAACCCGGTGACTTAGCGGTGGTGTACGATAGCAAAAACCAATTTCTCGCTATTGGTTTGTACGACCCAGAGTCAGATATTCGTTTGCGTATCTTACAAACTTCCAATCCAGTCGACATTGACAGAAGTTTTTTTGAAGAAAGGTTTAACCGGGCTCTGGAACTACGTGATAATTTGTCCGGTGAAGGGACAACCGGTTACCGTGTTATAAATGGAGAGAATGATGGTTTCCCCGGATTAGTACTTGATCGTTATGAAGAGACAGTAGTTCTAAAGCTATACACGTCCGCATGGGTTCCCTATCTGGACACCTTAATTACGTTATTCAAAAAAAAACTTTCTATCAAACGTTGTGTTTTAAGACGGAGTCGAAAAGTAGCAGCATTAGCGGGAATTTCAAAAAAGTATAATGAAGGACACCTTCTGTTTGGTGACAAATTAGAAGGACCAGTTCGTTTTAAAGAAAATGGAATTGATTTTGAGGTGGATGTAATTGCTGGGCAAAAAACAGGTTTTTACCTTGACCAACGAGAAAATAGACAAAAGGTCCGTTTGTTATCAAGGGGGAACTCCGTATTGAATGTATTTAGTTATACAGGAGCGTTTTCAGTTTATGCCTTTGCCGGGGGTGCCAGTTCAGTTTTAGAAATTGACTCTAATTCTGTTGCGTTGGCGGCATCAAGAAAAAACTTAAGATTACATTTTTCAAATCGAAATTTTTCAGTGGAAGAATTCAGTCAAATGAAAGCAGATGGGTTCGATGCGTTGTCAGAATTAGAATTGGGTAATCAGGAGTATGATTTGGTTATTCTAGATCCACCAGCGTTTGCGAAAAGAAAAAAACAAGCAAATGTCGCTCTAAATGCATACATGAAGCTAGCTCAGGCGGGTGCTAAGGTTACTAAAAAAGGGGGTATTCTTTTTGCTGCGTCTTGTTCAGTTCATGTTCAACCCCCCAGTTTTTTTAAGGCTGTATTTTCAGGAATTCAGTCAACTAGCCGTGGATATGAAGAAACCGGCCGTACCAGTCACGCAAAGGATCACCCATTTATATTTAGGGAAGGGGAATACCTAAAAGGAGTGTTTTGTAAAATAATCTAATAACCAACAGTTATTCAAATAGTTAGATTTAAGTTTGACTTCGCAAAGAAAATGGAGAGGGGTTTTGCGGTAGGCTAGAAATGTTTTTGGGCGCTGAAACGATTCTATAATCAGCAAAACAGTTTGGTGTTAGACTATCTTCTCCGTTTTGCTTTTTTCTTTGTTGCTTTTTTCTTAGCTTTTTTCTTGGTTGCTTTTTTCCTTGTTGCTTTTTTCTTTGTTGCTTTTTTCTTAGCTTTTTTCTTTGTTGCTTTTTTCTTAGCTTTTTTCTTGGTTGCCATCAAGATCTCCTTGTTCAATGTTAAGTTTCGTTTCAGCGCCCTAACATTGTCTGAATATTTTATTCTAAACGTGTTTAATGTCAAGTGGATATTTATATAAAAAGAAGCTAAAGAAAAAAACAACTCTGTGGTTTTTTTTATTTAAGTGTGTGGTTATATTGTTAGCCCTAAAAGTCCTTTCAATAAAGGCTGATCGCTTGGTGCCATTGTTTTTATGCGAGGCTTGTTGAGCACTGCCTTCGTAAAAATAAAATTAAAAAAATATTAATTTAGAGAATATTTTTTTGCTAAAATTATGATTTCGTCGTTTTTTATTAATGTTCTGAAAAAACAACCTTCATTGGTTCATGGAACCAGTCCAAGATGTTATGTGATAAACGGAGAAAGAAAACCCTTATTCTGTTCTGGGAAAGATGACGAGAAATTGTTCCTTGAGCATCAAATTTCTTTTTTGCATTCGCTGGGAACAGGAAAGAAAGTTTTTTTTCGTGTGACTCAGGTTCATGGAAATCATGTTTATGTTTTAAAAAATTCAGGCATTCCTGTTGGTGAAGTAGGTCGTTGCGAAGCAGATGCTATCATCACTCATATCCCAGATTGTCCGATAGTTGTTTTAACAGCAGATTGTGTTCCCATAATCATCTATGACCCTATTAAACATGTGGTTGGCGTCGTACACGCTGGCCGTCTGGGTACCCAAAAACGTATACTTACTAATACTGTTGAGGCTTTGTCTTGTGAATACGACTCAAACCCCAAAGACCTTATAGTGGGTATGGGACCCGCCATTCGGGGATGTTGTTATGAACTGGATGAGGCTTGCGCGTTGCCTTTAATCGAAAAAAGTTCGCTTTGCTCAGAATTTATTAATAAAACAGGGGAAAATAAGTTTTTTCTTGATTTACCAAAGGTAAATCGATTTGAAGGGTATGAAGCGGGTGTATTAATGGAAAATATTTATACCGATGGACCGTGTACCTCGTGTGAAAACCACCGATGGTATTCTTACAGAAGAGAAGGGAAGACTGGAAGATTGATAACGCTAGCCATGCTTCAATCGAGAGAATAGGTTCTAGTTCTTATTTGTCTCGGCTTAACTTATGCTTTATTACCGTGATGCTTAGATTTTTGATAAAATCAAAGCGATAGCATTTAATCCTATAGTTTTTGGCAGTGATTAAAGATTAATGGCCGTAGTTTGTTCGATGGTTCCCTTATGAGCACAAAAAATATAACTGATGTTTTGAAAAACTTTTCAGGTGTTGTAACTCCGTTCCCTGTCGAATGGATTAGTGAACACCCTGATAAAGTGGAGGATGCCCTCGCAAAATTGTCGATAGAGGATCAGATTCGTTACGCCATGCAGTTACGGGGATCGCGAATGCAAGATTTTATAAACCTTTCTCCCTGTTCTCAGGCAGTAATCAGAGGGTTGCCTCCAGAAGAACTTTATCAAATGATAAAAGAGAGAGGAATCGGGGAGTCGCTCCCCGTGCTTGCAATGATGTCTCAGAGTCAATTGCAATACAGTTTTGACCTTGAGTGGTGGCAGCGGGACCTCTTTGTTCCTGAATGTGCTTTGGAGTGGTTAGAGTTTTTAGATGCATGCGAAGATTCTAGTATTTTGCAATGGTTACAGAATGAAGATTTTGACCAGAAGGTGGTTTTATTTCAGTCGCTCATCAAAGTATATAAAGACGATGAAATGACAAATTCCTATGAAGGTGTGGAGGGCATGGCACACTTAAGTTTGGACGGCCTTTACGACATTTTTTTTAAAACAGAAGAGTACGGAGCTCTAAAAAGACTACTCACTCTGTTACGATCGGCTGACCCAACGCTTTATACATCTATTCTTGAAGGAGTAATTTGGTACCCTGTTACCCAGACGATTGAAAAGGCATATCGGTGGCGGCTTATTAGAACCGCTGAGAGGGGAATCCCTGACTTTGAAGAGGCAATGGGAGTATACAGTTACCCGAGCCCGGATGCATTGAAAATACCTATCCCTGAATTAGAAGACTTTGCTAATCAAGGGGAATTTAATGTAGCTCCGACTTATCCGCTCTTGCTTACGGGCTCAGTGCCATTTTTAAAAGACGTTATTTTGCGGTTGGGTAATTCTTCCCGCCTAAACACAATTAGCTGGGAACTCGTATATCTTGCAAACAAAATAATGGTAGCGGACCAGGTGAAGCCTTCGGATTTGGAAATGCGCAAGCAATCTTTACAAAAAGTACTGGGATATATAAATATTGGATTGGAGTTGGGGGCTGCTGGTGACTTGGAAAAAGGAGCCAAGCTTCTTAGTCATACCCATGTTATGCCTTTATTTCAGGCGGGGTATCAACAGTTGATGAGTCTAAAGTGGAAGACCGAAAGTTTTCTCAAGGAAAACGGAACCTTTCTCGAGTGGATGTTCACAGAGCTTCAGAAGGATCTATTGGCAGCACTCATAGACCGTTTCCCGAGAGTTGCCGAAGTGAGTGATAAGAAATCTTTAAGCTGGAGACATTTTACATCAATTCAAGATGTTCGAAATGCAGAGTCATTTCTTGATCAATGGGCATTTTACCATAGATTTGCGCGCAAGGGCCTTGGCCTGAACGAGCGCATCATAAAACAATACTTGAAAATGTGTGACGTTCCCGAGAAACATGAGGTGGTGGACTTGACTATTTGGACTACGATGGCTTTTGCACACTATATTCTTTTTAAGAAGATCTCTTGTGTGCCATTATCTGAACCGGCGGCCAAAAGTTTTCTTGGGATTATATTTTTTCCAGGAATTTTTAAGGAGGAAGTGAGGCAATGTGATAATAGTCTGGTCGAGTCCTTTAAGCAGGAACTTTTTAAGTTACCTTTAGCCTGGACCGACACAGACCAAAAATTTCTAGCATCATTATTGAATAAGTGTGTCTTGCATCTACAGCAAGAATTTGGGCGTCTGGATTTAAAGGGCGAGGTTGATTGGGGGTTCACTCATGGCCTTTGCATTGTTAGAAAAATTCCTTCGCCGTAGGGTGAGTAGAAGTCGCTTGGCAGTTTTTGTCGTCGTTTTTATTTTACAAAATTAGAAAAAGGTGTAACATCGCGGACTCAAACTAAACGGAATAATTTTCCCCCCGTATTTCGGATGGTAGATAAAATGGAAGAAAACCAAAACAGACAAGATATTCATAAAAGTGTGAGTAAGGAAGACCCCGGTTTCATGGAGTCGATAGGTTCTTTCCCAGTATGGATGCTTAAGATTATTGATGTGATTACGCCTGATTTTTTGATAAAGAAGGCCCCGCCTCAAAAAAACAAACCTTAATTTTTCAGTTGATGAAGTCTGTTAAAAGAGCATTGATTAGTGTTTCTGACAAGACGGGTATTTTGGAGTTTGCACAAAAACTTCATGCGCTTGGCGTGGAAATTTTTTCTACGGGAGGAACATCTGAGTTGCTCACCAAACATGGGATCCCTGTAAAGCAGGTTTCTGACTATACTGGATTCCCAGAAATGATGGACGGTCGTATAAAGACTCTTCACCCAAAAATACATGGTGGTATCTTAGGAAGGCGAGATAGTAAGGAGCATATGCAGTCTATGGAGGAGCATGGTATTGACACTATAGATTTGGTAGTGATCAATCTGTACCCATTTGAAAATACAATCGCAATAGAGGGTTGTTTGTTAGCCGATGCTATCGAGAATATCGATATTGGGGGACCGGCTATGATTCGGTCAGCAGCTAAAAACTTTAATGATGTGGCGGTTGTAGTGTGTTCTAAAGATTACTCAATCGTACTAGAAGAAATCGAAAGCTGTAGAGGAATTATCACGCGAAAAACCCGTATGCGCTTGAGTCGAGATGCTTATAGTCATACCGCAAGGTATGACTCTTTGATCTCAAGGTATTTATCGGGACAGTTGGAAGATAAGGAAGACTTTACACCTATGTTTCAATTGCCTTTTGAAAAAATTCAGACGCTGCGGTACGGGGAAAACCCTCATCAGTTAGCAGCTTTTTACCGTGATCCGGATGCAACTTCCCAGGATATTGTGTCAGCTCAGAAAATTCAGGGGAAAGAGCTTTCCTTCAATAATATTATTGATCTGGAGGCGGCTTGGCAATTAGCAAAAGAGTTTGAAGTTGGATCAGCGGTAGTCATCAAGCATACTAATCCCAGTGGAGTTGCCGTGGGAGATAATCAAAGGGAAATATTTATTAAGGCTCGCGAAACAGATCCTGTTTCTGCATTTGGGGGCATCATCGGATTAAATCGAAAAGTTGACGTGGATACAGCAGAAGAAATTTTAAAAAATTTCGTAGAAGCGGTAATAGCTCCGGATTATGATGAAGAAGCATTGAAATTATTTTCTGGTAAAAAAAATATCCGGATTATGAAAATGCCAGAGGAAACCCCGCTAGTTGAACGTCGGGTTTTTGATTTAAAGAGAGTTGGGGGTGGGCTTCTAGTTCAGGACAAGGATACCATTTCCCATAATCCCGCAACCCTTAAGGTTGTTACCAAGAAACAACCTGACGCAAAAGAAATGGATGACCTTTTGTTTGCTTGGGTTGTGGCAAAGCACGTCAAATCAAATGCGATCGTTTATGCTCGTGATGGGGAGGTGCTGGGTATTGGTGCGGGTCAGATGAGTCGAGTCGATTCGTCGCGACTAGCTGTAGAAAAGGCACGCCAACCTCTTAAAGGTTGTGTTATGGCTTCCGATGCGTTTTTCCCCTTTCGAGATTCGATTGATACAGCAGCTAAGAGCGGTGTTTCAGCTATTATTCAGCCAGGTGGGTCTATTAGAGACAAAGAAGTTATTCAAGCCGCCGATGAACATGGCATATCCATGGTTTTTACCTCCATTCGTCACTTTAAACATTGAGTTCGTTTTTTTGAATTTTAAGGACGATATTGGTCACACCTATAAACTAGCAAAATAAACTCCTGCCTGAAAAAGCCGATAAGCTTTGGAGAGTTGATAGAATTAACTCTTAACACATTTAATCATTAGTTAAATATTGTGAAATATTTAGTTAGAGAAATTAGTTTTTCTGGTTGACCTTACCCTGTGCGATCCGGAATATCGTGATTGATTATGAAAATTCTTATCAAGGCAGCAATAATCTTACTTTTAGTTTTAGTTGGTGGAGGTTTCTATGGCTGGAAACAATTCGAGCCTACGGCCATTGAACTCAGGGCAAAAGACCAAGAAAAATATGATTTGATGATGGGAGAAGCCAAATCTTTAATTGGTTTTGGAGAGGCGCAAAAACTTTACGACGAACTGCAAGCAATGACCCCTAGGGATAGTGTTGATTTGCGCTACAGAAAGTGGAAAGAGAGGCAAGAAACGGATGAGGAGTTTAGCAAAGCCTACCTTGATGACGAGCAAAAGGCTAGAGGTCAGGTTAACAGTAAAAGAAAATCCACGCACAATACAAAAATAAACACACTGATTTTTAACCCAGGGGAGACTAAACTTCGTGCTAATAATTGGAAGAATTCCAAGCCTCAGCAGAAAGTAATGGCTCTACGAGAAAAATGTGCCAAATATCTTAAAATGGAAGAGATGGATCGCAGGCGAAGAAAAAATGTGCTTGAAATATCAAGGGTTTCTTCTATTTTAGATCGGCCTAATAAGGTATCTTGTGGTAAAAAGACAGCAGATATTTGTTTGGCTGTTTCGCTTGCAGAATACTGCATGAATCTGGTTCCTGTCACCGATGAAGATAAGACAGTCATTCAAGCTATGCAGCATTTGAAGGGGAAAATGAACTACTTTTACTATTTAAAGATGCTTGAAGAAATGGGAGTTCCTATCAAAGATCTCGAGTTCGAGCAGCAATTAAAGGGAGTTTCTAATTTCTTTACAGAGTTCTGAGTTTATTTTTCATGAAATATATCCACTAGGAAAACGCTTTTAAATTCTAGTCGTCATTTGAGTTCTGAAGGGTTTCATTGAGTTTAGTGGTGAGTGCAGTAATGGCCGTGGCAAGTTGTTTGATTTCGGTATTTGATTTAAATTCAGGTAGAGGTTCTGTCCGCCCTTCCTTGTTTGCAAAGATAACAAGTTTGTTTAGTGGTCGAATGACCATATTGATTGTGTAAATACCGCCGATAATAGAAACAATGGAACCAATGATAGCGAGTCCTATCATTTCATTTTGCCATTGTCCTACGCTTCGAGAAACCCTCTCTTTTAGTAGGTTGACTTGTTCTACGGTCATATGATTTGGGTCAATGGTGTCGACGATTCGGGTGACCTGTCCTAACTGAATAAAAAGAAAGAATGCCATATAACTTAAGCAAGATATAGTTACGATATGCCCCGTCATTAATAGATTAATAATGCTTTTTTTTTCTCCGGGAAGTTCTTCCCTGAAAATAGAATTCTTGACCTTATTCATAAGCGACCTTTTTTTGCTGGTTGTAATACCTTTAATCTTGCTTTTTTCAAGTATTCCAACAGCGTTTGAGTTGGGTAAAGTTTTTTTAATTACTCCCGTTACTTTTTTATGCGCCTGAATGAACTTTATCCAAGGCAGGCGTGAAATTAAGACAAAGCTAAATACATTGAGAATAAGTAATGCGATTACTTTGTTTGGTAGATTATACTTCCAAAGTTACCCTAGTATGAGCCGTTGGGTCAACTTCATTTAAATGTTCAAGGATAAGAGCTGCTAGTCAAAAAAATCAGGGGCAGGTTTTTTTACGATTAAGGGCTCGACGTAGACGAGGCCAGTTGAATGCTGAACCTGGGTCATATTTGCAGGAGACACCATCGGCCTCTCCTCGTTGAACGTGGGCATGGCCGAGAATTCCCTCAAAGGTTGAGTAATTAGAAATTCTATCAAGAGGCGTACGGTTCTTATTTTTGTCGTATGGGACCTGTAGACGAATTTTAGGCAATAGTTTATTAAGGCCGAAGCAAAGGCTGATAAGTGCTCTATATTGTTCATCTGTAAAATCCCACATACGAACAATTTTGCCGTTGATTCGTCGGCTAAAGTAGCCGCGTTTTCCGTATCCTCTCGCAGCATAAGCGCGAAAATCTGGAGTTCGAAGTTGTTTTTTCCATTGGTCAGAGAGGCAAAGTTCCCAACGGTCTTTTTTTTGTCGATACTTGTCTGATGACACTTTATGCGAGTTCGATTCTGACTTTAAAGCTTCCCAGGATAGGTTTGATATCTCAACGTGAATGGCTCGTTCGTTCCCATTTCGATCGTCGGCGGGGGCAGTGTTGGTTTTCCAATACAGGTCACATGTCTGATAGAGAGTACCGTCAAGGTCTAAATAAAAATGACTCCCCTTGAACGTGCTTTCTGTCATGATTTGGTGGCAATGGTGTGAAGAGTAACAAGCGTCATAATGAATGATGAGTTGGTAGACACTGCTTTTTAATTCATCATATGCTTTGTCTAGGTTTGAAACAGAATACTCTGACAGGGATTCTGAGGGTTTGCTGTTTAAGATTGGATTGTGTTGATTGCAAGCCGAGCGCCCCCTCCGGTTTGGGCAAACCAAACCCATTTCAGTGTCCCAAAGTATTACGGGGGAATTAATATCAACGGTCTTCTGGCAAGTAACTATGCTTTGATTCATGGGAGTGCTCGCTTGATTTCAGCTCATCAGATTAATTAATGAGTATTATGAGTGGCGAAGATGGTTTGACTTTATGAAATACCCTCGTCACTCTGGGTGCCCCAATGCAACTTATCTCGGAGTATCTGGTAATAGTTTTTGTTTGGTCCTCGGATTAGTCGAAGAGTAGTTTTGGTTTTCTTAATTTCAAGAATATCTTCCGCTTTCATGTCATAGCCATCCTGCCCGTCCAAAGTTATTCTTACATCGTCATACTCTGCAGCGAGTTTAACTTGTATTTTGGATTGGTCTGGTATTAGTATCGAACGATTTGTCAACATGAGTGGACAAATGGGGCTTAGCACCAGAGTGTGCATGCTGGGGTGAATGATAGGTCCGCCGGCAGATAATGAATAGGCGGTAGAACCGGTTGGAGTCGCAATGATAAGACCATCAGCTCTATAGGATGTCATATATTGACCATTAACTAGAACTTGTAAATTGATGACGCGAGCTACAACACTTTTGTTAATTACTATATCGTTAAGAACGTTGTTGTCTTCTACTTTTTCCCCATTTCGCCAGACACATGCGTTGAGTAACATACGATTCTCAATTCCAAACTTGCCAGCTAGAATATTTTCGAGAACGGGATAAAGTTCTTCTATTGAAATTTCCGCTAGAAACCCTAGACTGCCAAGATTTACCGCTAGGATAGGTACGTTATAAGGATGAGCGGCTCGAGCTACGCCTAGAAGAGTGCCATCCCCTCCAAGTACTATTAGAAGATCTGCTTGCTGAGAAATTTCCCTCTTTTCATAAGAGGAAGATTCATTGATGATAGCTGCGGTACCCGTATCCAAAAAAACATGATAGTTCTGTTTGCGTAACCAAGGGATGAGTCTACCTAGTATGTCAATTGCAGAAGGTGCTTTCGGTTTACAAAACACGCCTATCTTTTTTACCTTATCACCACCCATTGTCTTGTTAAATTCCATGCGTTCAAATTGATAAAGCTTGCTTCCGTCACTGACTTTATTAATGAGATCGAAAGAACATTATACTTTTTATTAATTATAACGCGATGTCTTTGGGGGAGAAAAACCAAAATTTAGGCGGGGCGTACTTAAAGTTTTCCAAAGTCCTGCGGTTTGATGCTTGTAATCCAGTCTTTCCATTGTTGTTTTTCATCGTTCTGTATTTTGTTTGGATCAGGCAGGTCTAGCTTTTTTGCAGCTTCAATGACTTTATCTTCAACAAAAATTGGAGACTTGGTTCTTAAGGCCAAAGCGATTGCATCGCTGGGTCGAGAATCGATCGTCATATCGCTTCCATTCCGGATGACAGAAATTACAGCAAAAAATGTATTGTCTTGGAGATCATTTATCAAGACATGTTTGACCTTTGCATCGAGGGAGGAGATCATACTTCTGAGAAGATCGTGTGTCATGGGACGCGGAGTGTTTATTTTCTCAATTTCCAACGCGATTGCATTTGCCTCAAAATAGCCAACCCAAATTGGCAAGGCTTTATCGCTTAAAAGGTCCTTAAGAATTATAATCGGCATATTTGTCAAGGGATCCAGAGTGAGTCCCTCGACCTTCATTTCAACCATGATGGGAACCTTGTAAAAAATGATTCATGCTAATATGGAAAGACATCTTGCAACTTACCTTGAGAACGAATACATGATGAGCATATAATTAAACTGATTAACTTGTCAACGATCGTTTGAATAAGAGTTGATAAGTGGGTAGTACATGATCTTGATGGATCTACACAACATCAAGTGTTCTTGTTTTTGTCCACGAACTCTTTCAACCTACTCTTGACGGCGTCTGGGATATCGTTACTTTTTAAGGTGTCTTTACACAGGCGCGTGGTAGACTTATAGGTGTTGACAAAAGCAATGCACGGTGGGCAGTCTGCAAAATGCTCTTCAAGAGAAGCCTCGATTTCTGGATTAAGTTCTCCATCAAGATAATCGTGCAATAATTCTATACATTCTTTACAACAAATCATTTGCTCTCCTTGCGAGTTTTATATTCCCCAAAATAATTCGCTAATTTTTTTCTTAAAAATAACCGTGCTCTGTGTAATCTGGATTTTACCGCTGGTATCGTTAGTTCTAGAATGTTGCCCACTTTTTCTGTTGATAGACCTTCTACATCTCGAAGTATAAAAACCACTTTTTCTTTGTCTGGTAATAAATCGACTGCTTTTTGAATAACTTCTCGTGTTTCATTATCAAAAAGTAGAGACTCGGTGCTTTCAGACCAGTCTTGGATTTTTTCCTGCTGAAAGCCTGCTTTATTGAACGAAGGGAGCAAATCATCGATTGAAACGCTTGGCTCTCTCTTCCTAGAACGAAGCTTCATATACGAAGCATTGAGAGTGATTCGGTACACCCAGCTCGAAAAAGCCGACTTCCCTTGAAAGGTATGTCCCTTTCTGAAAAGAATTAGTAATACTTCCTGAGTGACATCTTGCGAATCCGTTGCATTACGGGTCAGATTAAAGCTCAGAGAGTAAATTTTTTTCTGGTAAAGATTGGCTAATTGCTCGAAAGATCTCATTTCTCCAGCCTGCAGATCCTTCACAAGCTGTTCTTCGATCGCTTTGTCTTTAGTGGGGTCAGAAAATCCCATACACAGTCAACTGCATTCAAGTTATTTTAAAATATATAAAAAGTGTAACACCCCACTCTAGTGTTGGGGAGGGCAGCTCACCTCACTTTATTTTGATGCCACTTGCATAAAAATCGATCTAAAAAAGAACTATAAAACCTCTAATTTCAAAAAGAGACTAAGGTTTTAATGGGGGTGCGAGGAGTAGTAGATCGTAAAGATGGGTCCTAGTTTTCTTTAGCGTCCTCAGCTGGCGCAGGTTCTTTAGTGGTTTCACCCTCGGATGGTTCCGAACCTTCTGAATCTTCGCTAGTTTCGGTGGATTCTAGATTTGTTGCTTCTTGAATTTCTTCAGCTTCTTTCATAGATTTTTTGAAATTCTTAATACTATTACCAAAGGCGCTACCAATTTCTGGAAGCTTCCCGGCGCCAAAAATGATCATGATTATAACCAAAATGATCATCAATTCTGGAAAACCAATGCCCATCATAATGAGAAGTCCTTATAAAGTGATAAATGTCTGTTTTTACTTACTTGGGAGCCAACCATACCACTTAATTCTTGTAAAAACAAATTGAAATAAATATATTTTAAGACCTTATGAGTTTGTGTTAATATTCCGATGAAATTTAGGTAATCTATGGTAAAACAATAACTAAGCTTAAACTTGAAGGGCCTGTATGTGTCGAATTCTTTTCTTTTGGATTGTGACTGTGGTTATCGCGAACCCTGTTTTTGTGGGAGCTCAAAACTTCGCTGATAGGTTTGCCAAGGAGAATACTTCTTTTGGTGGGGAGTTTGGCTTCGGCCATACTTTTGACTTGCCGCCGGGGAGAGATAGAACAGATCTCAGTTTTGCGTTTATATTTCCGAACTGGCAAAAAAATTTAACCGGGGTCATCGCCCCAGACTCCCTTTTGCAGGGGGCTTTATATTGGCATGTTGAAGCGGGTTTGGCTGTGCTTACCCACCGCGAGCACGAATACCTGATAGGTTTTTCTCCTGTTATGGTAAATTATAAATTTTTGAATTCGCAGAGAAAATGGGCCCCGAATATTTTAGCAGGTGCTGGGTTTTCTATGCAGGACTGGCGTGAGCACGCTGAACGTGAATTAGGTTCCGAATTTCAATTTTTACTTCATGCAGGAGCGGGTGTAGAAATATTCCGCGAGTCAGGGACATACTCTTTTAACTATAGACTTTTTCACGTTTCAAATGCAGGTATGGATAAACCAAATATCGGACTCAACTCCCACGTATTTAGCTTGGGATACCGTTTTTGATGTAGTGGTTCTCTGATGTTGGTTTGGGCCTAAGGACTGCAACTTTCTAACCGCAGGTTATGTTTTCCTCCAATACCTCTCTAAGTATTTCCTTCCCTAGATTAAAAATAAAATCGGTTTGGTTACATTGTTGTTTAGTTGAGACTGTTGCCTGATAAGATGGTAGGCTTCTGATTCTTACTGTTCGTAGGTCTGGTTTTATCGTGTTTTTTATTTCCAAACAAAGTCGACCTTAATCACTACTTTAGAAATAAAATATGAATAATTTAGACTACGAGAATAGCTCTGAAGCTAAGAAGGAGTTAGGTTTTTTTGACCGCTTTTTTCTAAGCATTGAACGACTCGCCTATACGCATTCCGTCACTGTAATTCTGATTTCTTTGTTGACCGCAAGTCTGTCTGTATGGTTTGCAGTCGAAAAACTTTCATTTAAAAATAACCGAGGCGACTTAGTCGCGCAAAATCTAGACTATATAGAAATCTACGAGCGATATCGTCAGGAATTTGAGGATTTTGATGGAATGATGATAGTTGTTGCCGATGAAGACCCTGCAAGAATGAAGGGGTTTGTAGATTTTTTCGTGGCCCAGTTAAAGTTGCATTCGAAGAGTTTTTCGACGGTATTTCATAAAATTGATACGGAGTATTTTAGAAAAAAAGGGCTTTTGTATCTTGAACAAAATGAACTTGTTGACCTTGGAATTAAAATTGAATCACACGAAAACTTCCTTAGAAAAGTAAATACATCTCCCGGACTTAACAAACTCATGGAAACTGTTAATGCTGAAATAAGTGCGGGGATGGTAGATTCGATTTTGACTGGATTTCTCGGAGGTGAGGATAGCAAAGGTGACAAAGGTGAAACGAGTGACCTTAGTTTGTTAATCGCCCTTGAAAAACAAATGCTTTTGTATTTAGAAGGGAAAGGCTCATATCACTCGCCTTGGAATTCTTTTTTGACGGGCGACAAAACATCTTTACGTAAGGAAGGGTATTTGGTTTCAGATGATGAGAGGCTTATGTTCATCCTCATAGTTCCCAATGACGAAAGCAAGGAAACCAGGTCGGTCTCTGACTCTATAGGTTTGATTCGTAAATTAATTAAAGAAGCACGCCCACGGTTCCCAGGAGTTGAAGTGGGTCTAACAGGTGAAGATGTTATTGCCGCTGATGAAATGGCGATAACTCAGGTCGATGTTCGAAAGGCTTCGCAAATAGCCCTTTTTGGAGTGACATTGTTATTTATTATTGCTTACCGCGGAGTAGTAAAACCACTCCTTGCTGTATTTTCACTTGTTATTGCCTTATGCTGGTCGATTGGATGGGCTACGTTTGTAGTGGGTCATTTAAATATTTTGACCATTGTGTTTGCTACCATTTTGATCGGCTTGGGAATTGATTTTGGGATTCATGTTCTGGAGCGATATAAAGAAGAACGGATGTCCGGAGGTGATATTCTTCGTGCACTGCAAAAAACGGTTCAAGGTACCGGGCGTGGGAATTTTGCAGGTGCAGTGACAACGGCTATGGCTTTCGGCGGTATGGTTTTCACCGATTTTATCGGTATCGTCGAACTGGGAAAAATCTCTGGAGGAGGTATTCTCTTTTGCATGATCTCGATGATCCTTGTCTTACCAGCTTTGATCAGTATAGAGGAAAAGTTACGCAAGCCTAAGTATCCGCAGGAGCAGTTTGAGTGGGGAGGTTCTTACCTTGAAAGCTTTTTTCAAAACTATCGTTCGATTATTTTTGTTTCCACGATTTTATTTATTTTCTCTCTTTTTTCCTTAAGGACCGTGGTGTTTGATTATAATCTGCTTAATTTGCAGGCTCACGGGACCGAGGCAGTGAAATATGAAATGAAAGTGATTGAACAGGCGGGACGCTCAGCCTGGTCAGTTGCGGTGCTTGCTAATTCCTTAGAGGAAACGGTCAAAAAACATCATGCGCTCGAAAAACTTTCAACTGTCGGAAATGTTGAGAGTATAGTTTCCCTCTTACCAGAAGATCAGAAGAAAAAGATTGAATATGTCAAAGAATTGAGACCAGTTTTAAAAAACATTAAAGTTGAAGACGAGGTTTCTCCAGTTTCGCATCCACGCTTGGTAAAAACGATGAGGAAAATTCGTTTTAAACTTCAAGGCAAAGAAGGCAATAGGGGGGTAGCTGAAGCAAGAAAACTTGCACAACTTTTTCTAGATAAGAGTGAAGCACAATCTGTGGAGATTGCGGAAAAAAGGCTTAATAATTTTTCAGAAAATCTTTTTTCTGACTACAGAGATAAGATTGCCGACTTAAAAGCGAGTGTTGATGTTTCTCCTGTCACTGTTGCAGAAATATCTGAAAGTTTGCGAAAAAGATATGTTAGTCAGAATGGAGTATATTTGATTACTGTATACCCCAGCGTGGACATATGGGATATTGCCCAGAGGGAGGAGTTTATGGGGCAATTGAGGCAGGTTGATTCAGGAGTTACAGGGAACGCTATACACATGTTTGAATCAACCCGTTTAATGAGGGATGGATACTTTCAAGGGGGAGTTTACGCGATGGTCGCCATATTTACATACATTCTTGTGTCCTTCGGAAATATTCGTGCTACGCTAATCGTTTTGCTTCCGGTTGTAGCAGGATCAATGTGGACGGTTGGAGTCATGGACTTGGCAGGAATTTCATTTAACCTTGCTAATCTGGTTATTCTACCATTGATCATTGGAATAGGGGTTGTCAATGGTGTGCATCTAGTTCACCGTTATCGAGAGGAAACAGACAAAAACGTAAATATTTTATCAAGAAGTACAGGACAAGGAGTGGTTCTTAGTTCACTTACAACAATGATTGGGTTTGGTAGTCTGATGGTTGCCGACTATCAGGGTGTCTATAGCCTAGGGCTTGTTTTAACCTTGGGTGTTGGTTGTTGTCTTGTGGCCAGTATTACATTACTACCTGCCATGTTAAAACTCTGCGCTGTTAAAGGTTGGGAACTATAATTTTTAATTAAACATTTTAAATCAGAGTTTAGCGAGGACTCGCAGCGATATTACCGCCGTCGACGATAACGACACTACCCGTTGTTTTTTCGGCCAGAGCAGTATCAAAAAATCCTTTAGCGACGTCGGTGTCGAATACTTCTGTTTCAAGTAGGTTACTCTTGAAGTATTCGTCAGGGGTCAAACCGCGGGCGGTCGACCGTTCGGCGAGCACTTCCTTGGTGAAAAGCTTAGTGCGGATACGATCTGCATTGACTGCATTCGAACGAATACCATCTTTACCATAATCGATGGCGTATTGCTTCATCAAGGCAATTACTCCTGCTTTTGGCAGAGCATAGGGGCCAAAATCCTTTCCGGGGTTAAATGCCGCCTTGGATGCGTTGAACATTAAAACACCGCCTGTATTCTGCTTTTGAAACAGTTGAACTGCCTGAGATGCCAGTGTCTGGTGAGAGAAAAAATTCAACTCGAAGCTTTTTCGCAAAGTTGCAGAATCCACTTCACCTATTTTGCCTCTGATTGCATTACCAGCATTGGAGATTAAGATATCAATTCCCCCGAATGTTTTTATTAGATATTCAAAAGATTTTTTCACTTCTTTTTCCGCTGTAACGTCTACTACGTGAAACGCGATTCCGGTTTTAAATTGTTTGCGTAGTTTTTCTACCTCACAAATCAAGGTTTCTTTATCTAGATCAACTAGAAAAAGGCTAGCACCATTTTCTGCAAACAATTTCGCAGTAGCTAGGCCAATTCCCGATGCTGCTCCTGTGATATAAACGATTTTTCCTTGTGCCGTCGCGGGTTTGTTTTTGCCTAACTTTGCTTGCTCTAAAGACCAGTACTCCATATCAAACAGATCGTTATCCTTTAGTGGTGAGAATTGGCCTATGTTGAACGATTTTCTGATAATGCCGATGGTATGTTGGTAAATATCGGCAGAGATTTCTGTTTCTTTGACCGACTTTCCAATAGTTACTAATCCAAGGCCGGTGACTAGTATAATTCGTGGCAGAGGGTCAAGTTCTTTTTTGTCGACTCCTTTGCTTTGAATATTAGTTTTAAAATATTTATGGTAATTATTTTTATACTTTTCGAGAGCACTAGAAATTTCTTTCCGGAGTTTTTCCGAGTTATTTAAATGCTTAGGGTTTAGTAGAAGAGGTTTTTGTTTGGTGCGAATTACATGATCCGGTGTTGCGGTCCCAATTTGTGACCAGTCTTCGCACTCTAGACTTGAGGCAAAAGCACAGGCAGCGGGGTCTTCCCTGTAGTGGATTAACCAATTTTGGCCCGTTTCTTTTGAGAATAATCCACGTAAACAAGGGCCAATCGATGTGAGCACTCCTTCATCACTAGTAATTTTTGCATTAATAGGCGATAGTTTTTTTTCATCATGACTGGCTATAAAATCCTCGGCTTGTTGTATTGCCTCTATGTGACGGTCGTAACTTTCTTTTGCTGTGTTCCCAAAAGTGAACAGCCCGTGATTTATCAGTACCAGACCTTTGACATTAGGGTTTGTTTCATAAACTTCTGCGGCTGCTTTAGCTAAATCAAATCCGGGCATGATATAAGGAACGATTCCCATCGTTTCTCCGTAAATATTTTCACAAAGTGATTTAGCATTGGGTTGATTGGCAAGCACTAAAATGGAGTCTGCGTGGGAATGGTCTATAAACTTGTGAGGTAAAAAAGCGTGTAATAAAGTTTCGACAGATGGATTTGGGGATGTAGCATCGAGTAAGTGGGTTCTTTGCTCGTTAACCATATCTTCGTCACTAAGACAGTCCAGGTTTCTTAGTTTGATCAGATGGTCCAGTTGTACTCCAGGAAGGCCAGGTGGTTCTAATGTATCGAGATCCCATCCACTTCCTTTAACGTAAAGAACGTTAATCTCGTCGCCAACGGCATTTGTGGTAACGGATTTTACAGAAGTGTTACCGCCGCCATGGAGTACTAAACTGGGGTCAGCTCCTATCAGTCTAGAGGTATATACTCTTAGGGTGATATCTTTTGATACATCCTTGTATTGTTCTATTGCTGCCTTGGACTTAGATTCATTCCAACGATTTTGCATACGTTTTTCCCATCATAAATTTGAAAACCAAAGCAAAAAATATAGCGGTTACTAAGGTTGGATTCAAGAAAATTTACTCGGTAGATAAAATTATCCGTTGTTTAAAGATTGGTTTTACAGTTTTTATAGGCACTATTTTTTTAAAAGCATTGTGAAAAGGGTTGAGTTTTGTGATAATCTCACCCCAAAATGATAGCTAAAATTCACATCACATTCAAAAATGGTGTTTTAGATCCTCAGGGCAAGGCTGTGCATCACGCCCTAAAGGATCTCGGGTATAATGAGGTGTCTGAGATCCAAATGGGAAAATACTTGGAATTGCAGATGGATGGAGTTTCTAGAGAAGAAGCAGAAAATAGAGTCACAGAGATGTGCGAAAAGCTCTTTGCCAATCCAGTTATCGAATCCTACCGATTCACTTTAGAAACAGCGAAGT
>JALPWY010000015.1 GCA_023271875.1 Nitrospinaceae bacterium | reverse complement strand
AATCTTAATCCTATATCATGAACCCATTTCGCGTCTATAAACGTTGCTCGTGAAACTTCGCATTTTAATTTTTTACCATCTAGATCTTTGATTTTTGGTAAAACTATTTCACAAGATGTACCTTTCTTGAACTGCTCTTTTGCTGACTCTATACGCAGTCCACCAGTAGAAACATCTTTAAGTTCAATAGGTGTATCTAATGGTTTGATTGATTTTTCAACCACTTCAAAAGCCCCTGATTCATTTCTTATGACACTATTTAATCGACCTACCGATACACGAAAAAACTCTCTTTGTTCACTTTTTAGCCGGTCCTTTCCCATTAACGCCTCCTTTATCTAAACCTATTAACAAAACTACCTTCTCCTTTGTTACTTTTGTGAACAATTGAGTTAGAAAGAATTACTAAATATCTTTGGGGAAATTTAATTTGGTTATATCTTAGTTTAAAACCCATGACAACTGAATTGAATCAAAATGCTGGAATTTCAAGGGTTTGTATCGGAGCTAAAAATGGGCCAAAAATGGGCCAAAAATAGGCCACTTGATGGCAAATTAGTTAGGGGATGTAATTACATAGGAGAATTGAGTGATGAAAGCTTATAGGGTTCATGAGTACGGAGATGCTGCAAAACTTATTGAAGACGAAGTTAATAAACCTAGTGCAAAACAAGGGCATGTAGTTGTTAAGGTGAAAGCCTCAAGTCTTAACCCCATTGATCATAAGCTCCTTAAAAGTGATTTGGGAATTAATCCTGCCTTACCTGGAATCCTTCATATGGATGTGTCTGGGGTCATAACCGAAGTGGGAGAAGGAGTAACTGACTTTAAAACGGGTGATGAGATTTACGGTTGTGCTGGAGGGTTACAAGGGGAAGCAGGAAATATTGAAGGTGCATTAGCTGATTTCATGCTAGCAGATAGTAATTTAATCGCTTTGAAACCCAAGTCACTGAGTTTTTCTGAATCTGCGGCATTACCACTTGTGACTATAACCGCATGGGAAGGGTTGTTTGATCGTGCTCATATAAAAAAGGAAGATCATGTTCTAATTCATGGTGGAACAGGAGGTGTGGGTCATATCGCTATACAACTTGCTAGGCAACATGGCGCTCGTGTCGCAACAACAGTATCTTCTGAAGATAAAGCAAAAGTCGCTAGAGGCCTAGGAGCAGAGGATATTATTTTCTATCGTGATGAAAAAGTTGAGGACTATACTCAGCGTCTTACTAAAGGTAAAGGTTTTGATGTCGTATTCGATACCATCGGAGCGGACAACCTCGACAAATCTTTAGAAGCTGCTAAAGTCAATGGTCAAGTGATCGGTATTATAGGGGGTAATAAGCATGATCTAACACCAATGCATATGAAGGGGCTAAGTTTACATTTAGTATTTATGCTTTTACCAATGCTTACAGGAAAAGGTCGAGCCTATCATGGCTTTGTATTGAATAATGTCGCCAAATGGATAGATGAGGGATCGGTTAAGCCACTTATTCATGAAGAAAAATTTGGCTTTGATCAAGCGAATGAAGCACACGCTCTATTTGCAACCAATAAGCATGTTGGGAAAATTATATTGGAAAATAATTGAAAGTATAAATCAGGATTTAAGGGGCTATCAATAGCCCCGAAGACTCTAGCAAACTTAATATAATCTCGTGCCACAACAAGATGTTGGAAAAGATACCCATTCATATTCAAGAGTGAAACCGTAAATATATATCAATAAAAAATTAATATATTGTTAAATCGTTTTTGCCGGAGATTTTTAAATATAACCGGGTGCAGTCTTTTATATGCCTCTGGATCGTCTCCTAGTTTCGAGTCAAAAATATAAAATGGATTTTTTGAACTTTTCACCAGATTATCATAAGGTTTATACCTAATATGCTGTCCAGGCCTAGGAGATATTATGAATCTTTCATGGGTAAGAAACGTTAATCTATAAGAAGACCAGTAATTTGCGTAACCAAAGTGTAATTGTTCATGCTCTAAAAAATGTATGAGTTTTTTCTCAGAGGGTGACAGTCTTAATTGGTCCGAATACATAGATGTTATAAAATTTATTTTAAAAGGAATATCATTTAACTCTTTATAGTGTTTGGGCTGGCTATGAAAATAGGAAGCTACCGCTAGAAATAAATATAAGGTTAAAAGAAAATTCTTTAAAAAAGGTTTTTGAATTAAGGAAAAATATAACGGGATAAAGGCCAAAGCTGATAAGTTCAGACTTACAAAATAGCGTATATATCCCAGATCATTTAAAGACTCATGACGTAGGCATATAATCAGAATGTTTGAAAATGGTATCGCTAAAATAATCCATTTAAATTTTATTTCTGTCCAATTACCGCTTAGGAACGAAAAAAACTCTTTTCGTTTTGAAAAATAATAATATCCTCCAAGCAAGAGAGGCAAAACAGCCCAAAGAAAAATGACGGGGTGAATGAAATTTGAAAATAATTTGAGATAGAGTTTGGGCATAAAGAAGATATTATTTTTGATTCTTTCGAAACCTTTTTGAACTAAAGCAATAAAATTAACTGCAGAAAATTGATGTGTTTCTGTTTTTGGAGCAAACGGAATTTCCGGGACCACTGATTTTTCTTGTATGTTTTTTGGGGAGGAATAATCAAAGAGGTTTTTCTCAGGATACAACTGTATAAAAAGCAGACTTAAAAATGAGACTATAAGTAGACTAAGCAACGTAAATTTTACTTTACAGTGCGTAATCAGAAAAATAGAAAGATCCGATTTTAAAGCTTTAACTCTGGGGTAAAAGTGTGAAAATTTTTTAGCTAGGACCTTTCGGCATCCTAGTAGGCCTATAGTGGAGATTGTAATTAAATGGAGGAAACCTAATTTAGAACTCCAATAAGTTAAGCCTGGTAAAACTATGAAGATGAAAAAGAACAATAATAGATGAGTTGAAATTTTATAAAAATTTTTACTTATAGTTCTATTGACATACCAACAAAACAAAAAACCATTTAAAAGTCCCAAAAGTACACTTAAGTGATGCATTCCGGGTTTCAGTCCAACAATCTGGACGCCAGCATAATGAGGGAATAGAACGAAAGTTGCAGCAAAAACTGCTGCGGTAAAAAAATTGGTTTCGTAAAAAATGAAGATGGAAAACATTGTGATTATTCCGGCATTAATTAAAGCAAATAAAAGTTCCGCCCAAAGATAGGAGATCCCTAGATTCTCAAACATTAGTTGAATGAAAGGGACGGGTAACGTCCCCATATAATTCTGTCCATATACAAAAAATGGGAACGGTTTCCCTTGCATTACATGTAATGCTGTTAAAGGTAAAAGAGCAGTATCAGAATCAGGGCCAGTCTTTCCTGCGTACCTAAGAATTAATACTACCGAGCAAATTAAAAAAATTATTACCAGGTGATACAAACTTCTGCATTTCAAAATATAAAACCTCTTAAGTAATTAGCTGCTGTTAATTAATAAACATTACTTATACCGGAGATGTTAGAAAAAATAGTATTGCTATAAAGTTTGTTTAAATAAGTGATTTCAAGTGGAACCGAACCTCTTGCTTCCGGTTTGAGATGATTGCGGCTTAATCTTTTCTCAATTCAATTACTTCCACTGCAAAGAGGTGAACAAACCAGAGCTCATTATTTCGGTTTGCAAAAGGCATGCAAGGAACGCATCTAAATCACTAGGATTATGCCACGGAGATGAGGTTTATGTCGAAATGACTAATTAATGAGTTAACGCAGAAAAAAAACTAGAAAAACAAAAATTTTATTTCATTGGAACTTTTCCTTCCAAACTCTACTATATTTTGATTTCTAGAGGGATATCCTTAAGAAGGAAATCAAAGCTTAATAAATTTATTTTTCATTATAGCAAAGGTGTCTTTAAAAAATGACTTGGCCATCTTGGTAGTTTTATTGCTAGACGATTTACTTCCTAGATCTAAAAATAACTGAAAAACTCTATAAGGTTTAATTAAGAAGTAAATGATATAAAATAAAAAAACACCTAAGTTGACCATTACAGAGAGTTCGAAGTCACTAAAATTCTTATTATAAGAAGTTTTGCGCGCACCAAAGTCTTGGAATGTAAAAAGGCTCATTAAATATTCATCGTCAAATTTTTTAATCACACCATTTCTTTGTAGATCTAAAAATGATTCTGTGTTCGGCTGAGGGGAATATGCATTTAGGTTTACATTGGTAAATCCGGTAAAGGCACATTTGATAATAGCGCCATAAGTCCTCAAAACGCTACGGTAGTCATCTTCAGGAAAACCAATTATGTAAAAACAACCTACATTAATTCCTGCCTTAAGACAATTGCGAGCTGAATCAAACATTTTGGACAAATTAACTTTTTTCTTGATGGCTTTAAGCACTCGAGGATCTCCTGACTCTGGCGCAAAAGCAAACTCATGACAACCTGCTGCTTTAAGCTTTTTGGCCACTTCATAATCAATACCCTCACTACGAGTTCCGGAAGGCAGTTGAAAAGTTATTTTCATTTGACGAGACAGAATTTCATTACAAAAATTCATGATCCAGTCCTTTCTCACAATTGCCGTAAGATCTTCAAATTGAAAATCTACCACACCATATTTTTGTTCATATTCTTGCATTTCGTCGACAACCAGTTTGTAATCTCGGGGTATCCATTCAGTAGTCCACATATTAGGACTTGAGCAGAAGGTACAGGAAAATGGACAACCTCTTGTCGCGAGCATAGGCATAAACTTTCCTTGTGCTGATCCATGTGGTTGTTTAACCTCATTATATTTTTTGATATCAAATAAATCCCATGCAGGCTTAGCTATTGAATCAATTTCTCTTACTCTTCGTCTGCGAGGGTTTATCCTAATTGATTCATGAGAACTTCTATATGCTAAACCAGCAATTTTGTCTAAGGGCAGGCCTTTTTCAATATGATCTAATAATTCTATAGTCGTTTCCTCTCCTTCGCCTAAAACTACACAATCCAAAGGAGCATCATCTAAAGAAAACTCGGGGAAACCAGTGGCGTGTTCACCCCCCATTACAATGAAAGCATTTTGGAAAGATTTTCGTATCTCAGAAATTAAATCACGGACAAATATCCAGTGAGAAGTAAACATGCATCCCAACCCAATCACTTGAACATCAGAGGGAATGCGCTCAATAATTTCTTTTTGGGTCAAGCCTCTAACTCTTAGATTATCTTTAACTAAATAATAGTTTCTGGGCGCTGAACCTGGAGCGTCCACGACACATATCTCATGGCCTTTTTCTCGAATGGCTGCAGCAATGTAAGCCAGTCCAATCGGTGGCATACTGACTGTCGACAGGAAATTTGTCAGCGACACAAATTTTGGAGGTTCGACTAGACAAACTTTCATTAATGAAACCCTAAATTTGAGTTAATTTTTAAATTTCTAATGCAAAATAATAACTTCATTAAACTTTAAGGACTTTAAAATTATTTTTAAGTAACTCAAATAACTCCAACTCCTCTTATAAAATCTTCTGCAATGCAGGACGAACTACTGTCGCCGGGTAAATTAATCCCTTGAAAATCCTATTATAAACTGATGGGTCGTATAGCATATTAATGGGCAAGGCACACTGCCACTCGCAATTGCACATACCTTCGACTATTTCTTTAGAATAAAGGTCTTTGACCTTTTTTAGTTTTTTCAGTTTATAAAAATCATAATCATATTTTTTGATATTACCTAATTTCATTCTATCTTCTAAAACCTCACAGGGAGTAACTTCACCGTTGTCATAAAGAGTCACAAATTTTTCAGTCGCAAAACAAGGGCGAATAAATTTCCTATCCAATTTAATTTTAGCCAAATCCATATAAGTCAACCCCTGGAGAACTCTAACAAATCTATGCCAAAGAGTTTTACGATGTTCTCTCCATTCACGTTCTTCGTTAACTAACAACATATCTAAAAATTGTGGGACTAAATGATTATTTGTTTTTGTGATAAGTTCTCCTGTTTCTCGAATTAAATAAAATAGCTGCTGATCATATTCGAGGTGTTTTTTACAAAAACTAATAATTTGTGGCATTTGTTTAACATTGAAATCATCAAAACAAGTATTTATCTGAATTCTTAATTTGTTATAGTTTTTTCTTATTTTTGCTAGCCCCTTAAGTGTTTCCACCATTGCAACAAACCCTCCTGGTATTTTTCTTGATTTATCATGACCCTCAAAGAGAGAATCGATACTTACCTGAACAGTAAGAAACATGCTTGGGCATTGCTGTAAAATTTCTTTAACTCCTTTGATAGTGTTTTCGGTAATTGCTCCGTTTGTAGGAATTGTTACCCATTGCGTTTTAGCCTTTTCATGGAAAATTCTAATAACTTCTGCTAAATCTTTGCGAAGGAATGGTTCTCCTCCAGAAAGGGTTATGTAAGGCAAGCGGCAAAAGCTATTGGCTATTTTTTCGACTTCGCCAAGACTCAACTCTTCCTTTTTTCTTTCTTCCCAATTCACGACATTATCTAAATTAAAACAGAAGTCACACCTTGCATTGCATTTTGATGTCACAAAGTAAAATAATTTTGAAATTCGGCCCGGAATCCAAAAATGCAATACTGAGATAAAAATATTAGCTAACGCTTTGAACTTAAAATGCCAATGTTTATAAAAACCTTTGGCAAATCCATATATCCAGCAGAACAAACGAATCAAGAGAAGTAAATGTATTTTTATCGACTCAATGAATGGGAGTTTTTTTTGAGAAAAGATCTCAGAATATCTTTTACTGGAAAAGTGGAAGAAGCGCTGAGACAATTGAAATTGGGCTAATGAAAATAGGCCAGCTGAAGCTATTCCCTCGGAAGGGTAAAATGGTATCACAGACAAGCTTAAAAAAAACAACATCAAGAATATGCTTGAAAATATAATATTTGCACCGCCATAGGCCTCTACTGTTATATCAGATTTAACCGTTAAACGATTCATCATTAAAGTGGCTCTTGATAGACCACGATTTATATGACGGCGAAAATAAGACTTCCAGTGACTAGGAGAACTATGATTTACAAAAAGAGAATCTACAAATTTTAAATTACTAATTTTTTTCAATTCACTACAAACCAAAGTGTCTTCTCCGCTTGCAATTCCCTTAAGAAGCATAATCTCTAGGCCTGAGCTCCCTTTTTTCAATACTTCTTTTAACATAGCTATATTTCCCCCTGGGGGAAATGCTTCTGAAGGATAAAGAGAGCTAATATGCCAAAAATATTCTTCTTCAAAAAAACACAACAAATCTACAGAAGAGCTGACTTTATTATTGGGCTGGTATAACCCACCAACTACACCTAATTCAGGATCCGCTTCAAACTCGGCCACAATAAGTTCAATCCATGTATTGGGAGCCACGCAGTCAGAATCAGTAAAAGCCACAATATTGCCCTGAGCTAATTCGACTCCTGCGTTCCTTGCTGCGCCAGCTCCTCCATTGCGCTTCATGTTAACTAGGCTAACATTACGTAGACCTGCAACTATTTCAGCAGTATGGTCAGTGGAAGCATCGTTGACTACAATGATTTCACAAGGAGGGAAAGTTTGTGCTTGAACAGATCGAACGCAAGTTTCAATATTAGCTGCAGCATTAAATGCTGGAATAATTACTGAAACTTGAAATTTTTTCTTATTCACCATTTTTAGCAACAAAAAAGCAAACTATGAACAACTAACTAATGCCCGCTAGCATAACTTGAAATCCAGAAAAATTTTGACCATATACTTCTACTTCACGACTGATAAATGATTTTTTAATCACCTTCCGGTTTTTCGCTCACATTAAAAATTTGATCAATAACGTAATAAGGACGGTTTCGAACTTCATCAAAAACCCGGGCAATATACTCACCAAGAATCCCCAAAAAGACAACTTGAACTCCAAGAACAAAAAAAATAGCCAAAACGAGAGAAACCCAACCGTGAGGTGCAGCGCGTAGTTCTTCAAATATCCAATTTGAAAAATCAGTCGTGCTAGCTAAGATAAACACAAAACCCACAACAAATATAGTAAACAACAGAAACAGGCCCAAGTAGGTCAAAAGCCGTATTGGAAGAAATGAAAATGAGAAAAAAGCATTTAATGCATAATTCACTAGCCTTCTAAAAGTCTGCTTAGGGGTGCCCGCAAATCTTTTTTCTCGGTGGTACTTAATCCGAGTCTGCTTAAATCCCATAAAAAACCTTAACCCGACATAGAACTTGCCCTTCTCTGAACATTTTTTAAGTTCATTTACTACCTTTTTATCTACCAAAGAAAACATTCCAGCCTGTTCATCAACATTAACCTCAGAAAACCTTGTAAGTAATTTATAAAATAAGGAAAACATTAACTTCGCAAATATGTTACGTTTTCTTGAATACTTAACGGCATAAACTACTTCGTTTCCTTCTTCCCATTTTTTTAGAAACTCTGGAAATAGTTCGGGCGGGTCCTCCAAATCTCCATCCATCAAAATAAGAGCATGGGCTGTTGATCGCTCAATCCCTGCATTATAAGCATTTTGAAACCCCCAGTTTCTTGAAAGTTTAATCACCTCCAACCTCGGTTCGAAAGCTTGCAATGCTAAAATTTTTTTTAGAGTTTTATCTTCGCTACCATCATCAACAAGTATGAATTTAAACTGATAATTTAAGTCATGTGTGACTTTTTGCAGTCTCAAAATTAATTCTTCAATAATTTCTTCTTCATTAAAAACAGGAATCACAACATCAATCTTTTTCATAGACAAAAAACCTTTTTAAAATATAAATTCGAGAAACGATGATTAGGACTAGATAACCTAATGTTAAACTATTGAAGTGATTTCGGCATTGCTCGATAATGGTAATGTTACAGGTTTCCCAGCTTAAAACCGAAAGATTTACGAAAAGCAGTCAATGGTTACGTTTAAAGTTTGGTTTTTTACGAACCATATTTTGACGACGCTTGTAAGTGATTGACTTTAAGTAGCCCCAAGGGGACGAACCCCGGTTCCCGGCCTGAGAAGCCAGAGACTCTAACCATAAGCCACGAGGCTTCCAACAATCTTTCAATCGCTACACCGTTGTCAAAATTTAAACACCCCTAAATCTTGGACACTCCTTGGACACTGATTAGATTTAGGGATGTTTTACTTTTTAGGTCTACACCCTTTGGCGTGATAAGCCTTAATCCCTGCTTTCCACTCTTCCCATTCTTTGATCTGTTTTTGCAAATTCTTGCTTAACTCTCCTTCTTAGTTTCTTTTCCATTTTTATAATATTTCTCAAACATTTTATTTCCGTTTGGATGCCACCAAACATAAAGACCATCAAGTTTTCCTTCTTTGTAATGTTCTTCACTTAATTTCTGTCCGTTTTTATACCATTTGGTGAAAAAACCATCTTCTTTTCCTTCTATGTAATTTTCTTCCTCCAGTTTCTGTCCGTTTTTCCACCATGTAGTAGAAAGACCATCGGGTTTTCCATCTTTGTAATAATGTTCAAACCATTTTTCACCATCTTCATACCATTCAGTCCAAAGACCATCTAGCTTTCCATCTTTGTAATAATATTCAGACTGCATTTGTCCATCTTCATACCAAACAATGAAAAGGCCATCTCGTTTTCCATCTTTATAATGCCCTTCCCATTTTTTTTGTCCGTTTTCAAACCATTGAGTCCATAGACCCATTTCTTTTCCATCTTTGTGATATCCTTCACTTAATTTCTTACCACTTTTATACTTACTGATTACAAGGCCATCTAATTTTTCACCTTTGTAATATTCTGCATTAAATTTTTGTCCGTTTTTATAGTATTCTCCTGCACCAGTTAAGGGGGCAGGCCGAACATGGTCTGTATTATATAGGCTACCGAGTAGGGAGGCTGCATATGATTGCGTAAAGTGGGCATTTGACTTTTGCCGACGAGGGAGTAAGTAATTTTCACCAAGTCTCACTATAGCCCAAAATAAAATTAAAATTCCCCCTAGAATAATCAATTCCCACATAATCAAGTCGCTTATATTTTGGAATAAAGCACTGGATATATTAGTTTATAACTTTGTGGCTTTAAATAAAAGGAGGCACCATGATGAGTGAAATATATTTGAAGGCTATTCTTGTTTCTGCTGTAGGTGGGTTGTATATGATTGCGTATGGTCTATTTTATCTAGGCAATAAGATAGGCGGTTCAATCCAACTGTTACGTTAATTGATAGAACTTTCATTATAAATCAAACCACCCTGATCTATGCGAGAGTAAAACGGGAAAATTTGGAGAGATTAGGCGAGTCTTTGGACACCTTTTGGGAACCAACTGCGATTCAGAAAATTGATGCCCTGTAAATTGTTGATAAAATTAGCCCCAAGGGGAATAGAATCTCTGTTTCTTGTATTAGGAAAAGAGTAAATTCAGCCGATTGAATCGATGGCGATCAGTCGTAATGCAAACCCTTGCAAGGAAATAGAGACAGCGGAAAGGCTAACTGGAAAAAAAGAATCTGATCTATTTAGAGAAATTCCTAATACTATAAAATTGAGAACCATTGAAGTCACCAAGATATAAAAAGCATGAAATTCCATATTGTCTCCCCCACAAAAGTAGCATTCATTTGAATTGGAGCTTGTTTTAGGGTTGTTTTAGGGTTGTTTACTTAGGGCCATGCAAATACGGTCCAGTTCTTTAGCTAATTCGCTTACTCGGTCCCCCACGTTGGGATCGGTGACTTCACCCTCTTCAAAGTCCTCGCCGGTGGAATAAACGAAACGAGGAATAATCAGGCAGCGGAAATCTAGCATTAAACTATTGGCTAAATTCATTACGGACATATAGCTTCCTTTACCCCCAGCGGCACATAAAAATCCAACCACTTTATTGGCCCATGCGTCACCAGTTAGTTCAATTAGATTTTTTGCGGCAGCGTTAACGTCATAGTTGTAAATGGGAACTGCGAAAAGAATCCCTTTGGCATTCTGAATTTTTTCTCTGAGTTCTTTGACTTTAGAATTTTTGTATGTTGAATCACCGTCACATAAAGGAATTGAATGGTCGGCCAAGTCTAACCAGTCAACAGATACATCTATGTTCTTTAAGGTTTTAAAGGCAATTAGAGCTAGCAGGCGGCTTCGACTTTGGGGATTCAAACTGGAAGAGATTACAAGGTTAGCCATAATATTTTTGGTTTACTTATTAGTTGAAAATAAAAAAGAACCAATCCAATGCATTTATTTTTTTCTTATAAAAAATATTTTACTCTTATTCAACGAAGTAGGTTAGGGAAACTCCCCCGAAGGCATTCAACGGCGGGGCAGGTTCGAAATAACGACCTCCTGTAGCATTGATTCGAGCATTGGCGTTATATTTTTCGCCGAATAAGTTATTAAATCCGAAAAATGCAGACCCTCGAAATGATTTTATTTTTTTTTCGCGCCCGATGGTAAGACGACTCTTAGTATGGGATGAATTTTCCACGGTGTTTCCATTATCCACGAAAAAACTAGAAACATGTTGAATTTCGTTTCGGGCAAACCAACCCGACTTAGAAAACATATCTAGATTTAAGGAGAGATGATGCTCTGGTATTCCAGGAATGAAGTGGCCTGATTGGTCCACTCCGGAATCGTCAAATTCGGTAAATTTGAAATCGGAAAAGGTATAGGAAAAAGAAGTTTTAATCCAATTTGCTGGATGGTTTATTAGTCCTGCTTCTAGGCCGACTCGTCTCGATTGACCAGTATTTTTGTAAAAAGTACGCCCAGGAGAACTGTCAATTTCATACGAAATCAACTCATCCTTAGATCGAATGATGAATAGAGCCAGATCCAGTTCTAGTCCACTTACTGTTCTTCCTTTGAATCCAACCTCGTAACTCACAGAATACTGTGATTCCAGTTCGTTGTTGAATCCGGATCCGCCCGCAGGGTCGTTTGCCAGCTCTGTAGTCGTAGGCGTTTCAAAAGCCGTGGTAGCATTCGCATAAAGATTAATAGATTCGTTCCAGTGAAATACGGAGCCTACTGTGCCACTCAGTTCGGAAAGAGTGCGGTCGTCGCTTTGATCTCCATCATCCAAATGGGCATCGTCTAGTTTGAAGTTTACTCGGTCGTAACGAAACCCTCCAACAACCTCTAGTCGTGGTGTCCACTGCCATTCGGCCCTGAGGTAAGGGCCCAAACTATAAACTGTTTCAAGTCGGTCTAGAGTTTTATCTCCCGGTGTCCCATTGTTATTATCAAAGCGTTTCCTGTCATCACTTTGAAGAGCAAAGTCGGCTCCCGCAATTAAACGGCCGGGTTTTCCGAATACCTCCATTTCAACAATAGATCTTCCTTCTATCCCGGGAGCCCACCGCTCGAACTCAACTCTGCCGCCGCTTGTAAAAGGGAGTTTATTTTTGAATAATCGCCGATTTAGATGTGCCGTTATAGAAAATTCGTAGGCTGATAGATCCTTTTGGTAAATCAAAGCTAGATTATTTTGCTTTACCTCCTCACCTACATCGAAACTGATACTTCTAGGGTCAGCTCCTTGCCGATTAGATTCTACCTGCGCTGATGTCAGTGCCCCTGGATCCTCCGCCCATGGAGAGTAAAAGTGATTGAAAATTAGGATCCATTTGGAATTGGATCCAGTTTTAAGTTGGAATTTACCATTCACCAAAGAATTTTCTGTTGAGCTGTGATCACGGTAACCTTCCCAACTTAAATAGGAAGCGTAAAGACGATAATTAAGTGGCCCGGAGATCCCTCCCGCATTGAACCAATTCTTTTTCAATCCAAACTGCCCGAATCCCAACTTATTTTCAAAAGTACTTCCCAAACTATTTCCTTGATTAGTAATAATCGAAATTACCCCTCCAGAAGCATCACCATAGAGAGAAGAGGATGGACCTCTTAAGATTTCTATGGAGTCAATTACGCCAGGATCGATGGAATCAACTTGAGCCTGCCCGTCAGGCAGTGTATGAGATATGCCATCAACCAAAACTTTGACCCCGCGTATGCCAAATGCTGACCTTGCTCCAAAACCTCGAATTGAAACCCGGAGATCCTGCACCGAGTTAAACTGATTCTGGAAAAATACTCCTGGAATCGAAGCCAGTGATTCATCAAGAGATAATTGGGGAAGGCCAAAACGAATTTCACGACTCGAAGTTTTACTTAACGCCGCCGGGACATTAATAATGCCTTTCTTGGATCGAGTAGCGGTTACTTCCAAAAGCGGTAAAGTTTCATCGGTATGGGATTTTTTCTGAGGAGGACTTTGAGCAATGGACCATCCAGCGTTGAAGAACAGGCTAGTGATAATAACTCCATAAATCAGCATAAAGTTATTAAACTTCAAGAATGGTTATTAGATCAAGTGGATGTGAGTATGCAAACAGAGAGAATGTTAAGTTATGGATCGTTTAGCTTTTTTAAAGCAAGTAGCCCCAAGGGGAATCGAACCCCGGTTTCCGGCGTGAGAGGCCGATGTCTTAAACTACTTTTGAACTTTCAATCTCTCACCTTACAAAAACTTACCCTCACCGGCAAAGATATTGCCCCCCATGTTAGGGGTCATTTCGTGTAAAGCCTCTATCTAGTGAATTTCTCTTCTGTCTGTTCCGACTTCTTTTTTATATAATCGAAATGTCAAATAAACTGCCGATGTTTCGGCTCACTGTGCATGGAAAACTTTTTAGCAAGTTGTTAAGTGATAACACAAAATAAAGTCGCATACTCTCGGAATGTTCCCATCATTGCAACTTTACTATTTATCCTTATCAGTCTACCAGGACTTAAAGCGCCACTCCACGGAGATGAGTCTACAACCTATTTAGAACACGTCTCCTCTAGCCTATCCCAAATAATATTTAAGTATTCTGGGTCAAACCAACATACCCTTTTCTCCATACTATCTAATGCATCGATGAGAGTTTTTGGAGAGTATGAGTTTACGTTTCGGCTACCGGTTTTTTTAGCAGCGATTATTTCAATTTTCCTTATCTATCATCTGGGGCAAATCCTTTGGAATTATTCAACTGCTACAATTGCTTCAATTCTAACGATAGGTTCGTACCACCATTATTATTGGGCTCAGCACGGAAGAGGATATGCTCTTACTGAAGTACTAGCCTTATCTTCTGTACTTGGAGCGATCCTTCTTCTAGAAGAACGTTCAAATAAAAAAGGTGCATTTATTCTTATTTTTTCCGGGCTAGCCCTCTGTCTTACACAGCCAAGTAATGCCTATTTTTTGCCAGGTTGCGGCATTGCGATTATATACGTTTCACTGAAATCAAAAAAATTTCAAACTCTGGTATCTTGGTTTTTCTTGAGGAGTATACTTCTTCCCTTGCTTTTTCTAATGGCACTGACAACAACCTATTTTTTTATAATTTACGATGATCTACTCATAGGAATTGAAAGTTACAAAGTTTTTCTTGAAAAATACAAAAATGCTGATTCAATTTCAGGATCCTTTCAACAGTTTTACGAAGTCATTAGGGATCTATCCCGACCTTGGGGCCTATGGATTTATTTCCCGGTACTTTATGGGATATGGATTATAAATGATATTCAACGTGGTTTATTTTTGATCATACTCGGAACCCCTTTTTTGCTGGTTATTCTGAGTGGGATGATGGGCCCTCCACGAGTATATATTTACGCACTTCCTTTTTTAATTCTACTTGCCGCTGTAGGAATTGAAAAAATAATAGCATTGCTGCCCCGCTCAGTGCCTACTTCTTTTAAAAATATACTAATCGCTACACTATGTCTGGCGCTTTTTATTCCATCGATTTTTAGCCATGCTCAAATTTACCTAGGTACTCGTGATATTAAGTATGCAACCATGAAAGAGTCACGCGAAGTATTTAGCTACTTAAAAAACCATACCTCAAAGCATGAGTTTCTAGTAATACCTATTGATGATATGGCTTTGCGTCGGGCTCTGGAACCACTTGTTGCAAAGCAAATGCTTGGCGTCTTTAAAGATGGTCAGCTAGATGGGATTACTTTTATAGGGCACCGTAACGTTCCATTAACCCGTATTGCAAGCGTTGCCAAGATACCTTCGTCTGCTATACCTAATTCGTTAATAGGGATTGTGAAAAATATCGGAGCAGTGAACGTATCTCGGATGAAAGTTAATGTTGCTTCCTTATTCCCTGTTGAGGTCGATACAAACTTTGAGCAGCAGTGGGGAAAGTCTAGAAATACTAAGATCTTTCAAAAAGAAATATATACACAGCGATTTTTAGGTACGCGATCTTCACAAATCAATAAATCTATAAAAGAAGATGTCTTACTCAAAGCACCTTTTATCGATCAAATTTCTTCTGAGGGTAGGAGCTTTATCCTTTATGGTTATGGAGGGAAATTTAAACAAAAATCCCAAGCGGGTTTCTTGACAAACGGAAATCAAACAGCCTTTTCACTTAATCACCTTTTTGGCGTCTATCTAGAAGAAAAAAATGCTCTTGTTAGGCAATGGGTCCATCCTTTTTTTACTTTTTATGACACCCAAAATAAGGATCTTTTTAAATGGCAAATTATATTTATGTTGCTACCATTGGATGCTGGGTTGCAAGATATTCAAAGATCTCTTTTTATAAAAGATGAAACCAGTTATTTTGACGGTTTTCAAGGATACATACTGACTCCGAAAATGCAAAGTCCATGATCATTGTTTTTAATGCTAATTGTATAAGCAAAGAGTGACCCCACGAGGAATCGAACCCCGGTTTCCGGCGTGAGAGGCCGGTTGAATCCAACTTTTAAGCCATCCGAGTGAAGGCGACCTACCCAACAACTAGTTGTTTTATTTTACTTTTTTAGCGACTTTTGGTTTTGATAATCGATACTTGATGCCGAAGTGGGTCCCGCAAAGGTCTAGCAGTGCATTATACAACAGAGGCGCATTCAATGCGAAGTGGTCAATGTTTAACTAGGAATCTGGCGAGCAATGTGGAACGGGCCGCATTTTCTTGATCTGTATCTGGGTGAATTAAAGGGAAATGGCGTTCCCAAAAAAAAGCAGTGCTAGCAGATAAAAAGTTTTTATAAATATTTGAATATATTTCATTGGTCGCTTATGTGTTCAATCTAATGCAAACATTTCAGCGTAGTTTTCTTTCATATTCAGCTGTTGCGCCTCTTTTTCAAGTAGGCAATTCCCAATGGCAAGTGCCTCAATTCCAGATCCCATGAAACACCTGAAGGCATCTTCAGGTGTGCAAACAATGGGTTCTCCCCGCACATTAAAGCTTGTATTTATTAGGATTGGGCATCCAGTTTGAGATTTGAATTCAGTAAGTAATTTATGGTAACGGGTATTAGTGTCTCTATGCACAGTCTGGATTCGAGCAGAGTAATCTACATGAGTAACTGCGGGAATATTAGAACGTGATACATTTAGCTTTTTTATCCCAAATAACCGTTTCTGTTCATCTGTCATGGATTTTTGATATTTTTTTGCAACATCTGCGACAAACAGCATGTAAGGGCTATCATTATCAATATCAAACCACTCGGTAACATCTTCGCTTAGAACCGATGGCGCAAAAGGTCTGAACGATTCACGAAATTTCACCTTCTTGTTAAGAAGTGATTGCATCTGTGGCAATCTAGGGTCGCCAAGAATAGAACGGGCCCCTAGTGCCCTTGGGCCAAATTCCATTTTTCCCTGAAACCACCCAACAGCTTTACCTTCTTTGAGTATTTCAACACACTTTCGGATCAGGTCTTTTTCCTCAAGAATTTCGAATTGAGCCCCAGCCTCTTTTAGAAATTTAATAATGTACTCATTGGGGAAAACAGGCCCAAGGTATCCTCCTCTCATTGAATCGCCTGAGCCAACCTGTTTTCGCGGTTGTTCTAAATGTAGATAGTAGGCTGCTAAAGCAGCTCCAATTGCTCCACCCGCATCGCCAGCAGCTGGCTGAATCCAAAGATTTTTCTGGTTCCCTTCGCGGAGTATTTTCCCATTAGCGACACAATTCAAAGCGACCCCACCGGCGAGACAAAGGTTTTCTTCACCAGTTTCTTGAATGAGAGAACGAGCCATCCTTAAGACAACTTTTTCGGTCACTTCCTGGATGGATGCAGCAATATCCATATGTTTTTGAGTTAATTGAGATCCTATTTTTCTAGGAGGGGAGTCAAATAAACTATGAAACCGTGTATTGGTCATAGTAAGTCCGGTGCAGTAATTGAAATAGGTAAGATCAAGATGAAACGAGCCATCAGGCTTTAGATCAATCAAATGATCTAGTATTTTTTGTGTATACACGGGCTTACCATAAGGAGCTAACCCCATAAGTTTATACTCTCCCGAATTTACTTTAAACCCCGTATAGTAAGTAAAAGCCGAATACAAGAGACCAATAGAATGAGGGAAATGAATTTCTCTATGGACTTCTATCTTATTTTCCCTTCCTAGAGAGAATGAAGTTGTTGCCCATTCGCCGACTCCATCCATGGTTAATATTGCTGCACTGGAATAGGGGGAGGGGAAAAATGCACTTGCGGCATGGCTTAGGTGATGCTCAGAAAAGAGAATCCTGTTTTCTAGATTCTCCTTGAATCCAATTTTACAGAGTTTTTTTTGTAGGAGTTTCTTCTGGAACAATTTCTCCTTGAGCCACAATGGAATGGCTTTTCTAAAAGAATTGAAGCCTTTTGGTGCAAAGTCGATATAGGTATCTATTAAACGTTCGAATTTCAAAAAAGGTTTATCATAAAAAACTATATAGTCGATATCTTTGGGAAGGATTACGGAATCTTTCAAACAATAATTAATAGCGTTGGTTGGGAACCTAGCGTCATGTTTCTTACGCGTGAACCGCTCTTCTTGGGCTGCGGATACAATAACACCGTCCTGAATGAGGGCAGCTGCGCTGTCGTGATAAAAAGCGGAAATGCCCAGAATGCGCATAAAATTAAGACTTAAAATAAAGTGTAAACAAAAGGAGCAACTGCGGAACCTTGCACCCATATAATCAAGCCACCAATTACTAACAGAGCAAAAAGTACAGGCCACATATAAAATTTCTTACGCTCTAGAATAAACCCCAAGATCTCTTTTAAAAAAGACATGCTAACTCCTAATAAGTCAATATTGCATAGTCATTGATCCAGTTTTTGGGCCTGGGGGATTACGGATAATCCAGTAACTTTCAACGCTAGGTTTAGATTTAAGGCGAAGTGCGCTTTTCCCAAAAATTTTTCTGATAATTGCAATAGGTGTAATAATTAGAAAAAAAATAACACCCAGAAAAATGGGGTTAAATATTTTACTGAGAAGAAGCCCAAGTTTAGTCCATGCCAAATTTAAAGGAGTCAGAATAGTTGGTTTTGTTAGGGAGACTATTAAAAAAAGAATGGAACAGATAAGAAAAAGCCACCCACTGAAAGAACCTACCATGATCAGTAGTATTCCTATAATTAAAAATATGAAGACAAAGGTTATCCCTAAAGATAAGTTTGAAAACCATTCAGTCTCTTCTTCTCTGTCTAAATTTTCATGCATGTTTTAAACCTGAATAATAGTTTTTATTGTAGAAACAAAGTACTGCTAAATATAAAAAAATAGTTGTTTGTTGTAATCCAAAGATTAATAAAAATTACTTTTCCCTAAAGTTTATATTTCTCCTTGATATAACACGCTTTAGGGGAAACCTTAATGACAGTAGAATATAGAAACTTTACCACTAAAGTCTGATTTTGTTGTTAATATATTTACTTAAAAAATATTCTTTGATGAGAATATTCCCCTTAGTATTAAGATGGACGTCTCCAGGGATATAGTATTTTTCTATGGTTTTTATTGCGCCAACTTTATTTTTTGATAAAAAGAAGTCTATAAAGTGGTTGACAAACGCAACTTTATTTTTTTTTGCCCAATTCTCCCAAAAAACGACATGTTTTGAATCGACATTGTCGTGAAAAATTTGATCCGGCCAGGGGTAAATAGCCAAAGTCATTTTGACTCCATGTATCCTTAAAGTTTTCAAAAGATTTTCCATGTATTTTGCGCTGAGTTTAAGGCCTTTTTCGCCGTACTCTTTATAGATGCTTTCATCAAAGGTCCAAGAGCCTCTATGAAGGTTAATTGAATTTTCGTATGTCTGAGTTTCTTTTTTAGCAAAAACAGACTTCCTTGGCATGGCTGGTTTTTCTTTTTTCAGTAGAGATCTCAACCAAGCCCACAGTATTGTGTTTTCTTTGATTAGCTGAGAGTGGAGCATTTTTGTACGCTCAGAAATTGCTCCTTTAAAACCACTATTGACCCCAGTATCGTTTAGTTTGTAAATAGATGCCTCATCCTGAATGTCAGATACGTCCAAATATACAATTAGTTCATCAAACTGTAATCCAACTTTATTGATCAGATAGTCAATCTTTTTCCAATATATAAGAGGGGAGTACGAGGTTACTCCCGCATTGAGAACGCTATACTCTTCTTTTAACGCATTATCAATGAGCCCTACAAATGTTTCTTCATAATTTAGACCTAGCCCCTCAGTGACGGAATCCCCAATAAAAACCAATCTTTTCTTTTCTGTTTTAAGGGGAACTTTTCTATTGATCCTATCTCTAAACCCTAGAGAGTTGGTTTTTGTAGTGTAAATTGCGTCACCCCACGTCGAATCATTTTCATGTGCGTTTTTTGCTAAGTCATGATGGTATATGTTTGACTTTATTCGGAGTAAATTTTTTTCTTTAGGTCCTTCTTTCCAGTCGTAGTACCATGCATTGCCATTAATTTTTTTGTATAGCAACCCTGCGGTGATATCAATCGTCAGCAGGAGAACTAAGTTGCTCATTATAATCGTAACTAACCGGTATTTAATTATTGGGAGCATTTTTATTTTTAATTAGTTTGTAGAGTAACTTCAATAAAGCGGGGTAGCAAATTAGCGGTCATTTCCCATGGCATGAGATTTTAGTTTACTCCCTGGAGTAAAGCAAGTGCGTAGCAACTGTATGCATCAATGCAAACATCAACCCTGCGCCAACTGCTATTGTTCTTAAGCCAAAAATATATTTTTTCATCATGTCCTTTCTTTATATTAACACTTTAGGCGGATTACACCTTTATTCCTGGTTGGGCGTCTGCAAAAAGTTTAGATCCCTTAACCATTACATTGTCTATCGTGACAGAGTCTTCCCTCAGTCGAAGTATTTATCTAGAGTTTAGATGGTTGCCATCATTATTTTAAGTTGGTCATTGAGGAGTGGTCATGCAAAAACATTTAATTTGCTTGAATCAGAGGTTCTATAAATGTTTAAAAGTAGTGTTAAAATTGAAGAACTTTCAGAAGGTAATATTTTTCGGGTTGGAGTGAAAGCTCAATCGGCTGAGTTGATTGAGAAGTTTTACGAAGAAATGCCTTTTCCTAATTTCGATAGATTTGAAACTATCGATGATATACATGCCAAGGTGAGAGAAAATAAATTCACCTTAAGCTTTAAGAAATCGGTTGGGTGGGGGAAAAAAATTATTGAGGTTGGCAGCGGGACTTCACAACTAAGCATTGCTCTTGCATCTGGAACAAACAACGAGGTGGTTGCATTCGACGCCACATTGGGATCACTGCGACTTGGAGCGGTTTTTGCTAAAAAACACGAAATTGATAATTGCATTTTTATTAATGGGGACCTAAATAGTGATCCGTTTGTAAGTGGTTATTTCGATGTAGTATGGTGTTCAGGTGTGTTACACCACACCGATTGTGCAGAAAAAGGGTTTAAAGTAATTCAGGAATGGGTTCGCCCAGGAGGATATATAGTTATTGGGTTATACAATTCATATGGAAGGGCGCGCACTTTATTTCGACAGCTCTTATATAAGTTTTTAGGTAAAAGTAAGTTTGGAGGAGCGTTGGTTCGATTATTAGATCCAGTGCTTCGCCAATGTAAGTCGAGGTTAAAAAATGAAGCGTGGTTTCGTGATCAGTATGAGCATCCTTGCGAGTCTTTGCATACAATTGATGAAGTTCTCCAGTGGTTTGACCTAGCTGGTTTTGAATTTGTTGGTTCTTTACCCACATGTGATCTTAAGCCATACGATTACGAAAATATGTTTACTAAGAAGAACCGAGAAAACGGGTTTACTAGGTTTTTATCTCAGATTTTTATGTTGTTTTCTCACTCAGGAAGTGAGGGCGGGCTTTTTTTAATGCTAGGAAAGAAAAAACCTAGATAGGAAATTAATTTTTGAAGAATATAAATACTCTAAAGAAGTTTCTGGAAATGTTTTAAAATTATTTTCCTAAATATTTAAAAAAAATGTCTTAGTAGAAACATTTGTTTCATAATGACTACCTAATATTTCTTTTTTCCCCTGCGGCTGGGTGAGGGGAATTATTGAGTCAGGTCAAGGTAGACGAGGCGATTATTTTTGGAGTCGCAGACACACTATAAGCATACTTCTTTCCCATATTATCCGAAATAAATTCATCCGTGGTTATTTCAATCAATCTTACTCTATATTCTTTATTTGGTGTCAGTATTACATTTATCGGGTATATTCTAATAGTCTATCCTTATTTGCTAAGATGGTTGGTTGTCCTTTTTGGTAGTAAACATGAGACAGTAGGTTTTTTAGATTTTCCATCGGTGACAATTGTCGTTCCCTGTTTTAATGAAGAGGTGAATGTAAGTAATAAGGTTGAAGATATTTTTAGGACGCGTTACCCAAAAGATAAAATGGAAGTACTTTTTGTGGATAACGGCTCAACCGACAAGACGGTTGTGTTTCTTGAAAACCTGTTGGGGAGTTACTCTTTTAGACTGATCACCAGTCCTCCTGGGAAAACTCAGGCTATTAACAAGGCTTTAGCAATTTCCTCTGCAGAAATTATTGTTAGTACTGATTGTGATACCAGTTGGAGTAAAGATGCTCTTGAAAAACTAATTCAACCTCTTGCCTGTAAAAATATTGGTGCGGTGTGTGCTACACCAAGAATCAGAAAATCAATTTTTAACTCGAAACTTAACTACCATATAAGTGAGTGGATAATTAGAAGCCTAGAAAGCGAACTTGACACCTGCAGTAGTCTTGATGGTAGGCTTATGGCATTCAAAAAAAGTGCTTTGGGAACTATACGAGAAGATGCCTCAACTGACGATTTGGAAATAACTTTAGCCTTACGTAAAAAAGGTTTTAGATCTTTAGCTTTGCGGGATGTTATGATTGAGGAAGATTGTCTACAAACCTTGGCAGATGAACTAAAACAGATCAGAAGGCGAGTTTATCAATCTTTATTTTCTATAGCTCATTATAGAACCATGCTTTTAAACCCACGGTATGGGTTCTTTGGTGTTTTTATTTTACCATCACGTCGTTTGTTCCCTATATTTCTTCCTTTTTCATTGATTTTGTCTTTGGGGTCAGCACTTTTTTTATGGCCAATACCTTCAATCATTTTTATTTGTATGACTTTATTTATTTGTTTTTTTACAGGTAATTCATATAAGCTAGTTCAAGTTTATGGTATATCCTTGGGATGGATTGACACAGTTCTTTTAAAGACAAAGGGTGATATCTGGACCAGAAAACCCCTATGACTATGCACTTAGAGCATTTTTTAAGCCCCCGCCTTTTTCAATTAATTTACCATGTCACATATGCTTGTAACGCTGATTGCCCCTTTTGCATCCATCACTCCTATCTGAATGAAAGAAAAAGCGAAGAGCTAAGCCTTGGGGAATTAGATAGGATTACATCCAATTTACCTGTTTTCCCTTGGCTTATGCTTACGGGTGGAGAACCTTTTCTTCGCAAAAATTTAGATCAAGTTATTACTATATTTAATGAACGTTGTAAGGTTTCGCATGTAACGCTGACAACTAACGGAATGTACCCAGATCGTGTAGAAAAATTTATTGAAAAGGTTTTTGAAAACCACTCAAAAATTACCTTAAACATTGGAATATCAATTGATGCAGTTGGAAAGGAACACGACAGAATCAGAGATACCCCTAATAACTATTCATTGCTAACAGAGACGATTGAACGTTTAAAGAAAATTCAGGAGTTTTTTCCAAATCTTAGTTTCAAAGCTCATACGGTTTTATCAAAGCAAAATGCACATAGGTTCGATGAAATCACCGACGAGGTTAAACGTCTTGGTCCAAACCTACATACCTTTGACTTTGTGAGAGAAAGCGATGGTAATGAAGGAAAAAATCTTCATGTGTTAGGTATCGAAGAAATAAAAAAACTCTTGCCGAAAATACATAAATTAAACAGCGAATATTCTGGATATACAAACCTAGGTCTTCACTCAGGGCTGGTTAAAAAAGTTTCAATGAAAGTACTAGACCATAACTATTCGCTTTATCCAGAATTTATGGAAAAAAAGACCCAGGTGATAGCGTGTCAGTCCCCTGATCGTAACTTAGTTCTTACACCTTATGGCGATATTGGTTTCTGTGAACTAAGAGAATGGATAGGCAATTTAAGGGACTTTGATTACAATATAAAAAGGCTTTTAATTTCTGAAAAAGCGCAGACACTCAGAAAATCTATCTTTAATAAGGAATGTTATTGTTTTCATCCATGTTATCAAACTGTCAATATTTTATTCAGCAAGAAGGAATTGTTTAAAGCGATGATTAGCACCCATCCCGAAAGTTGAATTAGTTAAAAAATCACTAAAGAGAATGAATGCTCCCCTTTTGTTTTTCTATTTTTAAGACGCTTTTATCTTTTGCTATGGCTTGTGGTATGGGGTTCGAGGAATAAAGAGAAATCAGGTAACTTTTTACGATCGCTCGTCGTGAGATAAACTCATTATCAGTCGCTCTGCTCTTTCTTTTTTATGTTCAGCAGTTAAGCTCTGGATGTGATGAGGATTTTTTCCGAGCCTGAAATCATATAATGGACAATTGGTCGACACACGTTCTTTATGGGTATTTAAATTCCATATTCGTCCTAACCCTAACTGTATGACTCGTATTGCAGACTGAACCTTAATAGAAAAATTTAACTTTGATTGCCCATCTCGCCTTTCAGTAAAAATGATAGGTAGCTCCTTTATAGAGAATCCATCTTTCCACGCGAAATATTTTGTTTCGATCAAAAACCCGTAGCCATCACTAGTTATATTGTAGTTGACAAGTTTCTTAAGTACCTTTCTATGAATTGCGTTAAACCCAGCTGTTGGATCAGAAAAAGGCATTCCGGTGAGAAAACGGGTATAAGCCCCAGCCCAAAGACTTAGAAAGAGACGGTGTAATGGCCAGTTTACAACGCTGATCCCATTTAAATATCTTGAGCCGATAGCGATGTCTGCTCCATCAGAAACTGCCTTCAGAAGACGGGGAATATCATTTGGATTGTGGGAGAAGTCACTGTCCATTTGTAGGCAAACATCATAACCATTTTTCAATGCCCACTGAAATCCTTCTCTGTAAGCAGAGCCCAATCCACTCTTCATAGGTCTTTTTAAAAGAAAGATATTTTTATCGAAAGATGGGTGATTGATCACCATTTCTGCTGTCCCATCAGGTGATGAGTCATCCACAACAAGGGCAGAAATTCGAACAGGTAGCTCTTCTATAGCTTCTAATATTTGGATAATATTTTCTACTTCATTAAATGTTGGTAGTATAACCAACGGCCGCTGTATTTTTTTCAATCCTTTTGTATCAGTAGACACAGATGAAATAGAACTATGAACATGATTCATAAAATACGATATATAAAAATTTATTAATTATTGTCACATAGAATTAATGCGAAGCTTCTAGTTGTTATTACGGTATAAATGCAAAAAAACTCAACAGGTGGAAAAAAAATATTTAAATTAATAGAGAATAATAATCTAATGTTGTTGACGCTATAGAAAATTAGCCTCTCTATGGTGCCTTGATCAGGCATGAGCCGAAAAGTGAGTAAAAAATCTAATTTACTTTAAGCATATATATCTTTTAACAAATCTTTCCTTCCAGTCCAATTGGATTTAGAATAGACTTGCTCTGGGTTCATGAAAATATTTTTTTTGAGTTTGTTTAGGAATTTTTCGCCACAATCACCTTCCCATTTTTTCATGTTTTTAAGACTAGATTCCTTGCAATTCCATGTTTCCTTTAGAAGGCGTCCAATCTTCATATGAGCTCTCCTAACACCTCTAACCATCATCAACTATTCCCAAAAACATCTGGGTTCGTATACTTAGGGGCGGTTTTGGTGCTTTGCCCAGCCATTGTTTATTTCTATTACATTTACATTTACGCTACGAATATTCCCTTTTCGGATGATTACCCTCAACTTTTGGATGAAATGGTATCAACCATTCAGCTCGATTCTTTGCAGAAAAAACTTGCACTCATATTCTTCTCTCATAACTTAGAAACGTTACTCCTTTTTCAAAGAGTTATTATTTTACTAATTCATGCTATTGGGGGCGAAATTGACCTCAAGACACCGCTTTTTATTGGGAATATCACCTTATTGGGATTCTTGTTTTTTGCTTACAAGGCGCTGCCCGAAAAGAGAGAGAGAATATTCCTTGTTTTGCCTGCTGCTCTAATACTTTTCCAACTAAAACCTAATTGGGTTTATATGATTTGGAGTGTCAACGTTGCGCGTCTGCACGCATTGTTTTTTGCTGGGCTAGTATTTTATTTTTTGGCTAAAGATTCCAAAAAATATTTTTTCGGGGCCTTCTTTTTTGCTATTTGCGCTACCTTAGCTCAAAGTGCAGGTTCTGCAGTTATCCCAACAGCATGGATCATGCTCATTATTCAAAAACGGTTCAAGCTAGCATGGGTCTGGCTTGTGGGAAATCTTGTTTTTCTAGGCTTTTACTCTTATTTGGGTAGTTTTACATCTTCTTATACAACTTCTCTATTTTCCATTTCATCATTGAACGATCTAGTTCGGATAGGATTATTTTTTATATCTTTTTTAGGATCGATGTTTTCATTTGAAAATCAAATAGTCATCTTGAGTTTTGGAATTTTAATAGTTTTTTATTTTATTTTCTTAGTTTATAAAAAATATTATGTGATAAATCTGACTGTTTTTAGTTTTATGATTTATACAATGCTCTTAGCGGCCATTGCCGCCATATTCAGATCTGGTTTGGGAGAAAATGCTGTTTTTGCAGATAGATATAAAATCCACTCCCTGATCATGATGTTAATGATTTATATTTCTCTTATTGACCTGTTTTATTCCCGCATAAATCGAAAGGGGGCTTTCGTCATCAGTATGGTCGTTATAACAGGCGCTATGTATTTTATTTCATATGTCGAAGGTAAACAGAAACTGGCGTTTTCAAAATTCCTTTTAGTGTGGCGTACAAATCAGTGGTTGGACAAAAACTACAACCTCCTAGCTCATCCATATCAAGATCAGGCTAACGTTATTATGACGAGAGCTTTGACATCTGGGTATTACAAGCTTCCGCACCAACTAATCAAAATTCCGGATGAAAAATATTCACCGTCAGTTAATTCAATGGGTTTATGTTCTAAAGAAAGTCAAACGCCCTTCACCGCCGACTTCAATGTCATAGCTGTTGGCCCTAAAATTTCCCCATTTCTAGTTCGAATCGAAGGAATAATTTATGGTCAGGAGTCCCTCCATTCCGGTGAAGCAGAGCCCGTTCGCGTGCTCTTAATCTCTAGCGAAGGAAGTTACATTTTTACTGCTCATTCCCAAGAGCATGTTAAAAAATCAATTCACTACCGTCAAGGAACGACGAACAAGGGGTTTTTAGCCTTAATACCCCTTAAGAAATTAAAGTCTAATATCTATAGACTCGGCCTTTGTTATAGAGAAGGAGTAGTATTCAGTAACCAACTAATAGTAAAACAGAATCACCAATTCAAAATCATAAGATAGATTGTTGTCATTAAGATACTTTAAAGAACTATAAAACACTATGTTTTATAGTTTCGGTTTGAGGAAGGAATTGATGCTTGCAAAAAAAAATGTGAATTCCATTCTTGTATTGCTGAGCGTACTCCTCACATTTGTTCTATTGGAGATTTTTCTTCAAGTGACTGACTTTAGTTACCCCAGCTTGTATCGACTAAGTGAAGTCGTAGGTATAGAACATCTTCCTGGTGCTAAAGGGTGGTACCGAAAAGAAGGGGAACAATACATAAAAATCAATAGAGATGGTATGCGTGGTTCAGTTTTTGCGAGGACAAAACCGCCCAATACATTGAGGATCGCTGTTCTCGGAGATTCTATGACGGAAGGATCTCAAGTTGCGGTAAAAAATCTCTTCTCGAGCATATTAGAAAATGATTTAAATAAATGCAACTTGTTTGGAGAAAAGAAGGTTGAGGTTATTAACTTTGGAGTTTCTGATTATGGAACTGCTCAGGAATTAATTGTATTAAGGGAGAAAGTTTGGCCTTATGACCCAGATTTTGTATTGCTTGCAATATTTACTCAAAACGATATCAGCAATAACTCAGCTGCTCTAGAAAAACAAAAAATGAGGCCTTTCTTCACCTATCAAGGCGACGAACTCCTCTTGGACAACTCGTTTAGATATTTAAAAGAATTCAAGATTAAAACTAGTTGGGCATGGAGAGGCCTTCTTTTCATAAGCCAATACTCACGGACGATCCAACTTCTAAATAAGACAAGGCTTCGTTTAATGGAAAATGAAAAAAGTTTTATTAGTCTCAACGCTCAAATGAATCAGTTGCGTATTGGTGTCTACTTTAAGCCAAAAAATAAAGAATGGAATGAAGCATGGAAGATCACAGAAAACCTCATTATTAAAATGAGGGATGAGACTAAGCAAAGAGGAGCTAAATTCATGATAGCTACCCTATCAAACGATATTCAGGCCCACCCAGATTTGCAAGTTCAGCAAGATTTCATCAAAGAAAATGGCTTAAACGACCTTTTTTATCCAGAAAGTCGTCTCGAAGAATTTGCAACAAAAAACAAAATTTCTAATGTAATACTCGCGCCAAAACTTGCAGAGCATGCTCAGAGAAATGGGGTATTTTTGCATGGGTTCGAAAATTATGGGATGGGGTTTGGACACTGGAATGAAAACGGCCATAGATTAGCCGGGCACCTAATTGCGGAAAAATTTTGTGCGGAAGTACATTGGATGAAGTAACAGCCGGCCCTCCCCATTCTAATTTCTTAACCCTGGATACTCCGCTGCAATCTGAGCCTCAATGTAATTTGAGCCATAAATGCTAAGATGATTATGGTCTCTATACATCAATAATCCATTATGTACCATGCTACAAGTTTGCTCATCACACAGATGCTCTATCAAATGGATTAAACGTAACCTTGAGGATGATTGTAAAACATTTTCCAAAGAACGCAGAAAAAAACCTTGAGGACTGTCGACAAACTCTTTATCTAAGACACATTTCTTACTAAAGGGCCACCTAGGCGACATGCATCGGGCAATACGTCAGGAACTGGTGGCGATGGGTGAACACTGGGGCAGAAAGATGAAAAGGTATTTCTTGATGATTTTGATGATCAAAATGTGTCGGCTAAGATACTGCTTTAAGACGGCTTTCCTGAATATTTTTCCGATACTTTTCATAACACTCTTCATGGCTTGAAGAAGTTAGGGTAATATTTCGTCCATCGCCTACACTATCCCATTCCAATACCTGAGCCTCTCCACATTCAGGACAAATATTAGATCTTTTTGGTTCATTACCAAAAGATTGCGACAGGTTGTTTTTTAAAATCATGTTTCGCTCCCTTCAAATTTTTTTGAGGACTTCCGGGAAAGTCAGCTTTAAAATACGGCTTTTAAACGGCTTTCCTGTGTTGCCCTCTGAGACCAGATAATCTATATCTAGTAGTTGGTATCAAAATATACACAATATCGTGTGGTGTCAAACCATTTTAGGCAAAAAAAAGTTCCCCCCCCCTACCCCTTTACCAGTAAAAAAATAGCGATTTTAAATGAACTATGATACGGGTGGGTATGGGGAGCTAGCAGATATAATTATAGAGAAAGGTATTAGAAGAAGGGTTTATAGATGAAGACGATTTGGATTAAAGAACTCGACACCTGAGTTGTTGATCGGGGAATAAATATGTTGCCAAAAAAAGGAGAACCTCGACAGGTAACCATTGATGAATCTAAAACTGTTCTTGGCTCAAATGCTGTGTTCAAAGGCGAATTGACTTTTGAAGATACTCTGTGTATCGATGGGGAGTTCGAGGGTAAGTTAACGACAAGTGATAAGCTCATCGTTGCCGAGGAAGGGGCTGTCCTAGCAGATATCGAAGCTGGGACAGTTATTTGCAGAGGAAAAATCACAGGAAACATCATAGCTTCACAAAAGATCGAAATACACTCCACAGGCAAAATCCTAGGCGATGTGCATACCCCCGCTCTAATGGTAGAACTTGGTGCTGTGATTCATGGTAAGAGCAATATGTCCGGCTTTATAGATCATTCATCATTCTCGGTGACAGAGTTGACCCCGCCACCCACGCGAAAACCGGATTCAAAAGATGACTCTGAGAAAAAAGAAAATGGTAAATGAACAATAATTGATAAGTCAAAAACAAGTAAGACAGTTTTGTTAGTGGCTTTAAATAAATAAAGGGGGATAAATATGGCGTTAATCAAGTGCGAGGAATGTGGAATTGACCTATTGGTCGATGGAGTCGAGAAATTTGAATCTAAAGAAGTAAATGCTAGAGTAGATAATTGTCCTAATTGCGGTGCTGGGTTAATGACTAAAAAGGAAAAGATAGGTTCGAAATCAAGAAACCTCGAACAAGTACGCAGAATGTCGGTTGACAAACGACCAAGATAAAAGGGGGCAACTATTATGAGCGAAAAATATTTTATCTAGTTGGTCGCCTACTTGATCCACTTCTACAAGTTGATCATGCTTTAGCTTTAAGTCCAATTCTGCAAGCTCACGTTTTGCTTTTTCATGTAACGCTTTTTCTCTCCAATAATTTGGAGCTTTATCATCATTCGATTTGTTATCCAATTCTGCATCGCTCATTTCAATATTTAGTTTGCCTTTAATGAGGTGCAAACGTCCTTCTTTAACCAATCTACCGATGTAACCTTTGGTCACATTTCGATGCTCTGCGTATTTACTTTGACTTAAATACTCTTCTAGTTTATTCATTTTTTAGGTTAAAAAATATTAACAACAAATTAGCAGATGGTTAATATTCACCAGTTAATCTTGGTTTATAGAAAGATCCCATTGACTCCTCCTTTCGATCGCTATCTCGAACAAAGTCTGTTGTAGAGGGGGTGGCGACAGGCTTTGTTCTTGTATTAAAGTGCACTAACTCCCGTGCTAAAAACCTAACTGTTTTTCGCCCGCTAAGACCCTCGATTTAGCCAAGCAACCAAGTACCTTAAACTATTTTGTTTAAAGGTATTATAATGGATCATGGATCATGGATCATGGATCATGGATCATGGATCATGGATACGGATAAGGTTATGAAATTCATAGCTGTGGGTCTTGTTCTTTGGGCATGTGTAAATGTTTTGATGAAGTTTATGCCAGATATTGCCATCCTACTCCCACTTCCTATTGATGAATTTTTTTATGCCATAACAGTGAATACTGAACCTAGCCCTGACTCTTGACTGACATAAATCATTAGAATCAATTCTAAGGTTCTGGCGATACCTAAAAAGGGGTCTACAGGAATAATTATTGGAAATAGAGGCCCAACTATTAGCAGGAAATATTTGGTTGGTGTGGTGGTAAAAAATGACTTAGGTTTAAACCTGTTGTCTCTGTCCAAATAAAATGATGACTGCTCCTGCTATACAAATAATTGCACCCAAAATGTCCCATTTGTCTGGGCGTTGACCTTCAATTATCCAAAGCCATAACAGAGAGGCTGCGATGTAAATGCCGCCATAGGCTGCAAAAGTCCTACCTGCAAATATCGCCTCAATACGGGTCAGCAAAATAGCAAAAACCACAAGGGACACAATTCCTGGAAGGATCCAATACACACTTTTGCCTAATCGCAACCAAGCCCAAAAGGCAAAACAACCCCCAATTTCAGCAACTGCGGCAGCGGTATAAAAAGCGAACGATGTCATGCTAACGTGTTTTCATAATAAAAAACCCCAATAACCTATGATTGCCACGTCACCGTTCTTTTGAACAGATTCCATTTCATAGGTTATTGGGGTTAATTGCTATCAAGTAAAACGCACGCCTGTTAAACGAAATAATACACTATTCATAAGCGGGCATCATCCTACTTTTCCCCATAAGACAGTGTGCTCTATGAAACATCTAGATAGACTAGGTGATAGAATCAATTCTAAGGTGCTGATGACCCCTAAAAAGGGGGTCTATAGGAATTATTATTGGAAATAGGAGGTCTAGCATTAGGAAGAAATATTTAGTTGCCACAATTGTTCATTTCCGTCTACGAAATAATCTTCATATATTCTCCCCCATCTTCTGACCATTCAGTCCGAAGACCATCTCGTTTCTGTTTCTGTAATGTGTCTTACTTTGTAATTTATCACTTTCAGGGTAATACTACTTTTTCACTTCTGTCTCCTAAACCCCAATTTCTGTCAATCTATTTCTATGCTTCTAACCAAGGGTTCCCGCACTGATCAGAAGTTTTTCGAGCAGAAACCCAGGCAATAACCGTTTGAGGCCTACAAAAAGATAAGTGGGAAAAGTGACATAGTAGCGAGCTTTCGGTTTGGAGTTTTCCAGCGCTTGCAAAACTTTTTCCAAAACTGCGGTGGCAGGTAAAGTAAATGGCAAAGGTGCTGTTTCCTTGGTCAACCTTTCTTCCATGGCCTCATATTTTTTATGAAAATGGCTGGATTTGGCGTCAATGTTTTCCTTGTATTTTGCATAGGCGTTTTGACGAAATTTTGCTTCTATAGGTCCGGGTTCAATGATTGAAACATATATATTAGTGCCCCTCAATTCCATTCGCAGGGTATCCGAAAGACCCTCTAAAGCGTGCTTGCTTGCATTATAAGCCCCCCGAAAAGGAAGAGAAATGAACCCAAGAATAGAACTGTTTTGGATAATCCTCCCATAACCTTGTCTACGCATTGTTGGTAAAATTAGGTTTGTTAACTCCAAGTAACCGAATACGTTCGTTTCAAACTGTTTCCGTAAAACGTCACGTCTCAAATCCTCCACGGCTCCCGGTTGGCCAAACCCGCCGTTATTGAATAATGCGAAAAGCTTTCCCTCCGTTTTATTCAAAACCGTATCGACAGCTCTTTTAATGGATATCGAGTCATCTAGATCCAGTTGGAAGCTTTCCATTCCTTTATTTAAAAGGATTTTGACATCCTCTTGCTTCCGAGCGGTAGCAAATACTCTATAGCCCCGCTTAAATAAACCTTCAGCAACGCAAAGGCCAATGCCTGAAGAACATCCAGTAATCAAAATCGATTTTCTTTCCATCACTTTATCCTTTCGTTTACATTTAGATCAAGCCCAAAATTACAAAAAGAAAATATACATAGAGGAATAAAGAGGTTTAAAAAAGTTGGTTCCACTCGAATGGCCGTTTATGCAGGAGGCAGAAATGTAAATCAAAGTCAAGTAGTTGGTAGAGTCAAATAACGTCTTCTAAGTATAATTTCCGATATCATATAGATCGTTTATTGCAACAAAGAGAACACGGATTAGATACATCTCCTATTCTATTACAAAATGGACTGGATAGGAGCAATGTTAGTTGGCGCGGGATTGATGTTTGTTTTGATGCATGGGGAAGTGAGTGTGGAGGGTAGAATTTTTTTTCTTAGGCAAAACAGCTCATGTATTGATTTGTATCCACCTACTCCTGCATTTACGCATCTGTGTCCATAATCTTTTATCAGTGAGTTTAGGATGTTGGGGTATGTAAGATCGTTTCGGGATTCCGCCCCCCCGTGCGTCGTGCTTCCTCCTAAACAGAAAATCAATTTACTCTTATTTTTACACTCATCTAAATCTTCATTGAAGCCAAACCCATTTTTATCTGTCCGCATATCACGGAACAGTATCCTTCTTGGGGCAGTTTTAGCAGGTTTGCTCGGGGTGGCATCTGGGGTGGCAAATGAAGGAGAAATTGCATTAATCTGCCCTACCTGAATATAGAATAGTCCCATAGTTGATCTGAAATCTATCTTGACGCTGTGAATTAAGCCCAACTGGAAAATTGGTCGCTATTGTTCGGAGTTTCCTCGTCTAAATCTATATCCGTTTCCGATTTAATTTTTTTGTTGTATTCAGAAAATAGATGGTCGATTTCTAATTCCATCTCATCTAGTTCTTGACTTTCGTCAATGAGAGCCTGATGTTTTTTTTGAGTCTCTTTTTTTATTTTCGTTTTTTCTTCAGATTTTCTTTTATGAATGGAGTCTTCCAATTCTTTTTCAAACGCATCTTCCTGAGCTTTCTCAACCCTGCTTGTTTTTGTTGTCCAGTGATTTAAATCTTTGACTCCGTGGACATTTCGATAATCAGGAATCCTCATAAGAATACCTCCCTCTAGCGTCCCTAAGGCAACCAAGGTCTATTACCTATTATATAAATTTTATCGACAATTGAGCGATAATCTAAATACCTATTGATGAAAAAATATTTGGAAGGTGCAAAATTTTTCCGTGCTATCATTTCGCCGTCAAGCGGCCTTTTTTTTGCCTTATTCTTCTTCATAGGTATCACTAAATTGCCTACCCGCTTCGACTAACATAAAATAGCCTGATCCTTCTATTAATAGAGGAACTTATGTCTAGCAATGCAAAGTTCAGGTGGTTTCTTCTAGCACCAATCCTTGTGGCACTATTCGTTGTTACCTCTTCTATTTCTTGGGCGGAGCATTATGGTCTGCGCAAGGAAAACAAAAACGCTAAATTTATTTTAGCGGATAAGGCTATGAGGCTCGCGCTTGTCGATACTTTATATTATAGATACGATAAATGGTTTTCGACTTTCGGGGTTGAGATCGAGCGTTTGAAACATTCACCCAAAAGCTTAGTAAACAAGTCTGAGTTGATGAAGTTTCATTTTGCATTCGCAGGTCTCACAGGAGAACTCACTCACACCCTGGCTTTCACCAGCAAGTTTTCCATTCCAGAGATCAAAGAGGATTTCATTTTTCATAGTAAGCGAGTTAAGGAGTTAGCTTATGAAATTCTGGATCAGGAGGGTGCCAACCTGAAGCAAAAAGCGGAAGCGTATCTTTACCTAGGCGCTTCCGAAGGATACATCGGTGTTTTTGAATACGGGGAAGGTAACCTGATTACAGCCTTGATCAATGGACTTCAAGCAGACAACCATTTTGAAAAAGCACTTGAGCTAGATGCACAAATGGTCGATGCCTATTTTGGATTAGGTGTCTATCGTTACGCTAACAGCCGTCTAGGAGGTTTGGGAAATTTTATCATGCAAGGAGGCAACGACTTGCGAGAGGTAGGCCTCAATCATCTTGAAAGGGCTTTACAGATGAATACCAGAGCTAAACCCCTGGCCATGAAAACACTTGCGTGGTTTTATATCTCGGAGCAGATCAATCCGGATAACGCAGAGGTCCAATTAAATCACCCCCTCCATCCATCGCAAAGTAGGATGCGTTCAATAGAATTAATCGACGAAATGGAGGAGCATTACTTTGAGAAATCACCACATAGTGATTTTGTTGGAAATAAAGAAGTGGCATTAATGAAAGCAATTCAATTTGTCATAGATAAAAATTATGCAAAAGCACGTAGAGAGTTTCTGAAAGTTAAAAATATAATAATATATCTTGTTGACCGAGGACTAAAAATAAATCCACAATTAACAGATTCTGTTCAAGCAGGAATCGAGTTTTGTGAATTGATGCTTCTATCTGAGGTTAGCAGTGGAAATACAGAGAGAGATGCAACTTGTTCCAAAATTGATGAGAAAGTTTCTTTTCTTCATAGCGGAGGTTCTATGATCGAGCATGACTCGAAAAAAATTAGAAGCGAACTGCATGGTGTCTTCGCAGGAGCACTAGAGACATTATTTCGGAAAATGAATTGCTGAACATAAAAATTAACAAATTTAATATTTTTAAAGAAACCGTTGTTTGTCGGTTGTTGTGGAAAACTGCCATTATTTGCCATCGCCGTAGCAGCAAGCTGTACCGGCGAAGCTAAGACATAAGATTTAAAATGCGTTTTTTTATTTGTACCCCCTCGCAAAAAAAAGAGCGCTCCAGAAGATGGAACGCCCGCATGTACTCCATATATTTTCGCAATCTTGCTAGCAAGAATTAAATAGTATTTATTTATCTACGCACTCGAATTTGTATGTTAGTCCATCTTTCAGCACAAGATCAGGGATTTTACTTTTCTTGGCACAGAATTCATTTGCCGCTTCCACGAGCCAACGCGAATCCTCAAGGTGGGGTGCAATTTTTCGTTTGAGCGTATAATGCGTGAAGGTAGTTTTGCTAGTGGGTTTAAATAAGGGGGTGAGAGCAATGGCTATTACACGTGTATGGATTGAAGAAGGCTGTATTTCATGTGGTTCGTCAGAAAGCAACTGCCCAGAGGTTTTTAAACTTATGGGTACGGATGGGTTGTCCCAAGATGAGGGATCGACTGTAATAGAAGGGGTGGACTATTCAGGCTTGGAGAAAAAGATCAAGGAAACCGCTAAAGGGTGTCCCGTTGATGTAATTAAATATGAGGAGGCTTAAAAAAATAAGAAGAAGGTCAATAAACCCTATAAAATAAGGCGAGAAGGCAGTTTTGTTAGTGGGTTTAAATAAAGGGGGCGTTATGAAGAAATCATTATTAGGTTTAATGCTTGGAATTGCTTTTTTGTTCGGGAATGTTCAGGAAGCGTCTGCTATAAAAGGAATGCAGCTTAAAGAAATATGTGACTGGAAAAACAACCCACGGAGAATATCTAGATTACCCTGCCTTCTATTTATACAAGGCGTTGTGTATGGTTTCGATATGGGCACGCTGACTGAAAGCGACAATGACCGCAATGCTACCAAGAAGACTATGTGTATCCCGAAGGATAAAAATCAATGGACCACTATTGTTAAAAAATATTTAGAAGACCATCCGGAAGAACTTCATAACGAAGGGGTAA